>NZ_FOJQ01000001.1:0-125635 GCF_900111795.1 Anoxybacillus pushchinoensis | reverse complement strand
GCCATCGTTTGCTCGATTTGATCGATACGCTTATTCACAGCAGCGATATCATCTTTCGTCGCCATCGTTTGTTCGATTTGATCAATACGCTTATTCACAGCAGCGATATCGTCCTTTGTTGCCATGTTTGCTCGCAAAAATGAAAGCTCATCAAAAATGCGCTGCAACAACTGTTCCACCCATCTCACCTCCTTTTTCCGTTTCTATTATACCATCATTCGACAAAGAGAGAACGTAAAAATGACAAAAAATTTTGATTACATATGATCCCCGCCTAACATTTAGACGGTTTTTTTCATCCTCACAACTAACTCCTCATCCGGTGTGACGTAAACGGTCTGTTGGTTTTCGTAAATGACAAAGCCCGGTTTGGCGCCGCTCGGTTTTTTGACGTAGCGGACGCGCGTGTAGTCGACCGGAACGGAGCTCGAGTGGCGCGCTTTGCTGAAGTAAGCGGCTAAATGAGCGGCTTCGATGATCGTCTGTTCAGACGGTTGCTTGCTTTTAATGACGACGTGGGAGCCTGGGATGTCTTTCGTATGAAGCCAAATGTCGTCTTTGCTTGCGAATTTGTTCGTTAAGTAGTCGTTTTGTTTATTATTTTTGCCGACAAAAATGTCGGTGCCGTCGCTCGATACGTAGCGTTCAAGTTCGATCGTGCGCGGCTTTTGTTTTTTCTGTTTTGTCGCCTTGGCGCGCAAGTAGCCTTGTTCGATTAATTCGTCGCGAATATCATCAATATCTTTTGGCGCGGCGGTTTCGAGCTGTTGAAGGATCGTGTCAAAATATGCAATTTCTTCTTTTGTGCGCTCAATTTGCTCTTGAACAATCGCAAGCGAATTTTTCGCTTTCTGGTATTTTTGAAAATAGCTTTGTGCATTTTCGGACGGCGTTTTTTGTTCATCGAGTGGAATAGTGATCGTACTCCCGTTTTCGTCGTAGTAGTTGATCACTTCAATTTCTTTCATTCCACGTTTCATTGCATAAAGGTTTGCCGTGAGCAGTTCCCCATATAGCCGATATTGCTCCGCTTGTTTTGCTTCTTCTAACGTTTTTTGTAACTTCATAAGCTTTTTCTCATTTTTCGCTTTTTCATTTGTGACAAATCGCTCTAAGTCGTGTGCTTGTTGTTTGACGCGGTCACGTTCGGCCTTTCCGAAATAAAAGCGATCAAGCATCTCACTGAACGTAGCAAACGACTGCACTTCCCCGTCCATATGCGTAAGAGGTAAAGCGTAAAATATTTCTTTTTGTCCGCGATATATACACGGAGTAAATGCTTCATTTCGCACTTCTGCGATGAGTGACATAAAGCTTTTCGGCAACGTTGCTCGATTAGCTAGCCCAGCTCGATGGACAACTTCGCGCGCAAACAACGGCGAGATGCCCATAAATGTGGCGACGAGTTGATCAGCTAGTTTTCCAGCGAGAAAATCGATTTTTTTTACTACCGTTTCTTCTGTCGCCTCAAGCGGATTCACTTTATTATGCGACGGCGGCGAAATGTACGGCGCCCCCGGAAGAACCGTCCGGTAACGGTTGACCGCAGGCGAAAGATGTTTCATGCTGTCGATGATCGTATTCGTCTGTGCATCGACGAGAATGATGTTGCTGTGGCGGCCCATCATTTCGACGATGAGCTGTTTTGTACAAACATCGCCGAGCTCGTTTCTTGTTTTTACGTGAATGATGACGATGCGATCAAAATCGACTTGCGTAATCGCTTCAATGATTCCTCCTTCCATATGTTTGCGCAACAACATACAAAACATCGGCGGCTCGTGAGGGTTGTCGTACGTTTCGTTTGTTATATGCATGCGCGCATACGTCGGATGGGCAGATAACAACAATTTATAATTGCTTCCGTGCGAGCGAATATGAAGCAATAATTCGTGCGGAAACGGCTGATAAATTTTCGAAATGCGTCCGCCGACAAGCGCTCGCTGTAATTCTTTTGTTATGGCATATGTAAATACTCCGTCAAACGACATAAGAAACACCTTTCTCTTTTTTTTTCTTTTCATTATACCATATCATTTTTTCGTACATGCCTGAATAAGCTGTCATAGATAAGACAAGCGGAAGGGGGAGAGAAATGAGCTGGCACGGATTACGTGTTGAACAAGTTGCACAACAAGTCCATACAAACATGTCATCAGGATTAACGGAAAAAGAAGCGAAAAAACGGTTAAAACAGTTTGGCGCAAATGAGTTAGCAGAAGAAAAAAAACCGTCCGCGCTAAAACAATTTATTGGACAGTTTCAAGATTTTATGGTGCTCGTTTTGTTGGCGGCAACAGCCATTTCAGCTATGCTAGGAGAGTATATTGATGCGATCGCGATTGTAGCGATCGTCATCATGAATGCGTGTTTAGGATTTGTACAAGAACGGCGGGCAGAAAAATCGCTCGAGGCATTAAAAAAGCTATCTGCTCCGGAATCGTTCGTTTTGCGTGATGGGGAATGGAGAAAAGTGCCGTCCGCTCAGCTTGTTGTTGGCGATATTGTAAAATTTACAAGCGGCGATCGAATCGGAGCGGACGTGCGCATCATTGAAGCAAAAGGACTATATATTGAAGAATCGTCATTGACGGGCGAGTCGCTTCCTGTAGAAAAACAAACGGCTCCACTTGCGCAAGATGCCGCGCTAGGCGATCGAACAAACATGGCGTTTATGGGCACGCTTGTGACGAAAGGGAGCGGCGTCGGCATCGTCGTTGGAACGGGAATGAATACGGCGATGGGACAAATCGCTCACTTATTGCAGTCAGCACCGACGATGGTGACACCATTGCAGCGGAAGCTCGAACAGCTAGGAAAAATTTTAATCGTGATCGCTTTAGCTCTTACAGCGCTCGTCGTCGTGCTCGGCGTTTGGCAAGGACATGCGTTATATGACATGTTTTTAGCTGGTGTATCGCTTGCGGTTGCCGCCATTCCAGAAGGATTGCCAGCTATCGTTACCGTCGTGCTCGCACTCGGCGTGCAACGAATGATGAAGCGAAATGCCATCGTGCGCAAGCTTCCTGCTGTCGAGACGCTCGGATGCGCGTCTGTCATTTGTTCCGATAAAACAGGAACGATGACCGAAAATCAAATGACGGTGACGCGCGTATGGACAAACAATCGATTATGGACGGTCAGCGGGACGGGGTATGAGCCGAAAGGACGTTTTTTTTATAACGGAAAAGAGGAAAAGCCTGATAAGCAGCTTCAACAATTATTGTTGTTCGGTGCGTTATGCAATCATGCGGAAATAAAGAAAAAAGGAAAAACGTATATGATCGATGGCGATCCGACAGAAGGAGCGCTCGTCGTCTCCGCGGCGAAAGCTGGATGGACGAAAGAAAAAATCGCTCACGAATTTACAATCGAACATGAATTTCCGTTTGACTCCACGCGCAAAATGATGACAGTCATCGTGAAAGATCGCTCAAATCGACGCTGGATCGTTACAAAAGGCGCGCCTGATATGTTGCTTGATCGTTGCCGATTCATATATATCAACAATGAAGCTAAACCGCTTCGCGAACAAGAGCGGAAAACGGTACAGCAAACGGTCAACATGCTTGCATCGGAAGCGTTGCGAACGATCGCGATCGCGTATCGGCCGCTTTCACCGACAGAAAAGGTAAACGATGAAACGAAAGCAGAGAACGATTTAACGTTTGTCGGCTTACAAGGGATGATCGATCCGCCACGAAAAGAAGTAAAACAAGCGATTGCGGAATGTAAAAAAGCAGGCATTAAAACGGTGATGATTACAGGCGACCATATTTTAACCGCGAAAGCGATCGCCCAGCAGCTTCACATGTTGCCGCCAAACGGAAAAGTAATGGACGGAAAGACGTTATCGACGTTGTCTGTCGATGAACTAGAAGATGTCGTTGAAGATGTGTACGTTTTTGCGCGCGTATCACCAGAGCATAAATTAAAAATTGTGCAAGCGTTGCAAAAACGAGGGCATATCGTCGCGATGACAGGCGATGGTGTTAACGATGCCCCGGCGATTAAAACAGCCAACATCGGCATCGCGATGGGAATCACAGGAACAGATGTGTCAAAAGAAGCGGCCTCGCTCGTTTTGTTAGACGATAACTTCGCGACGATTAAAGCAGCGATTGAAGAAGGACGAAACATTTATGAAAATATTCGTAAATTTATTCGCTACTTGCTTGCATCAAACGTCGGTGAAATTTTAGTTATGTTGTTCGCGATGATTTTAGCGCTTCCGCTTCCGCTCGTTCCGATTCAAATTTTATGGGTCAATCTCGTGACCGATGGGCTGCCAGCGATGGCGCTCGGCTTAGATCCTGCGGAAGATAACGTCATGAAACGACCGCCGCGCCATCCGAAAGAAGGCGTCTTTGCGCGCGGGCTCGGTTGGAAAATTGTTAGCCGTGGGTTTTTAATCGGCATCGTGACACTTCTTGCTTTTCTTGTCGTGCATACGCGTCATCCTGAAGATTTGACGCATGCGCAAACCGTCGCCTTCGCGACGCTTGTGCTTGCCCAGCTCATTCACGTTTTCGATTGCCGAAGCGAACGATCGGTGTTTCACCGCAATCCGTTTGAAAATATGTATTTAGTGCTCGCGGTGTTGTCGTCGCTGTTGTTGCTGCTTATTGTCATTTATTATCCACCGCTTCAGCCGATTTTCCATACCGTTTCGCTTCCGCTAACGGATTGGTTGCTTATTGTTGGGTTATCGTCCATTCCAACATTTTTATTGGCCGGTTCATTATTTGCGCGCAGACGTGCATGAAATGTTTTCGTCATATAGCGATATATGTTATAATAAAGGAAGGTAATGGAGCTCATCTGTTACCTTCTTTTATTTCATATGTACGATGGATGTGAGAATATGATCGTCAGCATGACAGGGTTTGGTCGAGCAAAAAAAGAAAATGAAAACATAAGCGTCACGGTGGAAATGAAATCGGTCAACCACCGTTTTTGCGAAATTTCGATCCGCATACCTAGACAGTGGATGATGTTTGAAGATAAAATAAAAAGAGTCATTACAGAACATATTGCACGTGGACGCATTGAAGTATTGATTACCATCGAAGGGGAACAGCTTGTTGAACGAACGGTGCATGTCGATTGGCAGCTTGTTGATGCGTATTATCGTCTACTAACCGATGTGCGCAGTCGGTTTCACTTGACGGACGATGTATCGCTTCGAGATGTTGTACATATGCTATCAGGTGCGGTCGAAATGACGGAGCAGCCGCTTGAAAATGATGCGCTTCTCTCTTTACTTCTACAAGCGACAAAAGAGGCGGTTGAGCAGCTAAAGCATATGCGCGAACGGGAAGGAAAAGCGCTTTTAGCCGATCTGCTTGCGCAACTTGAAACGATTGAACAAGGTGCCCGTCGCATTGAACAGCTCGCGCCGACGGTCGTCGCTTCTTATCGCGATCGCATACATAAACGAATGCAAGAATTTGTGCAAGGTGTTGTAGATGAGCAACGGCTGTTGATGGAAGTCGCTTTGTTTGCGGAAAAAGTCGATATTCATGAAGAGTTAAAACGCATATATAGCCATATTGAACAGTTTCGTCGCATTGTCTCGGAAGGCGGGGCTGTCGGGCGCAAGCTTGACTTTCTCGTTCAAGAACTGAATCGCGAAATGAATACGATCGGTTCGAAAGCGAACGATCGCCATATTGCTTCAGAAGTCGTTGAAATGAAAAGCGCCCTTGAAAAAATTAAAGAACAAGTGCAAAATGTGGAGTAGTTTGTTTATGATAGAAGGGTAGGGATAAACGTGAAAGAACGAGGATTATTAATCGTTTTATCGGGACCGTCTGGCGTCGGGAAAGGAACGGTACGAAAAGCGTTATTTTCGCAGCCAGATATTCAATTGCAATATTCCATTTCCGTCACAACGCGCCAGCCGCGCGAAGGCGAAGTGGACGGTGTCGATTACTTTTTCAAAACGCGCGAACAGTTTGAACACATGATTCGCAACAATGAGTTGCTAGAATGGGCAGAATATGTTGGCAATTATTACGGCACGCCAATTGAGTACGTAGAAAAGACGTTGCAAGAAGGAAAAGACGTCTTTTTAGAAATTGAAGTGCAAGGAGCGATGCAAGTTCGCAAAGTGTTCCCAGAGGCGCTCTTTATTTTCTTAGCCCCGCCAAGTTTAAGCGAATTGCGAAAGCGAATTGAGACGCGCGGAACGGAATCAGAAGAGCTTATTCGCGATCGTTTAAAGGCGGCAAAAGAAGAATTAGAAATGATGGATGCGTACGATTACGTCGTCGAAAACGACAAAGTCGAGCTTGCTTGTGAACGCATTAAAGCGATTGTCGTGGCAGAACATTGCCGACGTGAACGCGTCGCACAACGATATAAAAAGATGTTGGAGGCTGAGTGACATGTTATATCCTTCGATTGATTTACTCATGACGAAACTAGATTCCAAATATACGCTCGTAACGGTTGCGGCAAAACGCGCTCGCCAACTGCAAGTAAAAAATGATTTAACGATTGAAAAACCTGTATCGAAAAAGTTCGTTGGCAAGGCGTTAGAAGAAATTGCGGCAGGTCATATTGAAGTCGTTAGCGAAGAGGAAGCAACGCAATAAACTATTTACGACAACCTAGTTTTAGGTTGTTATTTTTTTACAAATACCGTATGAAAGGGGCAACGTCGATGCTTCAACAAAAAAACATATTGTTATGCGTTACAGGCGGCATTGCCGTATACAAAGCGGCAGCGCTCACAAGCAAACTTGTACAAGCGGGAGCGAACGTGAAAGTCGTCATGACCGAAGCTGCTCGTCAATTTGTTACACCACTCACGTTTCAATCGTTATGTAAAAACGAGGTGTACGTCGATACGTTTGATGAAAAGAAGCCAGATGTCATTGCGCACATTGACTTAGCTGATTGGGCAGACGTCGTACTCGTTGCCCCTGCCACAGCAAACACGATCGCCAAACTCGCGCACGGTATAGCGGATAACATGGTCACAACCGTTTTGCTTGCGACGAAAGCGCCGGTTTGGCTCGCGCCAGCGATGAACGTCCATATGTACGAACATCCGGCCGTGCGACAAAATATGCGCACATTGCAGTCGTTCGGCTATCGTTTCATTGAGCCGGCTGAAGGGCTGCTTGCATGCGGCTATGTAGGCAAAGGGCGATTAGAAGAGCCAGAAACGATTGTTTCGTTGCTTGAACAACATATGGCGACAGAGGCGTTGTTGAAAGGAAAAAAAGTGCTCGTAACCGCTGGCCCGACGCGCGAAAAGCTCGATCCTGTTCGCTTTTTCAGTAATCATTCAACAGGGAAAATGGGCTACGCGCTCGCCGAAGCCGCGCGCGACTTCGGTGCGGATGTCGTTCTCGTTTCGGGACCGACATCGCTTCCTAGCCCTGCTGGTGTAAATATCGTTCGCGTAGAAAGCGCACAACAAATGTACGAAGAAGTGATGAAGCATTTTCACGACAGCCATATCGTCATCAAAACAGCTGCCGTAGCGGACTATCGCCCGAAATATGTCGCTGATAATAAAATAAAAAAACAACAAGGGGATTATACGGTCGTGTTAGAGCGAACGATCGATATTTTACAAACGCTCGGCGAACAAAAAACGCATCAATTTTTAGTCGGTTTTGCGGCAGAGACGAACGATGTTGAACGATACGCAAAAGAGAAGTTAGCGCGCAAAAACGCGGATATGATTGTTGCTAACAACGTCGTCCAAGAAGGGGCAGGTTTCGGGACGGATACAAATATCGTCACGATATTTAAGCGAGACGGAACAGCAAAACGACTTCCGCTTTTACCGAAATCGGAAGTGGCGAAAGAAATTTTACGCGAAGTTTATGATGAAATTGAGGGACGCCTATGACGATTGCTTCTGTCATTGTTGACATCCCTGCAAGTCAAACCGATCGTCCGTTTGACTACATCATCCCAGCTGAACTCGTTGGCGTTGTACAAGCCGGGATGCGTGTCACCGTGCCGTTTGGCACTCGCTTATTACAAGGGTTTGTCATTGAAGTAAAAGAAACGACCGATATGCCGCTCGAACAGTTAAAGCCTATCCATTCTCTCTTTGACGTCGTTCCCGTCTTTCATGAGGAATTGCTTCAATTAGGGAAATGGCTTGCCGAAACGACGCTTTGTTTCATGGTGTCGGCATTTCAAGCGATGTTACCTGCGGCGATGAAAGCAAAATATGAGAAAGACATTCGTTTAATTGAGCGACATATATCGCTCGTCCATGAAGATGTGCGCGCGATATTTGGCGACCGTCTGACGATTCCGTGGAGCGACGTCGAAAAAACACCATACGTGCGCCTGTTGCAAAAAGAAATTGCAAACGGCCATATTGAAGTCGTTTACCGTGTTGAAGAGAAAGGAAAAATAAAGAAAGAGAAGTGGGTTGAATTGTGTGGAAGTGACGAACATGTGACACGTATATTTACGTCGCTTCCAAAGCACTCGATCAAACAAAAGCAAGTACTTGAACGTTTGCTTACCGCACGCGCTTTACCGTTAAAACAGTTGTTGCATGAGACAAATAGCACTCGATCAACCATTCAATCCCTCGTCAACAAACAGCTCGTTGTCGTAAAAGAGAAAGAAGTATATCGCGATCCGTATGCGAACCAATCATTTGCGAAAACAACGCCGCTCGCTTTAACGGATGAACAGCAACAAGCGCTACACGATATCGGACAAGCCATCGCGCAAGACGTTCACGACGTTTTTTTAATGTACGGTGTTACAGGAAGCGGAAAAACGGAAGTGTACATGCAGGCGATTGACCTCGTCCTAAAAAAAGGAAAAGAAGCCATTGTGCTCGTGCCTGAAATTTCGCTTACTCCGCAAATGGTGAAAAGGTTTAAAGAACGATTCGGCTCAAAAGTAGCCGTTTTGCATAGCGGCTTATCGCTCGGTGAAAAGTACGATGAGTGGCGAAAAATTCAGAGAAAAGAAGTGCAACTTGTCGTAGGGGCACGATCAGCCATTTTCGCACCGTTTGAAAACATTGGCATCATCATTATTGATGAGGAACATGAAACGAGTTACAAACAGGAAGAGTCACCGCGCTATCATGCGCGCGATGTTGCTATTTTTCGCGGCCGCTATCATCGATGTCCTGTCGTGCTCGGCAGCGCCACGCCATCGCTTGAATCGTTTGCGCGTGCGAAAAAAGGGGTATACAAGCAAGTGACGTTAACGAAGCGCATGAACGATCATGCGCTCCCCCCTGTTGATATTGTCGATATGCGAGAAGAATTGCGAGCAGGGAATCGTTCGATGTTTTCCCGTCTTTTATTTGAAAAATTAACGGAGCGGTTACGAAAAGGAGAACAATCCGTCTTATTTTTAAATCGTCGTGGCTATTCATCTTTCGTGATGTGCCGTGATTGCGGTCATGTCATTCAATGTCCGCATTGCGACATCTCACTCACGTATCATCGCGTCCAACAGCAACTAAAATGCCATTATTGCGGTTATGAACAACGCATGTCTTCGCATTGCCCTGCTTGCCAAAGCGAGCATATTCGCTTTTTTGGGACTGGGACACAAAAAGTCGAAGAGGAATTAACAAAGCTTCTCCCCGAAGCGCGCGTCATTCGCATGGACGTTGATACGACGAGCCGAAAGGGAGCGCATGAACGATTGTTGAATGAATTTGGGGAAGGAAAAGCAGACATTTTACTCGGAACACAAATGATCGCCAAAGGGCTTGATTTTCCGAACGTTACATTAGTCGGTGTGTTAGCTGCTGACACGATGCTCCACGTGCCTGATTTTCGCGCGGCGGAAAAAACGTTTCAACTATTGACGCAAGTAAGTGGCAGAGCAGGAAGGCATCATCTTCCTGGCGAAGTCGTTATTCAAACGTACACGCCGGAACATTACAGCATTCAGCTCGCTGCCGATCACCATTTTGAAGCGTTTTATGAGCGTGAAATGATCAATCGAAAAAAACACGGGTATCCACCGTTTTACTATTTAGCGCTCATTACAGTAGCGCACCTCGATCCGCTTAAAGGTGTAAGCATAGCGGAGAAAATCGCCGCCCATTTGAAGAAGCATTTGTCCGCTGAGTCGGTTGTGCTCGGCCCAGTCGCTTCTCCGATTGCGCGGATGAATGATAGATATCGTTACCAATGCATGATAAAATACAAGCGGGAAGCGAACTTAACAACAGCGCTCCGCACGATTATTGAACATTATCAGCGCGAAATGGCGCGCGGCGATGTAACGATTACAGTCGATTTAAACCCATATATGATGATGTAAATAAGGGAGGAACTGTTTTGGCCATTTTACCGATTGTGACCTATCCTGCACCTATTTTAGAAACCGTTTGTCAGCCGGTCACCGTATTTGACCGAAAGCTAACTAAGCTATTAAACGACATGTACGATACGATGATGGCGGCGGATGGGGTCGGCTTAGCTGCTCCGCAAATCGGCATCGATCAACAAATTGCGATCGTTGACATCGGTGACCGTCATGGGCGCATCGAATTAATCAATCCTATCATCGTTGCACAGAGCGGCGAACAAATCGGGCCAGAAGGATGTTTAAGTTTTCCAGGACTATTTGGGGAAGTGAAGCGTTTTCAATACGTAAAAGTACGTGCGCAAAACCGTCGGGGGCGCCCGTTTGAAATTGAAGCAACCGGTTTTTTAGCGCGTGCATTACAACATGAAATTGACCATTTGCACGGCATCTTATTTACGTCAAAAGTTATTCGCTATTATGAAGAAGGAGAGATGGACGGATGAACATCGTATTTATGGGCACGCCTGATTTTGCCGTGCCGATTTTAGAACAGCTCGTGAAAGATGGATACAACGTCGTTGGTGTCGTGACGCAGCCTGACAAGCCGAAAGGGAGAAAACAACAGTTGACGCCACCTCCTGTGAAAGTGACAGCACAGTCATACGGCATTCCTGTGTTGCAGCCGACAAAAATTCGCGAACGAGAGCAATACGAGCAAGTGCTCGCTTTGCAACCGGATCTTATCGTAACGGCGGCATTTGGACAAATTTTACCGAAGCCGCTCCTTGACGCGCCAAAGTACGGCTGCATTAACGTTCATGCGTCGCTTTTGCCGGAGTTGCGCGGAGGGGCACCAATTCATTATGCGATTTTGCAAGGGAAAGAAAAAACGGGCATTACGATTATGTACATGGTTGAAAAACTAGATGCAGGCGACATATTGACGCAAGTGGAAGTGCCGATCGACGAACGCGATACGGTCGGGACGTTGCACGATAAGCTGAGCGAAGCTGGGGCGAAACTGCTTTCTGAGACGATTCCGAAACTGCTTCGCGGTGACATTACACCGATCAAGCAAGACGACGCCAAAGCGACGTTTGCGTACAACATTAAACCAGAACAAGAACGAATTGATTGGGAAAAAGATGGGGAAGACATTTACAACCATATTCGCGGCATGAATCCGTGGCCTGTCGCCTATACGACATATGGTGGTGAACGTTGGAAAATTTGGTGGGGAGAAAAAGTGCCAGCTCCTTCTCCAGCAAAACCGGGCACGATGATCGCCGTTGAGAAAGATGGCATCATCATTGCGACAGGAAACGGAACAGCGATAAAAATAACCGAGCTGCAACCAGCCGGAAAGCGAAAAATGAGTGCGACCGACTTTTTGCGCGGCACGACGATTGAAATTGGGAAAGTATTAGGAGGGGCGAATGAGTAAAAAAAACGTGCGAAACTTAGCATTAGATGTGCTAGTAGATATTGAAAAAAAACGGGCATATAGCCATTTATCATTACATTATACGATTGAAACGAACAAATTATCTCCCCAAGACGTCGCGCTTTTAACAGAATTAGTGTACGGAACAATACAACGTCGCGATACGCTTGATTACTATTTACAACCGTTTATTAAAGGGAAAATTGAACATTGGGTGCGCATGTTGCTGCGGATGTCGCTTTATCAAATGATATATTTAGATCGTATTCCTGATCGCGCCGTGTTGTTTGAAGCGGTAGAAATAGCTAAACGGAGAGGACATCGCGGCATCGCCTCGCTCGTGAACGGCGTATTGCGCTCCATTCAGCGCCAAGGGGTGCGTTCATTCGATGAAGTAAAAGATGATCTCGAACGCCTCGCCGTTGCCACGAGCCATCCACTTTGGCTCGTGCGCCGATGGGTCGAACAGTTTGGTTGGGATGAGACGAAACGAATGTGTGAAACGAACAACTTACCGCCTGAACAAACCGCGCGCGTCAACACGACGCGCGCGACAGTTGAAGAAGTGATCGCCCGCTTAAAACAAGAAGACATTGACGCTGTCCCTTCTTCTGTCGTGCCGGAAGGGATAAAAATGACAAACGGAAACGCTGCGAAAACGAACGTGTTTCACGAAGGGCTCATTACGATTCAAGACGAAAGTTCGATGCTCGTCGCTTATGCTCTTTCTCCAAATGAGACGGACGTCGTTTTAGATTGTTGCGCCGCGCCGGGTGGAAAAACGACGCATATTGCTGAACGAATGAATGGTCGCGGGCGCGTCGTTGCGTTAGACATTCACGACCATAAAGTAAATCTCATTGAACAGCAGGCAAAACGGCTGCATTTGTCGAATATTGAAGCGAAACAACTCGATAGTCGACAAGCCTATACGCAATTTCATGACGAAACGTTTGATCGCATATTAGTTGATGCCCCGTGCTCAGGGCTTGGCGTCATTCGTCGAAAGCCGGAAATTAAATATGCAAAAAACGAAACAGATGTCGCGCAACTAGCCGACATTCAATTAGACATTTTACGGGCGGTTGCTCCGCTATTAAAACGTGGCGGAACGCTTGTATATAGCACATGCACAGTCGACCGGGAAGAAAATGAACAGGTGATCGCTAAGTTTTTACATGAGCATCCTCAATATGAGCGCGACGAAACGCTCGCTTCCCGTCTCCCGTCATCGGTTGCGCCATATGTGCATGACGGCATGTTGCAATTGCTTCCACATTACGTATGTAGCGACGGATTTTTTATCGCAACATTGAAAAGAAAGGTGAAATGATATGAAACCATCCATTTACTCGATGCGTTTAGAAGACTTGCAAAGTTGGGTGGAACAGCAAGGAGAAAAGCCGTTTCGCGCCACGCAAATATTTGAATGGCTATACCAAAAACGAGTTGCGTCATTTGACGAGATGACGAACATTCCAAAAACGTTACGCGAACGGCTAAATGAGCATTTTGTCATCACGACGCTAAACACGCTCGTGCAGCAAACGTCAAAAGATGGCACGATGAAGTTTTTATTTGAACTTCACGACGGCTATTCGATTGAAACGGTGCTTATGCGCCATGACTACGGGAATTCCATTTGTGTCACGACCCAAGTTGGTTGCCGAATCGGTTGTACGTTTTGTGCTTCGACATTAGGCGGATTAAAACGAAATTTACAAGCAGGTGAAATTGTTGCGCAAGTCGTCAAAGTACAAAAAGCGCTTGATGAAACGAATGAACGAGTAAGCAGCATCGTCGTGATGGGTATTGGCGAGCCGTTCGATAACTATGATGAACTGATGAAGTTTTTAAAAATTGTCAACCATCCGAAAGGGCTGCATATCGGCGCGCGTCACATTACTGTATCGACGAGCGGCATTATTCCGAAAATTTATCAATTTGCCGATGAAAATATGCAAATTAACTTTGCGATTTCATTGCATGCGCCAAATACAGAATTGCGCACGAAGCTTATGCCGATTAACCGCGCTTACAAATTGCCAGAATTAATGGAAGCGGTACGTTATTACATCGAAAAAACAGGGCGTCGCGTCACATTTGAATACGGTTTATTTGGTGGGGTAAACGACCAAATTGAACATGCAGAAGAGCTAGCGAAGCTAATTAAAGGATTGAAATGCCATGTGAATTTAATTCCGGTGAACTACGTCCCTGAACGCAATTACGTTCGAACGCCGCGCGAACAAATTTTTGCGTTTGAAAAGACGTTGAAAAAGCATGGCATTAACGTCACGATTCGTCGTGAACAAGGGCATGACATCGATGCGGCATGCGGACAGCTAAGAGCGAAGGAGCGGAAAGAAGAAACGAAAGCGTAAACGGGATACACATACAGAAGGGAGGAAGCGATACTCGTGCGAGTGTCGTGCATGTATGAAGGCGGTTTTTCAGACGGATGTCGGTAAAATTAGGTCGCATAACGAAGATAACGGCGGTGTGTTTATTAATCGAGCGGGTGAGTATTTAGCTGTTGTCGCCGATGGGATGGGCGGTCACCGTGCTGGCGATGTAGCGAGTGAAATGACGATGACGCAATTAAAACAGTTTTGGGAAGAAACAGAAGCGATCGCATCCCCTCAACAAGCGGAAGCGTGGTTAAAAGAACACGTCATGAAAGTAAACGAATCGCTCTTTCACCATTCTCAAACGAACGATCATTGCCAAGGCATGGGCACAACGATTGTGGCAGCTATTTGCACGAAACAATTTGCAACGATCGGGCATATTGGAGATAGCCGGTGCTACGTATTGAATGCGAACGGGTTTCAACAAATGACGGAAGATCATTCTCTTGTCAATGAGCTCGTCAAAAGCGGGCAACTATCGAAAGAAGACGCGGAATATCATCCGCGAAAACACGTCTTATTGCGCGCACTCGGAACAGAGCAAACGATTCAATTGGACGTAAAAACGGTTTCTGTTGAAGAAGGAGATATGTTGTTGCTTTGTTCTGACGGGCTGTCAAACAAAGTGACTGAACAGACGATGGTCGACTTACTTACGTCCGATCGCTCGCTCGAAGAAAAAGCGCAAGCGCTCATCGATGTGGCAAACGAGCATGGTGGTGAAGATAACATTACGTTAGCGATCGTGCAATTTTTAGATGTGAGTGAAAGTAGGTGATCGCCCGTGCTCATCGGTAAACGATTGAACGATCGGTATAAAGTGTTGCAATTGATTGGCGGCGGCGGGATGGCGAACGTTTACTTAGCGAGAGACATGATTTTAGACCGCGACGTTGCAGTGAAAGTGTTGCGCTTAGATTTTGTTAACGATCATTTATTTATTAAACGTTTTCGTCGTGAAGCGCAAGCGGCGACAAGCTTAAACCATGAAAACATTGTGACCATTTATGACGTTGGGGAAGATGACGGCATTTATTACATGGTAATGGAATATGTGCGTGGTTGCACGTTGAAACAATACATTCAACAACACGCTCCCCTTTCTGTTCACGAAGCGTTGCGCATTATGGATGAATTAACAGGAGCGATTGCTCACGCTCATCAAAACGGGGTTATTCATCGCGACATTAAGCCACAAAACATTTTAGTGGCAGAAGACGGAACAATTAA
This sequence comes from Anoxybacillus pushchinoensis, assembly GCF_900111795.1. Classification (GTDB taxonomy): domain Bacteria; phylum Bacillota; class Bacilli; order Bacillales; family Anoxybacillaceae; genus Anoxybacillus; species Anoxybacillus pushchinoensis. The sequence goes on along the minus strand of NZ_FOJQ01000001.1, from coordinate 110,281 downwards.
AGTAACGGATTTTGGCATCGCTGTTGCGTTAAGCTCGACGACGATTACGCAGACGAATTCTGTGCTCGGTTCTGTCCATTATTTATCGCCTGAACAAGCAAAAGGCGGCATGGCGACAGAAAAGTCGGATATTTACTCACTCGGCATTGTCATGTTTGAGCTGTTGACAGGTCATTTGCCGTTTTCTGGTGAATCCGCTGTGGCGATCGTATTAAAACATTTACAAACTGAGACGCCGTCTGTTCGGCGGTGGAACCCGAACGTTCCGCAAAGCGTAGAAAACATTGTGTTGAAAGCGACAGCAAAAAATCCGTTGCATCGCTACAACAGTGCACTAGACATGCAGCAACATATTCGCACTGCTCTCTTGCCGGAGCGGATGAACGAAGAAAAATTTTCTTTGCCGACGGAAGATGACGATGAAGAGACGAAAGTCATTCCGGTCGTGAAACCGCCGCTATCTCCCGCATCAGAAAAAAAGGAAAACGTGTCCATTCAAAAAGAAAAGCGACAAAAAAAATGGATGATCGCCTTAACTGTTTTTCTTCTTTTGCTCATCGGTATCGGAGTGAGCGCGGTCACATGGATTCCGAACGTGTTTTTTCCGAAAGATGTCACCGTTCCAGATGTGACAGACAAAGATTACGACGAAGCGATCGCGGAATTGACGGAGATAGGATTAAAAATCGAAGAAACGATCGAAGAAGAGCATGATGACATCGAAGCAGGGCGCGTCATTCGCACCAACCCATCAGCTGGAAAAGTAGTCAAAGTAGGTACAGCGATAACAGTGTACAAAAGCATAGGAAAGAAAAAGGTCGAGTTCAAAAATTATATCGGTGAGCAAATAAGCGACGTTGAACCGCAACTGCGCGCTGAAAAGTATTTATTTATTAGTAAAAAAGAAGTGTATAGCGACGAACCGGCAGGAACGATTATCGATCAATTTCCGCTTCCAAATGAAAAAGTTGTACCGGAAGAAACAGAAGTACGCTTTACAGTTAGCCTTGGACCAGAAAAAATTATTTTAAAAGATTTAACAGGGTACACGGAAAAAAGCGTGCGCGATTATGCGGCAGATCAACAGCTGTACGTCATCGTCAAGCAGCAATATTCCGACACGGTCGAAAAAGGGCTTGTTATTTCCCAAACGCCACAAGCGAATGCGAGATTAGAGAAAGGAGCGACCGTTACCGTTGTCATTTCGCTCGGAAAGGAACCGGTGACGACAAAAAAAGTCGTCCAAGAAATCGAGATTCCATACGAGCCTACAGCGAGCGAAGACGGGGAGGCTGTCATTGCCGAATTGTACATTGAAGATGCTAATCGCCAATTTTCTGAACCGTACAAACGATATCGACTAACGAAAACGATGAAAGAGCGCGTCGAGTTCGTTATTCAACAAGGAACGCAAGGACGTTATCGCGTCGTCGTTAACGATACGGTCGTTCGCGAAGGCATTGTACCGTATCCGACAACACCGTAAAAGGAGGGGAGTTATGGCAGAAGGAAAAATTATTAAAGCACTTAGCGGCTTTTACTACGTATTAAGTGACGGCCAAGTGTATCAATGCCGAGGGCGCGGGGTGTTTCGCAAGCGGAAAGTAACCCCGCTTGTCGGCGATTATGTCGTTTTTCAGGCAGAAAATGAGCGAGAGGGCTACATATTAGATGTGTTTGAGCGGAAAAATGAGCTTGTCCGCCCTCCGATTGCCAATATCGATCAAGCTATTTTAGTGTTCTCGGCCGTTGAGCCAGATTTTAGCCCAGGGTTGTTGGATCGCTTTCTCGTATTAATTGAGTCTAAAGGCATTCGTCCGATTATAGTCGTAAGCAAAATGGATTTAGTGGATGATGAAACGAAGCCGCGTCTGGAGCAGTATATTCGTGACTATCGCCAAATTGGATACGATGTATTACAAGTGTCTGTTCAAACGCGCGAAACTGTTGAAGCGTTGTTGCCATATTTTGAAGGGAAAGTATCTGTGTTTGCTGGGCAGTCAGGTGTTGGGAAGTCGTCTTTATTAAATGCATTGCGCCCGGAATTGCAGTTGAAAACGGGCGATATTTCCCATCACCTCGGACGCGGAAAACATACGACAAGGCATGTCGAGTTAATCGAAATCGGCGGTGGTTTCGTTGCAGATACACCAGGGTTTAGCGCGCTAGAATTTGATGAGATAGAACTCGAACAATTGCCGCTTTGCTTTCCAGAGTTTGTTGCGAGAAGCGGCGATTGCAAGTTTCGCGGTTGCACGCATACAGCTGAGCCGAAATGTGCGGTAAAAGAAGCGCTCGCATCAGGAGACATTCCTTCTTACCGCTACGAACATTATGTTAGCTTTATTGAAGAAATTAAGGAACGAAAGCCGAGGTATTAAATATGATTAAAATTGCACCATCTATTTTATCTGCCGACTTTGCTAAGCTTGGTGAGGAAATTGTAGACGTCGAGCGCGGAGGAGCCGATTACATTCATGTCGATGTGATGGACGGTCATTTCGTCCCAAACATGACAATTGGGCCGCTTATCGTTGAAGCGATCCGCCCTGTGACGAAATTGCCGCTTGACGTTCATTTAATGATTGAGCAGCCAGATCGCTATATTCCGACGTTTGCAAAAGCAGGAGCAGATTATTTGACGGTACATGTTGAAGCGTGTCCGCATTTACATCGCACGATCCATCTTATTAAAGAACATGGTGTGAAAGCAGGAGTAGCGTTAAATCCGCATACGCCGATTTCGATGATTGAACATGTGATTGAAGACCTCGACCTCGTTTTATTTATGACGGTCAACCCTGGTTTTGGCGGACAATCGTTTATTCCAGCAGTGCTTCCAAAAATTCACGCATTCTCAACACTCGTCCGCGAACGGGGGCTTTCTGTTGAAATTGAAGTAGACGGTGGCATTCACGCCGAAACGGCTAAGCTTTGCGTGGAAGCAGGTGCGAACGTTCTCGTTGCGGGATCAGCTATTTATAACCAAGCCGATCGCGCACAGGCGATTCGTACAATTCGTGAGGGTGTGTCATCTTGACACATCCTTCTTTATTAGGAGGGGCGATGAAAATTGATTGTTCATATTGTTGCGGGTGGACCAACGAATGTATTGCCGCATTTGTCTGCATATGATAACGAAGATGTATACTGGATAGGGGTTGATCGCGGCGTCTTGACGTTGCTAGCTGAAGGGATCGTACCGAAAAGGGCGTTTGGCGATTTTGACTCGATAAGCGAGCAAGAGTTGCAACAATTACAAACGCAATTGCCGCACATCGACATATGGCCGTCTGAAAAAGATCAAACGGATACAGACATTGCACTTGAGTGGGCGCTTGAACAAGAAGCGGAAAAAATTCGATTGTTTGGAGCGACAGGGGGAAGGCTCGATCATTTATTCGGTAACGTTCAACTATTATTTAAGGGAGAAGACGGACAAATTGAGTTAATTGATCGTCAAAATATCGTTACGCTTCATCGCAACGGGAAACATGTCGTTGCTAAAAAAGATGAGTACCGATATGTTTCATTTATTCCGTTGACCCCGATTCGCGCGTTGACGCTTCGTGGGTTTAAATACCCTCTCGATGCGCACGATGTGCCGCTCGGATCGACATTATGCGTCAGCAACGAACTTATCCATCATTTTGGTACTTTTTCATTTACTGAAGGCATATTAATGATGATAAGAAGCAAGGATGAAAAATAACGCTTCGAGGTACGATTTGTGCGGAGATGAATATAATGGTGGAAGAGTGTGCAAAGTAGGGGAGGGAATGATGATGAAATTTTATACAATTAAGTTGCCGAAGTTTTTAGGTGGGATTGTACGGGCGATGTTAAACTCGTTCAAAAAAGGATAAAAAGCACCAAATGATTGGTGCTTTTTTCTATTACACACGTTCTACTTTTCCGGATTTTAATGCGCGAGCAGAAACCCAAACGCGCTTTGGCTTTCCGTCAACTAAAATGCGAACTTTTTGAAGGTTTGCTTTCCATGTGCGGCGGCTCGCATTCATTGCGTGAGAACGAGCGTTTCCGAATGATTTTTTCTTACCAGTCACAAAGCATTTTGCCATTTTGTTTCCCTCCTCACTTGCCAAACTACGTGCTCAAAACACTACTATAATTTATCATACATAAAAACGGATTGCAATACTTCCGATCAACTGTTTCAAGAAAATAACCTTGACATCCGTTTTCTATTTCGGGTAAATATACTATGGGTAGAAGCTTTTAAAAATAAGCCGAGTATAGTACAATGGCGTTAGCTACCTAACAAGAAAGGGGACTTGAGCGATGTCCATTGAATTACAAACGAAATATGGTCGTGTTGAAATTAGCAACGATGTCATTGCAGCGATTGCCGGGGGAGCGGCAGTAGATTGTTACGGTATTGTTGGCATGGCATCAAAAAACCAACTGAAAGACGGAATTGCTGAAATGTTACGTCGCGAAAACTTCGCGAAAGGAATTGTTGTACGGCAAGAAAACGATGAAGTGCATATTGATTTATACGTTATCGTTAGCTACGGCACGAAAATTTCCGAAGTAGCGCACAACGTCCAAACGAAAGTGAAATATACGCTAGATAAAACGTTAGGCTTATCTGTTCAATCGATCAACATTTACGTTCAAGGGGTTCGTGTCACGAATCCGTAGTGAGGAGGAACTAGTCTGTGGCAATGACAACATTAGATGGGAAACGCTTTGCACAAATGGTATTGCAAGGCGCGACACATTTAGCAAACAATGCAAAAACAGTTGACGCATTAAACGTTTTTCCCGTTCCGGATGGGGATACAGGAACGAATATGAATTTGTCGATGACATCCGGTGCGAAAGAAGTAAAAAACCACGTATCTGATCATATCGGAAAAGTGGCGGGCGCATTAGCGAAAGGATTGCTAATGGGAGCGCGCGGCAACTCGGGCGTTATTTTATCACAACTATTTCGTGGATTTGCGAAAGCGATTGAACAAAAAAGTGAAATTAACAGCAAAGAGTTTGCGGCAGCGCTTGAAGCAGGTGTACAAACAGCATACAAAGCGGTCATGAAACCGGTCGAAGGCACGATTTTAACGGTTGCGAAAGACGCAGCGAAACGGGCAGTTGACGTTGCCAAAAAAGAAACAAACATCGTTACTGTGATGGAGGAAACGTTAAAAGAAGCGAAAGCATCGCTTAAACGTACGCCAGATTTGCTTCCTGTGCTAAAAAAAGTAGGCGTCGTTGATAGCGGTGGACAAGGGCTTGTCTTTGTGTACGAAGGGTTTTTGGCCGCATTAAAAGGCGAGACGGTCGCGCAGGCGGAAACGGTATCGATGGAGCAACTTGTTCGTACCGAACATCATCGTAGCGTTCAAAGCCATATAAGCGCCGAGGACATTGAATTTGGTTATTGTACGGAATTTATGGTGAAATTTGAGCAAGACAAAGTAGCGAAACATCCATTTCGTGAAGAGACGTTCCGTCAAGATTTGAGCCGCTTCGGCGATTCACTACTTGTCATTGCAGATGATGAAGTAGTGAAAGTGCATATTCACGCAGAACAACCGGGCGAAGTGCTCACATACGCGCAACGTTACGGAAGCTTAATTAACATAAAAATTGAAAACATGCGCCAACAGCATGCGAATATTGTTCAGCAAGAAGTGCAGCCGCCGAAAAAACAAGAGCGCATTCCGTACGGCATTGTTGCGGTAGCGATGGGGGATGGCATTGCTGAACTGTTTCAAAGCATCGGTGCCCATGCTGTGATCGAAGGCGGACAAACGATGAACCCGAGCATAGAAGACATTGTGAAAGCGATTGAAGAAGTAAATGCGGAAACGGTATTTGTGTTGCCGAACAATAAAAATATTATTTTAGCAGCTCAACAAGCCGCTTCTGTCGCTTCATGTCACGTTGTCGTCATTCCATCGAAAACTGTTCCACAAGGGATGACAGCCTTACTTTCGTTTAACCCTTCCGCATCGAAAGAAGAAAACGAAAAAGCGATGACTGGGGCGCTTGCCCGTGTCAAAACGGGACAAGTGACGTTCGCTGTGCGCGATACGAATATTGATGGTGTCGAAATCAATAAAGATGATTATATGGGAATTGCCGATGGGGAAATTGTCGTATCTCATAAAGAGCTTGCTTACGTTGTTGAGACGTTGCTTATCAATATGATTGGCGAAGAAGATGAAATTGTAACGGTTCTTTTCGGTGAAGATGCGAACGATGAACAAATCGCGCACGTTGTTCAATTTATCGAACGACAATTCCCACACGTTGAAGTAGAAACACATCGTGGTGGTCAGCCGTTATATCCATTTATTTTTGCAATTGAGTAGAAGGGGAAAACGTCCCCTTCTTTTTCATGAAGATGACAAAGGGGAGAATGGAGAATGAAATATCGGAGCGTATTTGATATTATAGGTCCCATTATGATCGGGCCGTCGAGCTCTCATACGGCTGGAGCAGTTCGCATTGGAAAAGTGGCGCGCAGTTTATTTGGGAGAAAGCCAGCTTGGGCCGATATTTTCTTTTACGGCTCGTTTGCTGAAACGTATAAAGGGCATGGAACAGATGTGGCGATCGTTGGCGGCTTGTTAAACTTCGATACGTTTGATGAACGGATGAAAACGTCGTTGCATATCGCCAAACAAGAGGGCATTCGTATTACGTTTCATGAAGAGGAAGCGATTCCGCCTCATCCAAACACAGCAAAAATTCGCCTCGGCGATGAACAAGGTGAGCTGGAACTTGTCGGCATTTCCATCGGCGGCGGTAAAATCGAAATTATTGAACTCAATGGATTTGAGTTGAAGCTGTCCGGCCATCATCCTGCGCTTTTAATTATGCATAACGATCGTTACGGAGCGATCGCAGGCGTGGCCAACATATTGGCAAAATATGCGATCAATATCGGCCATATGGAAGTGTCGCGCAAAGAAAAAGGAAAACAAGCGCTCATGACGATTGAAGTGGATCAAAATATTGACGATGGGATTGTAGAGCAATTAAAAATGTTGCCACATATTATTGATGTAACAAAAATTGTAGAGTAATGCGGCGCAAAGGGGAGACGACGATGTTTCGAAATGTAGCAGAACTTGTTGAACGGGCAGAACGGGAACAAATCAAAATTGCAGAAGTGATGATTCGACAAGAGATGGAAGTGACAGAGCGAAGCCGGGAGGACATTGTCGCTCAAATGGAGAAAAACTTACAAGTGATGGAGCAAGCAGTGCTGCGCGGATTAGCGGGCGTCCGCTCGCATACAGGATTAACGGGCGGCGACGCTACTCGTTTGCAACAATACATTGTACGCGGTCAATTTTTATCGGGAGAGACGATTTTAGATGCCGTCAGCAAGGCGATGGCGATTGCTTTAAAAAATATGCTCGGCCTCGTCTGTGATCCGGTAGCAGGTTTAGTGGAAGTGCCGTGCGTGAAGCGAAATGCCATCGGAGCGGCGAATGCGATGATCGCTGCCGATATGGCGCTTGCCGGCATACAAAGTCGCATTCCGTGCGATGAAGTCATTGAGGCGATGTTCCGCATCGGTCAAACGATGCCAGTCGCCTTAAAAGAAACAGCACAAGGAGGGTTAGCGGCGACGCCGACTGCTCGTCGATTTGAAGCGAGCATTTTCGGCAAGCCGAATGAAAAACGTGAGTGACATACTACAACAAGCAGTCACAGCGGTCAAAGGAATTGGTGAAGAAACGGCAGCTACACTTCATGAAATGGGAATTGATACAATTGAACAACTGTTGTATCATTTCCCTTTTCGTTATGAAGATTATCGTATATGTCCGTTAGAAGAAGCAAAACACGATGAAAAAGTGACGATTGTCGGCAAAGTGTATAGTGAGCCAGTGCTCACATACTATAGTAGAAAAAAGTCGCGGTTGACGTTTCGCGTGCTCGTTGATCGGTTTTTAGTGACAGCCGTCTGCTTTAACCAGCCGTATTTGAAAAAGAAACTTGCTTTGCATGAGACGGTGACGATGACAGGAAAATGGGATAAACATCGACAAACGATTACTGTACAACATTTACATGTCGGTGAAATGAAACAACAAAAAGAAATTGAACCGATCTATTCTACACGCGGGAATGTGACGGTGAAAGGGATGCGTCGATTGATTGCGCTCGCGCTACAACAATACGGAGATGCAATCGTCGACCCATTACCGAGCGAGTTGCTGCAAGCGTATCGACTTATTTCAAAACGTGACGCCATTCGAGCGATTCATATGCCGCTTTCGCACGAACAACTTAAGCAAGCGCGCCGCCGGCTCGTTTATGAGGAATTTTTACTTTTCCAATTGAAAATGCAAGCGTTGAAAAAATACCGTCGCGAACAGTCGCCAGGCATCGCGCATTGTTTTTCTAATGAACAGCTTCAAACTTTTATTCAATCGCTTCCGTTCCCGTTAACGAATGCTCAGCAGCGCGTTGTGCGCGAAATTGTACAAGATTTAACATCTCCATATCGTATGAATCGATTGCTTCAAGGGGACGTCGGTTCTGGGAAAACAGTTGTCGCCGCCATCGCATTATATGCTGTCCATTTGTCAGGATATCAAGGGGCGTTAATGGTGCCGACAGAAATTTTAGCCGAACAGCATGCTGAATCGCTTCGTGCGCTGCTTGAGCCGATGGGAATTGACGTCCGACTGTTGACGAGCTCGGTGAAAGGAAAAAGGCGAAAGCAGCTGCTTGAGCAACTTGCAGCTGGTGAAGTACATGTCGTTGTTGGTACGCACGCGCTCATTCAAGATGACGTGAATTTTGCGAAACTCGGAGCGGTCATTACGGACGAACAACATCGTTTTGGGGTGGAACAGCGCCGCATTTTGCGTGAAAAAGGGCAATCGCCTGATGTGTTGTTTATGACAGCAACGCCCATTCCGCGCACGCTGGCCATTACAGCATTTGGAGAAATGGACGTTTCCATCATTGATGAAATGCCAAAAGGGAGAAAAAAGATCGAGACGTACTGGGTGAAGCACGACATGCTTGAGCGCGTATTTCAATTTATCGCTAAACAAGTTGATGCAGGACATCAAGCATACGTCATTTGTCCGCTCATTGAAGAATCAGAAAAGCTCGATGTTCAAAATGCAATCGATGTCCATGCGATGCTTACTCATTACTATAAAGGACGATATCGCATCGGATTAATGCACGGTCGCTTATCTTCAGAAGAAAAAGAAGAGGTGATGCGAGCGTTTAGCGCCAATGACATTCATATTTTAGTATCTACAACCGTTGTCGAAGTCGGTGTAAACGTCCCGAACGCAACCGTTATGGTTATTTACGATGCGGATCGGTTCGGTCTTGCCCAACTTCATCAACTGCGCGGACGAGTTGGCCGTGGACAAGCTCAATCGTACTGTATTTTAGTCGCTGATCCGAAGTCAGAAACGGGAAAAGAACGCATGCGCATTATGACGGAAACGAACGACGGCTTTGTGCTGTCGGAAAAAGATTTAGAGCTGCGCGGACCGGGCGATTTTTTCGGCACGAAACAAAGCGGCATGCCTGAATTTCGTCTCGGCGACATCGTTCACGACTATCGCATTTTAGAAGTTGCCCGTCAAGACGCTGCTCGCCTCGTTGATTCGCAAGCTTTTTGGCATGAAGATAAATACGCCTTTCTTCGCGACTATTTACAACAATCAGGCATTTTAAACGGCGAAAAATTAGATTAAAAGTTGTTGAAATGTAAGTGTGGGTGTTATATACTACTATTAGTATCTAGTAATAATTCGGATGGTGGATCGAAGATGAGAAGAAATAAGCGAGAACGGCAACGTCTATTGCAAGCAACGATTGAAGAAAATCCATTTATTACGGATGAACAGCTTGCCGAAAAATTTTCAGTCAGCATTCAAACGATCCGCCTCGATCGCCTTGAACTGTCGATTCCGGAATTGCGCGAGCGCATTAAACATGTCGCTGAGCGCACATTTGCTGATGAAGTGAAGTCGTTGCCTATTGAAGAAGTGATCGGAGAAATTATCGATATGCAATTGGACGAAAGTGCGATTTCCATTTTCGATGTAAAAAAAGAACATGTATTTAAACGAAATCGAATTGCGCGAGGGCATCACGTATTTGCGCAAGCGAACTCGCTCGCAGTCGCGGTCATTAACGATGAATTAGCATTGACCGCCAAAGCAAACATTCGCTTTATGCGCCCGGTAAAAGAAGGGGAGCGAGTCGTTGCCAAAGCAAAAGTAAAAAATTTAAACGAAAACGGTCGCACGATCGTCGAAGTGAATAGTTACGTAGGTCAAGAGCTTGTTTTTCAAGGAGAATTTCATATGTACCGCTCAAACGTTGTTAAAAAGGATGGAGAAAATGATGAAAATCGCAATTGATGCCATGGGAGGAGATCACGCACCAAAGGAAGTCGTGATCGGTGCACAAAAGGCGATTGAGCATTTCAACGATATCGAAATTACGCTTGTTGGGAACGAATCGCTCATTCGCCCGTACATAACAAATGATGAACGACTATCGATCATTCATACGGAACAAGTCATTGAAGCAACAGATGAGCCCGTTCGTGCCGTTCGCCGCAAAAAAGAGGCGTCCATGGTGTTAATGGCAAATGAAGTCAGTGAAGGGCGTGCCGATGCGTGCATTTCAGCTGGGAATACAGGTGCTTTAATGGCGGCGGGGCTGTTTATTGTTGGCCGTATAGATGGAATTGACCGTCCAGCGCTTGCGCCGACGCTCCCAACGATTGATGGAAAAGGCTTTGTACTGCTAGATGTTGGTGCTAACGTAGACGCCCGTCCAGAACATATATTGCAATATGCGTTTATGGGTGCAGCATACGCCGAAAAAGTACGCGGGGTTGAACGACCGCGCGTCGGGCTGCTAAACGTAGGGGTAGAAGACCAAAAAGGCAATGAGCTAGCTAAAAAAGCGTTTCAACTCATGCGACATACATCGTTAAATTTTGTCGGCAACGTGGAAGCGCGCGATTTGCTAGAAGGAGTAGCCGACGTCGTCGTCACTGACGGGTTCACTGGCAACGTTGCGTTAAAAACGATTGAAGGAACGGCCATCGCCATGTTTTCTATGCTAAAATCGGCGCTGACAAGCGGATTTGTCAGCAAAATGGCAGCGCTCGCTTTAAAGCCGCAACTTCTACAACTGAAGCAAAAGATGGATTATGCCGAATATGGTGGGGCAGCGCTCTTTGGCTTGCGCGCACCTGTCATTAAAGCGCACGGTTCATCTGATGCTCACGCGATGTTTCACGCCGTGCGTCAGGCGCGAGAAATGGTTGCAAACGAAGTAGTACAAACGGTAAAGCAATCGATAGCGGAAATTAAACAATAAGAGGTGGCATGATGGGGAAAATTGCATTTATTTTTCCAGGACAAGGTTCACAAACGGTCGGCATGGGGAAAGAATGGGCAGAAAAAGACGAGGCGGTAGCTGCGATCTTTCGCCTAGCAGATGAACGGTTGCAAATGTCTTTGTCACAACTCATTTTTGAAGGGCCGCAAGACGTACTAACAAAAACAGAAAATGCCCAACCGGCATTGTTAACAACGAGCATCGCATACTTACAAAAAGTAAAAGAAGCGGGCATTCGTCCACATTACGTAGCTGGACATAGTCTTGGAGAATATAGTGCGCTTGTTGCAGCGTCTGTGCTTTCGTTCACTGATGGTGTATATGCGGTGCGCAAGCGCGGAGAGTTGATGGAACAGGCGGTGCCGTCAGGACAAGGAACGATGGCGGCGGTGCTCGGGATGGATGAAGCTTTATTGCAACAAGTTGTCGATGAAGCAGCAACGGAATCATCACCTGTCCAATTGGCGAACTTAAACTGTCCGGGACAAATTGTCATTTCAGGTGCGAAAGGGGCAGTTGAGCGTGCGGCGCAGCTCGCGAAAGAAAAAGGGGCTAAGCGGGTCATTCCGCTCGAAGTGAGCGGGCCGTTTCACTCCATTTTAATGAAACGAGCGGCAGAGCAGTTTTCGTCCGTGCTCGACACGTTGTCGTTTCAAGCAAGCGATGTACCAGTCATTTCAAACGTTACGGCCCAACCGATGACAGATCCAGCAGAAATAAAACGGCGCCTTGTCGAACAGCTATATTCGCCTGTTCGTTGGGAACAATCGGTTCAAACGATGATCGATCTCGGCGTAAATACGTTTATCGAAATTGGTCCTGGAAAAGTGTTAAGCGGTCTTGTGAAAAAAATAAACCGTCATGTCAACGTCTATTCTATTTTTGATGAAGCATCGTTCACAGCGACGGTAGCTGCGGTGAAAGGGGAATGAAAATGGAAGGGAAAGTAGCGATTGTTACAGGGGCGTCGCGAGGCATCGGGCGCGAAATTGCTTTACATTTGGCTCGGCTTGGTGCAAAAGTAGCGGTCAACTATGCAGGAAGCGAGGCGAAAGCAAACGAAGTTGTCGCGCAAATTGTAGAACACGGTGGCGAGGCGTTTGCTGTGCAAGCTGATGTCGCCAACAGCGAGGCCGTTGACCGCATGGTAAAAGAAGTGCTTGAGCGATGGGGACGGGTAGATATTTTAGTGAACAATGCAGGTATTACGCGCGATAACTTGCTTATGCGCATGAAGGAAGAAGAATGGGATGCCGTCATAAACACGAACTTAAAAGGCGTCTTTTTATGTACGAAAGCGGTCACGCGCCAAATGATGAAACAACGGTACGGTCGAATTGTAAACGTAGCGTCCATCGTCGGTGTAAGCGGCAATCCTGGACAAGCGAACTATGTTGCGGCGAAAGCAGGCGTGATCGGGTTGACGAAAACGGCGGCCAAAGAACTCGCAAGCCGAAACATTACAGTAAATGCTGTCGCACCCGGATTTATTACGACAGATATGACGGATCAATTAAGCGAAGATGTTCGCCAAGCGATGTTGCAACAAATTCCGCTTGCACGCTTTGGAAATCCAGAAGATATTGCGCACGTCGTGGCTTTTCTCGTTTCAGATGGGGCAAGCTATATGACGGGGCAAACGATTCACGTCGACGGCGGCATGGTCATGTAAAAATTCGTTTTATTTTCTGCTATAATTCAGTATAATGACTTGAGGGGAGGTGAATAAAATGGCAGACGTATTAGAGCGTGTAACGAAAATTATCGTAGATCGCCTTGGCGTAGAAGAGTCGCAAGTGACGCTCGAATCTTCATTTAAAGAAGATTTAGGAGCAGACTCTCTTGATGTTGTTGAGCTTGTTATGGAATTAGAAGATGAGTTTGATATGGAAATTTCAGATGAAGAGGCGGAGAAAATCGTTACTGTAGGTGATGCAGTTAACTACATAAAAAGCCGTCTATCATAATATGCAAAGTCCCGTTTTGTAAGCGGGGCTTTCTATGCTTTTTACGTTTATAGTTGGGGGTTCATATGCATGTCGAAGCAACGACCGTACATGAAATTTAAACAGTTTCAAGAGCAAATTGGTATTTTTTTTCGCGATGAAAAATTGCTTATGCAAGCATTTACCCATTCATCATATGTGAATGAGCATCGAAAGCGGCTACATGAAGACAACGAGCGCCTTGAATTTTTAGGAGATGCTGTCCTTGAATTGACCGTTTCGCAATATTTATTTGAACAATTTCCACAAATGAGCGAAGGGGAGCTGACGAAGCTGCGGGCGGCGATCGTTTGTGAACCATCGCTTGTCATGTTTGCCCATGCGCTATCGTTTGGCGAGCTCGTTTTACTCGGTAAAGGAGAGGAACTGACAGGTGGAAGAACACGTCCATCATTGCTAGCTGACGTGTTTGAAGCGTTTATTGGGGCGCTCTATTTAGATCAAGGCATGGAAGCGGTCGTCCAATTTTTAGGGAAAACGATGTTCCCAAAAATTCGCGAAGGTGCTTTTTCTCATGTGATGGATTATAAAAGCCAACTACAAGAGCTCGTGCAACGCGATGGCAGCGGAGTTTTAGAATATAAAATTTTGCAAGAAAAAGGTCCTGCACATAATAAAGAGTTCGTATCGCGCGTATCGTTAAACGGTGAGGAGCTTGGCGTTGGCGTTGGACGCTCGAAAAAAGAAGCAGAGCAGCGCGCCGCGCAAATGGCATTAGCCAAGCTAAAACAATCACAACAAGGCTGATCCGGTGCGAAAGGACAGCCTTGTTTGTTGTCATATCTTTTGAATAAAGGGGGATGTATGTGTTCCTCAAGCGTTTAGAAGCTATCGGATTTAAATCATTTGCTGACCGCATTTCGATCGATTTTGTCCCGGGGATGACGGCCATCGTCGGTCCGAACGGAAGTGGGAAAAGCAACATTACAGATGCGATTCGTTGGGTGCTTGGAGAACAATCTGTCAAGTCGCTTCGCGGGGCAAAAATGGAAGATGTCATCTTCTCTGGAAGCGAATCGCGTAAGCCGCTGAACGTAGCGGAAGTCACATTAACGCTAGATAATAGCGATCAGTTTTTGCCACTTGAGTACGAAGAAGTGAGCGTAACACGGCGCGTATATCGCTCGGGAGATAGCGAATTTTTCATTAACAAACAGCCGTGCCGTTTAAAAGATATCGTCGATTTATTTATGGATTCAGGCGTTGGCCGTGAAGCTTTTTCAATCATTAGCCAAGGAAAAGTAGAAGAAATTTTAAGCAGCAAACCAGAAGACCGACGCATGATTTTTGAAGATGCGGCTGGCGTGTTAAAATATAAAATGAGGAAAAAAAAGGCTGAACATAAATTAAGTGAGACAGAAGATCATTTACAACGTGTGCAAGACATTTTACACGAATTAAACCAGCAGCTTGAGCCTCTAAAACAACAAGCGTCGATTGCTAAAGAATATATCGAAAAAAAAGAACAATTACAGACGTACGAAGTTGGCTTAATCGTCTATGAAATCGAACAGCTGCATAAAACGTGGGAGTCGTTAAAAGCACAGCTCGCGTTGCATGAACAAAACGAGATGGAACTAGCGACGACGTTACAAAAAGAAGAGGCGCACATTGCTGAGCTGCGCCATGAATTGGCGGCGCTCGACGAGTCGATTGATGGTTTGCAGCAAGTGTTGTTGCTTGTAAGCGAAGAGCTCGAAAAAACGGAAGGGAAAAAACAATTATTAAAGGAACGGAAAAGCCATGCGCATAAACAGCAACAACAAATGGAACAAACGATGGCGCAGCTCGCTGAACGCGAGCGTTCGCTTGAAGCGATGATTGCTGAAAAAAAGAAACAGCTTCAACAACTTCAAAAAGAGGTACAAACGCTCCAAGCGGAGCTAAAAGAAAAAAATGACGTGCTGTTAGCTTATGGTCCGAAAGCGGAAGCGGAAATTGAACGGCTAAAGAGCGAATATATTGATCTCGTTCATGAGCAAGCGACGTTAAAAAATGAACGGACGCATATAGAAGCGCAGCTGCAAAAAAATGAGCATAAACAACGGCAGCTCATTGCAGCGAACGATGAACATATTCAAGCGTACGAACGTATCGTTGACGAATGGGAGGAGAAACGACAACGCATTGACGAACTGCAAGAGCGCATCGCTAAACAAGAAGAAGTCATTCAAAGCGAAGAGCAACAATTAACGTTGCGAAAAGAGCGATATCGTAAAAAGGAAGCGACGCTATATGAGGCGTATCAATACGTTCAAAAGCTAAAATCGAGGAAAGAAATGCTGGAAGCGATGCAACAAGAGTACGCTGGATTTTTCCAAGGCGTGAAAGAAGTATTAAAAGCAAAGCATCGTCTTAAAGGTATTCATGGGGCGGTTGTTGAGCTTATGACCGTGCCATCGGAATTAGAAACAGCGATCGAGGTGGCGCTCGGTGGGGCGGCGCAACATATCGTCGTCGAAAACGAACAAAGTGCCCGTGAGGCGATTCAATTTTTAAAACATCACGCAGCAGGAAGGGCGACATTTTTGCCGCTCAACGTCATTCAGCGCAAGTCGCTCCCTTCATCTGTTCTAGCGGAAATCGCCAAACACCCAGCTTACGTTGGCGTTGCTTCGCAGTTAATTTCTTATAGCGCGACGTACGAGCAAGTGATGACAAATTTGCTCGGCACAGTCATTATTACGCGCGACTTAAAAGGAGCAAACGAACTCGCCCGTCAACTGCAATATCGTTATCGTCTCGTTACGCTTGAAGGAGATGTTGTAAATCCGGGTGGGGCGATGACGGGAGGAACGGTAAATAAACAGACGAGTTCCTTATTCAGCCGTGCCCGTGAGTTAGAAGAAGTAACAGCTAATTGGCGCGATGTTGAGCGAAAAACGGTGGAACTTGAACAGCTCGTGCAGCGCGAAAAAGAAGCGATTGCGCAGGCAGAACAGCGTCGGGAAGCGCTTTATGCCGAACTAGAAGCTCGTCGCACGACGTTGCAAGAAGAAAAAAGTGCATGGACGGAGCTCGATCTTCGTAAAAAGCATTTCGATGAACGGTTAGCTGTATACCGCTATGAGCGGCAAACGCTTGAAGAAGAAAAAGAAGAGCTAACGACTCGCCTTCATCACGTCGTACAATCGCTTGAAACGCTTCAAAAAAACATCGCTTCCATTGATGAACAAGTGAAGCAATGGACTGAAAAAAAACAGCAAGAACAACAATCAAAAGAACAAATGCAAGAACAGCTTACCGCTTTGAAAGTCGCGCTGGCAGAAAAGCAAGAGCACGTCAGAAACGAACAACAACACGTGCTTCGGCTGATTGAAGAGCAGGAAGAAACGAAACGAGCTCGCGAGCAACTAGAACGTGAGCGCAATGAGCTTGTCCATCATATGAACGAGCAAACGGAAGATGAACAACAACTTGAACGAATATGTGAAGAAAAAACGAGACAAAAAGAAGAAACAACGCAGCTTATTGCTACGCGGCGTGAGCAGCGGCTACATTACCAAACGAAACTTGAACAGCTCGAAAAAGAAATAAAAGAATGGAAACGTCAACATAAACAACTAACCGATACGTTAAAAGACGAAGAAGTGAAACTGGCTCGTTTAGATATGGAATTAGACCATTTGTTAAACCGTCTTCGTGAAGAATACAAACTGTCGTTTGAAGCAGCGAAACAATCGTTCCCGCTCCACATTCCAGCGCAAGAAGCGCGGAAAAAAGTAAAACTCATTCAACTTGCTATTGATGAGCTCGGAACGGTCAACCTTGGTGCTATTGAAGAATATGAACGTGTATCAGAACGCCATCGCTTTTTAACGGAACAGAAAGAAGATTTACAGCGGGCAAAAGATACGCTTTACCAAGTGATTGATGAAATGGATGATGAAATGAAGCGACGATTTGCGACGACGTTTGAACTCATTCGCACGCAATTTGCGCGCGTGTTTGTCGAACTGTTCGGAGGAGGAAAGGCAGATTTACAGCTTACGGATCCGAACGACTTACTTCATACAGGTGTCGATATTGTCGCACAACCGCCGGGAAAAAAACTGCAACATTTAAGTTTACTATCAGGCGGAGAACGGGCATTAACAGCCATCGCGCTTTTATTTGCGATTTTAAACGTTCGCCCTGTTCCGTTTTGCGTGCTCGACGAAGTAGAAGCTGCCCTCGATGAAGCGAACGTGCAACGATATGCAAAATATTTAAAGAAATTTAGCAACGAAACGCAATTTATCGTCATTACTCATCGCAAAGGAACGATGGAAGAAGCCGATGTATTGTACGGGGTCACGATGCAACAATCAGGTGTATCGAAACTTGTTTCTGTTCGATTGGAAGAAGCAGCTGGAAAGAAAGGATGAGAAACGGTGAGCTTTTTTAAAAAGTTAAAAGAAAAAATCGCAAAACAAGCAGATACAGTAACGGAAAAGTTTAAGCGAGGTTTAGAAAAAACGCGTGATTCGTTCGCGGGAAAAGTGAACGATTTAATCGCCCGCTATCGCAAAGTGGACGAAGAGTTTTTTGAAGAACTAGAAGAAATTTTAATCGCATCTGACGTCGGGGTTGCTACTGTGATGGAATTCATTGACGAGCTGAAAATGGAAGTAAAGCGTCGCAACATTCAAGACCCGAAAGACATGTATAGCGTCATTTCCGAAAAACTCATCGATATATACCAAGCGGGCGGCGATGAAAAAATAGAACTAAATATCCAACCAAGCGGCTTAACGGTCATTTTATTTGTCGGTGTAAACGGCGTCGGAAAAACGACGACGATCGGAAAGCTTGCGCACAAATTAAAGAACGAAGGGAAAACAGTCATGTTGGCAGCTGGCGACACGTTCCGGGCAGGTGCAATTGAACAGCTTGAAGTATGGGGCGAGCGAGTCGGCGTGGAAGTCATTAAACAGTCTGCTGGCTCTGATCCAGCGGCGGTGATGTACGATGCGATTCAAGCGGCTAAATCGCGCAACGTCGACGTTTTATTATGCGACACAGCCGGCCGTTTACAAAATAAAGTTAACTTAATGAAAGAGCTTGAAAAAGTGAGACGCGTCATTGAACGTGAAGTGCCGGGTGCACCGCATGAAGTATTGCTCGTATTGGATGCAACGACAGGACAAAATGCAATGAGCCAAGCGAAAACGTTTAAAGAAGCGACAAACGTGACGGGCATTGTACTGACGAAACTGGACGGCACGGCTAAAGGTGGTATCGTATTGGCGATTCGCCACGAGTTAAACATTCCGGTGAAGTTTGTCGGTTTAGGGGAAAAAGTGGACGATCTAGAGCCATTTAACGCAGAACAATTCGTTTATGGGTTATTTGCATCGTTTATGGAACGTGAGGAAGTGCAAGGAGAATAACTTGACAGCATCGCACAAAACATATAAACTAAAGTCGTGTAAAGGCGTTTCACTTAACAGGGGGGAGTTTCATGCTAGAGAAAACAACGAGAATGAACTATTTATACGATTTTTACCAATCGTTGTTAACACCGAAGCAACGAAACTATATGTCCCTTTATTATTTAGACGATTACTCCCTCGGTGAAATTGCCGAAGAGTACGAAGTGAGTCGTCAAGCGGTGTACGATAACATTAAACGGACGGAAGCTATGCTAGAAGACTATGAGCAAAAATTGTTGCTCTTTCAAAAGTTTCAGCAGCGGCAAAAACTGCTACATGTATTAAAAGCGCACATTGCCGAGCGCTATCCGAACGATGAAGAACTGATGAGGCTCGTTGTGGAGTTGGAGAAATTAGAGTAGGGGGCGGTAACGATGGCATTTGAAGGATTGGCCGACCGTCTGCAACATGTCATGAATAAAATTCGTGGCAAAGGCAAAGTCACGGAAGCCGATGTAAAAGAAATGATGCGTGAAGTGCGGCTAGCGCTATTAGAAGCTGACGTCAATTTTAAAGTCGTCAAAGACTTCGTAAAAAAAGTGAGCGAACGGGCTGTCGGACAAGAAGTGATGAAAAGCTTAACCCCAGGACAGCAAGTCGTCAAAGTCGTGAAAGAAGAATTGACGGAGCTGATGGGGGGAGAAAATAGCAAAATCGCTGTAGCGAGCCGCCCGCCAACTGTCGTCATGATGGTCGGATTACAAGGGGCAGGAAAAACGACGACAACGGGGAAGCTAGCGAATGTATTGCGCAAAAAACATAATCGCAAACCGTTGCTCGTCGCAGCCGACATTTATCGGCCGGCAGCAATTAAACAGCTTGAAACGTTAGGGAAACAGCTTAACATTCCTGTTTTTTCTCTCGGCGATCAAGTGAGTCCTGTTGAAATCGCGAAACAAGCGATTGCGAAAGCAAAAGAAGAACATCATGATTACGTCTTAATTGATACAGCCGGTCGGCTTCACATTGACGAAGCGCTCATGGACGAATTAAAGCAAATAAAAGAAGTGGCGAAGCCGGATGAAATTTTCCTCGTCGTCGATGCGATGACAGGGCAAGATGCGGTCAACGTCGCCCAAAGCTTCAACGAACAGCTTGGGCTGACGGGCGTCATTTTGACGAAACTCGATGGTGATACGCGCGGTGGAGCAGCATTGTCCATTAAAGCGGTCACGAATACGCCGATTAAATTTGTCGGAATGGGCGAAAAGCTCGATGCGCTTGAGCCGTTTCATCCCGAGCGAATGGCGTCACGCATTTTAGGCATGGGCGACGTATTGACGCTAATCGAAAAAGCGCAAGCGGCCGTCGATGAAGAAAAAGCAAAAGAGCTGGAGCAAAAAATGCGCACGGCATCATTTACACTTGACGACTTTTTAGAGCAACTAGGACAAGTGCGTAAGCTCGGTCCGCTCGATGAAATTTTAAAGATGTTGCCAGGCGCGAATAAGGTGAAAGGTCTTAACAATATACACATCGATGAAAAGCAAATTAGTCGGGTAGAAGCAATTATTCGCTCGATGACGAAAGAAGAAAAAATGAACCCAGACATCATCAACTCTAGCCGCAAAAAGCGAATTGCGAAAGGGAGCGGAACGACAGTACAAGACGTCAACCGCTTGCTTAAACAATTTGATGAGATGAAAAAGATGATGAAAATGATGACGACGATGCCAAAAGGGAAAAAGAAAGGGTTCCGTTTCCCGT
The DNA here is from genome assembly GCF_900111795.1 of Anoxybacillus pushchinoensis. Lineage (GTDB taxonomy): Bacteria > Bacillota > Bacilli > Bacillales > Anoxybacillaceae > Anoxybacillus > Anoxybacillus pushchinoensis. Next base: position 89,775 of record NZ_FOJQ01000001.1, on the reverse strand, counting down.
TTATGTAAACAAAATAACAGTGTTAAGAAAAAACACTTTACAAACAAAACGTTTATTGCTAATATACTATCTTGTGTGAAATATTTTCGGAGGTGCTACAATTATGGCAGTAAAAATTCGTTTAAAACGTATGGGTGCAAAAAAATCACCATTTTATCGTATCGTTGTTGCAGATTCTCGTTCTCCACGTGACGGTCGTTTCATCGAAACAATCGGCACATACAATCCGTTAACAGAGCCTGCAGAAGTAAAAATTAACGAAGAGCTTGCATTAAAATGGTTGCAAAACGGTGCGAAACCATCTGACACGGTACGCAACTTGCTTTCAAAACAAGGAATTTTAGAAAAATTCCACAACTTAAAGTACGGAAAGTAATGTATGAAAACGTTGCTTGAGACGATCGTTCGGTCACTTGTCGATCATCCGGAATGCGTCGTCGTTCGCGAAACGGAACAACAACAATCGATCACGTATTCGATTTCCCTTCATAAAGAAGATGTAGGGAAAGTGATCGGGAAGAACGGGCGAATCATTCAAGCGATTCGCACTGTAGTTCAAGCAGCTAACGAGTCGAAAAAGCGAATAGACGTACGCATCGAAGAGTAAGGGAGAGGGACATACCTCCCCTTTTTTCGTTCAGAAAGGCGGTGCACCGTGAAAATTATACAAAAAGTGGAAGTTAGACAACGATTAACTGAGAACAGTAAGCAGCAACTCATTCAACAATTTATGCAACAAAAACAACAACTGGAACAACAATGTGCGCAACTCATCTTTGAACAAAAGCGAATGGAAAAGCACACTTCGTTTTCACCAAAGCAAATAAAAGACAAGTTTGAACGCGAAATGAACGTTCGTCGTCAAAAAATAGAAGAGCTTGATTTCCTTCTTGAGCAATTGCGCATATTACCGATAGGAAGTGAAATAAAAGAAAGAGATGTCGAGGCGATCATCGACGTCCAAATAGGGATGCGATGGGAATCTTCGAAAACGATTGTCATTGAAGATGGAATCGTTGTCGACATACGTGAGGGGTGATCGTTGTGAAATGGTTTCATGTCGGAAAAATTGTGAATACGCACGGCATTCGCGGTGAAGTGCGCGTCATTTCACGCACCGATTTTGCTGAAGAACGATATAAAAAAGGAAATGTATTATACATTTTTATGGAAAACGAGCCGCCAGTCGAAGTAAAAGTGGCAAACCATCGTGTGCATAAGTCATTTGATTTGTTAACATTTGAAGGATATGACAACATTAACTTAGTTGAAAAGTTTAAAGGAGCAATCATTAAAGTGCCTGAAAGCCAGCTTCAGCCACTTGCTGAAGGAGAGTATTATTTTCACGAAATTATCGGCTCTGTCGTTGTCACGGAAGATGGTGAAACGATTGGTGAAGTAAAAGAAATTTTAACGCCAGGGGCGAATGACGTATGGGTTGTTAAGCGGAAAAAAGGCAGCGATGTGCTCATTCCATATATTGAAGATGTTGTTAAACGGGTCGATGTGAAAAATAAGATGATTACGATTCATGTGATGGAAGGGTTGCTTGACGAATGAAAATCGATGTGCTCACTTTATTTCCAACGATGTTTACCGGCGTGCTGAACGAGTCCATTTTAAAGCGGGCGCAAGAGAAAGGGGCTGTCACATTTCGGCTCGTTAACTTTCGCGAGTTTGCCGATAATAAACATCAAACAGTAGATGATTATCCTTATGGCGGTGGTGCAGGCATGGTATTAAAGCCGCAGCCGATTTTTGATGCGGTCGATCATTTAACGAAGCAAAGCGAACATCGTCCGCGCATCATTTTACTTTGCCCACAAGGGGAACGATATACGCAAAAAAAAGCGGAAGAGCTGGCGAAAGAACAACATATCATTTTCATTTGCGGACATTATGAAGGATATGACGAGCGCATTCGAGAGCATGTAGTAACGGACGAAATTTCTATTGGAGATTACGTTCTAACCGGTGGAGAACTCGCGGCTATGGTCGTTATCGATAGTGTTGTTCGCTTACTTCCTGGCGTGCTCGGCAATGAACATTCGCCTGTACTTGACTCGTATAGCTCCGGTTTGCTCGAACATCCACATTATACGCGCCCCGCAAATTTCCGCGGCATGAAGGTGCCAGACGTTCTTCTTTCCGGCAATCATCGCTTAATTGAAGAATGGCGCCAAAAAGAGTCGTTGCGTCGCACATGGTTGCGCCGCCCAGATTTACTTGAGACGTATGAACTAACGGAACAACAAAAAAAATGGATCGAACAATGGGAAAAAAATGAGCGGTAACCCTTGCATCCGATACATCTTTATGCTAGTATAAACGTTGTGACTTACGTCGCATGAAAACGATGTTCCGCTGCTATGAACGAGAAGCATGAGCATCTGTTGGAAGGAGATGAATATGATGCATCATTTAATTCAAGAAATTACAAAAGAACAACTACGTAACGATCTTCCTGAATTCCGTCCTGGTGACACTGTGCGCGTTCACGTTAAAGTTGTTGAAGGAAACCGTGAACGTATCCAAGTATTTGAGGGCGTTGTAATCAAGCGTCGTGGTGGTGGAATTAGCGAAACATTTACAGTTCGTAAAGTATCTTACGGTGTAGGTGTTGAGCGTACATTCCCATTACACACGCCGAAGATTGCAAAATTAGAAGTTGTTCGTCGCGGTAAAGTTCGTCGTGCGAAATTGTACTACTTGCGTCAACTCCGCGGTAAAGCAGCACGCATCAAAGAAATCATCTAACAAAAGAAATGATTGCGAGGAGCTTGATCATCAAGCTCCTTTTTCAACATGTATCATATAGGTGGGAGAAGGATGGAAAAACAAAAAAACGAATGGTTTGAATGGGTGAAAGCAATTCTTATTGCAGTGGCGTTAGCAGGTGGCATTCGCTACTTCATTTTTGCCCCGATTATTGTCGAAGGGGAATCGATGATGCCGACGTTACATAATCAAGATCGGATGATCGTCAATAAAGTTGCATATAAAATTGGCGAACCGAAACGGTTTGATATTATTGTTTTTCGTGCGGAGGAAGGCAAAGATTATATTAAGCGCGTCATTGGGCTTCCAGGCGACCAGATCGAATATAAAAACGATACGCTATATGTCAATGGAAAGCCGTATAAAGAGCCGTACTTAGATGAAGAGAAAAAACGACTATTTGACGGTCCGCTAACAGAGTCGTTTACTCTTGAAGAGCTATGGGGGGAAAAAACAGTTCCAGAAGGCCATTTATTCGTGCTCGGAGATAATCGTCGGTATAGTAAAGATAGCCGCCATATCGGGTTCATTCCGATGGAAAAAGTGGTAGGCAAAACGTCCGTCGTCTATTGGCCTCTTTCGGATGCTCGCATTGTTGAATAACATCATACAAAGTAGGTGGCAGCGATGACGATTCAATGGTTTCCCGGTCATATGGCGAAAGCAAAGCGGGAAGTAACAGAAAAATTAAAACTGATTGATATTGTATTTGAGCTTGTTGATGCCCGCATTCCCCTTTCTTCACGCAACCCGTTAATTGATGAAATTGTTGCTAATAAGCCGCGCATCATGTTGCTCAATAAGGCAGATATGGCTGATCCAGACGTCACAAAACAGTGGATTGCCTTTTTCGCTACGCAACAAATCGAGGCTATTGCGATCGATGCTCAAAGCGGAACGGGTATGAAACAAATTGTTGCAGCCGCGAAGGAGCGGTTGCGTCCAAAATTCGAAAAGATGGAAGCGAAAGGGATAAAACGCCCACGTGCGATGCGCGCATTAATTGTCGGCATTCCGAATGTAGGAAAGTCAACACTCATTAATCGGTTAGCAGGAAAGCATATCGCAAAGACGGGCGATAAACCAGGAGTGACGAAAGCACAACAGTGGATTAAAGTCGGCAAGGAACTTGAATTGCTTGATACGCCAGGAATTTTATGGCCGAAATTTGAAGATGAAGAAGTTGGATACAAACTTGCAACGACAGGGGCGATTAAAGATACGATTTTAAATTTGCAAGACGTTGCCGTATATGCGTTGCGCTTTTTAACGGCGCATTACCCTGATCGTTTAAAAGAACGGTACGCTTTTTCTCATATTCCGGAGGACATCGTCCAACTATTCGACGAAATCGGTAAAAGACGAGGTTGCCTCGCTTCTGGCGGCGTCGTCGATTACGATAAAGTAGCCGAGCTCGTATTGCGCGATATTCGCACAGAAAAACTAGGACGGCTTAGTTTCGATCGCCTGTAAGGTTCGCATATGCGAGCCTTTATTTTTTTATGAATGAGCCGATATAAAATGTAAGGAGTGATTGCGCGTGAACATACAAGAGATTAAGCAACGACTACAAACGATTCACGATGAAACAGACGAATGGTTTCAACAACTATTGCTCGATGAACGAAAAGGCGTCCAACGCCTCGTTCAACAATGGTATAAGCAAAAAGAAGAAGAAAAACGGGAACGCGAACGTTTTTTGCATATGTTGCGATATGAACAGGCGCTATACGACAAAGGAATCCGCTACATCGCGGGGGTAGATGAAGTAGGACGAGGGCCGCTAGCTGGTCCGGTTGTTGCCGCAGCAGTGATTTTACCAAAAGATGTGTATCTCCCTCATGTAGACGATTCAAAAAAACTATCGGAAATGAAGCGAGAGCAGTTGTTTTCTATCATTCAACAAACGGCGCTTGCGATCGGTATTGGCATCGTTAGCGCACGCGAAATTGATGAGCTAAACATTTACGAAGCGACGAAAAAAGCGATGATGCAAGCTGTCCACGCGCTTGCGATCGCTCCCGAGCATTTGCTCATTGATGCCATGCACATTCCACTATCTATTCCACAAACATCGATCATTAAAGGGGATGCGCATAGCGTCTCCATTGCAGCAAGTTCCATTATAGCGAAAGTGACGCGCGATCGCATGATGAAGCGGTTAGGTGAGAAATATCCACAATACGGATTTGAGCGGCATATGGGATATGGAACGAAAGAGCATTTGCAAGCCATTGAACAATATGGAGTGATTGAGGAACATCGCCGCTCATTTGCACCAATTCGCGAGCGACTAAAGCGAGGGGAATGAAATGAACGTTCAATGGTTGCGCACGTTATTTGATGAGGCGCAAACGAACCGCCTACCGAAAGCACCAACGTTTCACATAGGAGATATCATACATGGGAAAATCGAAAAAATAAATGAAGATCGTACAGCGCTCGTTCGAATCGGAACGCATATGCTTACCGCTCATTTGCAATCGCCAGCTAAAGAAGGTGGGGCATATACGTTTCAAGTGCAACAAGCCTCCCCGCTGCTGCTAAAAATGTTGCCGCAAACGGCAAAAATGGCAGATGAAGAAAGCGTCATTCGTCACTTTCGGTTGCCGACAAACGAACAAACGAAGGCGCTTGTGCGGTGGATGATCGACCAATCTTTTTCATTTAAAACGAATGATATGGCGTCGCTTCGGCAATGGATGCAAACAGGAGGGGAAAAGGAAGCTCAAGCGATTAAATGGATTCTTATGCGCGATTTGCCGCTTCAAGACGATGTATTTCGTTCGCTCGTCGCTTTGCAGCATGATAAGCCGTTGTACGAGCAACGGATGATGCTCGCGCAAATGATTGAACGGTTGCCACCGAATGAAACGTTAACGAAACTTGCCTCATTTTTGCGCGATATGCCGGAGCTTTCCTCATTTTCACCAGAACGGGTTTATCAACTGTTCAAACAGGTGATCAAGCAACAAGATGAATCATTTTCTTTATTGCGATCAGCAGCGGCTGAAGCGACCGGTGAATTGAAAGAAGAAATCGTATCTCTATTCGAGCGCATGAAGGCACAGCAACTATTATCGACAAATGACGCACCGCTTCGCCATCTTTTTACCCAATTTCCCCTTCTCATTGGAACGCACGCCACAGACGTGACGATTCAATGGCGCGGGAAACAACGTGAAAACGGAAAAATCGATACAGATTATTGTCGTATGTTATTTTACTTAACGATGGCGACGTTAAAAGAAACGCTCGTCGATGTTCACATTCAACAACGCATTGTCCATATTTCCGTCATCAATGACACGCCGCATTTATCTTCGTACGTCTCAGCGCTTGAGCCGTCGTTAAAAAAACAGCTTGCTGAGCATGGTTATACGCTTTCGACCGTTCACGTCAAAGTGCCAGAGCGCGCACCGACAAAGAAACGATTGCTCGTCGAACCATTTTCATACAAAGGGGTGGATTATCGCATATGACACGAAAACGTGCTATTGCTTTGTCGTACGATGAGCAACATGTTGCCCCTATCGTTGTTGCAAAAGGAGAAGGAGCTGTGGCTGAGCGCATCATTGAAAAAGCGAAACAATACGACGTCCCCGTTTACGAAGATGAAACGCTTGCGGTGATGCTCGGCCAATTACAGCTAAACGAAACGATTCCAGAAGAGCTGTACAAAGTTGTCGCCGAAGTATTTGCATTTATTTATCAAGTCGAAAAAAAGGTGGAGGAGCGATGATCATGCTCCTTCTTTCTTTCATTAAAGAATTTTCTGTCTAAATGGTAGACAACTGACAAAGTATCATTATACAATGAAAGCGCTAGTACTTTTATTTTTATACATAGGAGGATGGGGTATGAATATTCATGAGTATCAAGGAAAAGAGATCCTCAGAAGCTACGGAGTAAGCGTGCCGAACGGTCGTGTGGCGTTTACGGTTGAAGAAGCGGTTGAGGCGGCGAAAGAGCTCGGCAGTAGCGTTTGTGTCGTGAAAGCGCAAATTCATGCCGGCGGTCGCGGAAAAGCAGGGGGTGTAAAAGTCGCAAAAAGCCTAGAAGAAGTTCGTACATATGCGAGTGAGCTGTTAGGGAAAGTGCTTGTCACACATCAAACAGGTCCAGAAGGAAAAGAAGTGAAGCGCCTGTTGATCGAAGAAGGATGCGACATTAAAAAGGAATATTACATCGGGCTTGTTGTTGACCGTGCGACGTCCCGCGTAGTATTAATGGGATCAGAAGAAGGCGGAACAGAAATTGAAGAAGTGGCTGCAAAAACGCCAGAGAAAATTTTTAAAGAGTATATCGACCCAGCTGTCGGTCTACAAGCGTTCCAAGCGCGCCGTATGGCATTTAACATCAATATTCCGAAAGAGCTTGTCAATCAAGCTGTAAAATTTATGTTAGGCTTATATCAAGTGTTCGTTGAAAAAGATTGCTCAATCGCTGAAATTAACCCGCTTGTCGTAACGGGTGATGGAAAAGTAATGGCGCTTGATGCGAAGCTTAACTTTGATTCAAACGCGTTATATCGCCATAAAGACATTTTAGAATATCGCGATTTAGACGAAGAAGATCCAAAAGAAATTGAAGCATCAAAATACGATTTAAACTACATTTCGCTTGACGGAAACATTGGTTGCATGGTTAACGGTGCAGGCTTAGCGATGGCGACGATGGACATCATTAAATATTACGGTGGCGAGCCAGCAAACTTTTTAGATGTTGGTGGCGGTGCGACGACAGAAAAAGTAACAGAAGCGTTTAAAATCATTTTATCCGACCCGAACGTCAAAGGCATTTTCGTTAACATTTTTGGCGGCATTATGAAATGTGACGTCATCGCTAACGGAATTGTTGAGGCAACGAAACAAGTCGGTTTAAATCTTCCGCTTGTCGTTCGTTTAGAAGGAACGAACGTTGAATTAGGGAAAAAGATTTTAGAAGAGTCCGGATTAAATATTACAGCCGCTGAATCGATGGCAGACGGCGCGCAAAAAATCGTTTCGCTAGTAAGCTAATAGAAGGGATGGGAGAAACGTGAGCGTTTTTGTTAATAAAGATACGAAAGTCATTGTACAAGGAATTACAGGTTCACAAGGGTTGTTCCATACGAAACAAATGATTGAGTACGGCACAAACATTGTTGGTGGGGTAACACCAGGAAAAGGTGGCACGGAAGTTGAAGGGGTACCTGTGTTTGATACGGTTTCTGAAGCGGTTGAAAAAACAGGTGCGAACGCCTCTGTCATTTACGTTCCGCCAGCATTTGCTGCCGATGCGATTATGGAAGCTGTCGATGCGGAAATCGATTTAGTTGTTTGTATTACAGAAGGCATTCCGGTACTAGACATGGTAAAAGTGAAGCGCTATATGGAAGGAAAGAAAACGCGCTTAATCGGGCCAAACTGCCCTGGTATCATTACACCAGAAGAATGCAAAATCGGCATTATGCCGGGCTATATTCATAAAAAAGGCCATGTCGGTATCGTTTCCCGCTCCGGTACGTTAACGTACGAAGCTGTTCATCAATTAACACAAGCGGGAATCGGTCAATCAACGGCGGTCGGTATTGGCGGTGACCCAGTCAACGGCACAAACTTCATCGACGTATTAAAAGCGTTTAACGAAGATGAAGACACGTACGCGGTCATTATGATCGGTGAGATTGGCGGAACGGCGGAAGAAGAAGCGGCAGAATGGGTAAAAGCAAACATGACAAAACCGGTTGTCGGCTTTATCGGCGGACAAACAGCACCTCCAGGAAAGCGCATGGGACATGCTGGTGCGATCATTTCTGGCGGAAAAGGAACGGCGGAAGAAAAAATTAAAACGATGACAGCATGCGGCATTAAAGTCGCAGAAACGCCAGCAGTCATTGGCGAAACGCTCATCTCTGTATTAAAAGAACGCGGCTTATACGAAAAGTGTAAAACACATTAATAATCGCGAATCGTCCTAAGGCACAAACCTTAGGACGATTTTTATAAATAGGAGGGATATCATGTACGATACAACTCGCGAACGGCTCATCCATTTGCATCATTGTCGTGGCATCGGGTGGAAAAGTATCGCACGCTTGCTTCATGCAGACCCATCGCTAGCATCCATTTTTCATCTTTCGTCACAACAACTTCAACGACTACTTCCGATCCCCCAAAAACATTTCACTGCTTTTTTCCATGATTTGCATTGTCACAAATTGAAACGTATGATAAAAACATATGAGGAACAAAACATTCATATTGTAACAATAAAAGATGATGGTTATCCGGAGTGGCTGAAACATATATATGATCCACCGTGGGTACTATATGCGAAAGGAAACGTAGCGTTGCTTAAGCGAAAAAAAATAATTAGCGTCGTAGGGACACGGACGCCCACTCGTCAAGGAATCGCAGCGATGCATATCGTCCTTCCGCCCCTCATTCAAAACGGCTGGGTCGTTGTTAGCGGACTAGCAAAAGGTATTGATGCTGAAGCACATCGTTTATGTTTACGGCATCATGGTGAAACAATTGCGGTCATTGCGGGCGGATTGCATTACATATACCCACCTGAAAATGAATCATTATTTCGACAATTAGTGACAACGCAATTAATTATTTCAGAATATCCACCATTCGTTCGCCCACAGACGTGGCATTTTCCGATGCGCAATCGCATCATTAGCGGTTTGTCGCTCGGTACGCTTGTTGTACAAGCAAAAGAGCGAAGCGGCTCGCTCATTACCGCTCATTTTGCGCTCCAGCAAGGAAGAGAAGTGTTTGCGATTCCCGGTGACATCACAACAAAAGAGGCGCTCGGGACTAATCGGTTGATTCAACAAGGAGCAAAATTAATATTGTCAAGTGAAGATATTGAGGAGGAATTTCGACATCTTTTTACATGAATGTTACATGAATGAAAGAGAAAATCGAAAAATGATGTTTGACAAATGAACGAATCATCATTAATAATAATGAGGATTTTACTTTACGAATTACCTCTTAAGGGAGGACAAAATAATGTCAGACTACTTAGTCATTGTAGAGTCGCCAGCCAAGGCGAAAACGATTGAAAGATATTTAGGAAAAAAGTATAAAGTAAAAGCATCAATGGGCCACGTGCGCGATTTGCCAAAAAGTCAAATGGGCGTTGACATACAAAATGATTATGAACCGAAGTATATTACGATTCGCGGAAAAGGCTCGGTTATTAAAGAATTGAAAACAGCGGCGAAAAAAGCAAAAAAAGTATTTCTTGCAGCCGACCCGGATCGCGAAGGGGAAGCGATTGCTTGGCATCTAGCCCATCTCCTTGATTTAAACATTGATTCACCATGTCGCGTCGTATTTAACGAAATTACGAAAGATGCGATTAAACAGTCATTTGAACATCCGCGTGCCATCAATATGCATTTAGTTCATGCCCAGCAAGCGCGGCGTGTGCTCGATCGTCTCGTCGGCTACAACATTAGCCCGTTGCTTTGGAAAAAAGTAAAAAAAGGGTTAAGCGCAGGACGCGTGCAATCTGTTGCGCTTCGCTTAATTATCGATCGGGAAAAAGAAATTCAATCATTCCAACCAGAAGAGTATTGGACGATTCAAGGAACGTTTGTAAAAGACAATGATGTATTTGAGGCGCAATTTTATCGCTTGAACGGTGAAACGTTCGACGTAAAAACGGAGCAAGATGTGCAACATGTATTAAGCCATATTCAAGGAAACGAATTTGTCGTCACATCGGTAACGAAAAAAGAGCGAAAACGCAATCCTGTTGCACCGTTTATTACATCGTCATTGCAACAAGAGGCAGCGCGGAAATTAAACTTCCGCACGAAAAAAACGATGATGGTTGCCCAACAGCTATACGAAGGGATCGACCTTGGAAGTGAAGGGACGGTCGGTTTAATTACATATATGCGTACAGACTCGACGCGCGTATCCGAAAGCGCTCAACAAGAGGCGATTCAGTATATTGAACAGACGTTCGGCACATCATATGTAGCGACAGAAAAAAGAAAAGAAAAACAAAAAACGAACGCCCAAGATGCGCACGAAGCGATTCGTCCAACGTCCGTCTGGCGCCATCCAAAAGTGATTAAACCGTACGTGACGCGCGATCAATATCAGCTGTACAAACTCATTTGGGAGCGCTTTATCGCAAGCCAAATGACGCCAGCTGTGCTCGACACAGTAGCAGTGGAACTATCAAACGGAACTGTCATCTTCCGTGCGACCGGTTCGACGGTTAAGTTTCCAGGTTTTATGAAAGTGTATGTGGAAGGAACGGACGATCCGAAAGATGAGCAACAACGGTTGCTGCCAGACTTTGTTGAAGGAGAGCGCGTATTTAGTAAAGATATTGAAGGAAAGCAACATTTCACGCAGCCTCCACCACGTTACACGGAAGCTCGGCTCGTAAAAACGTTGGAAGAGCTCGGCATCGGTCGCCCATCGACGTACGCTCCAACGCTTGATACGATTCAAAAACGAAATTACGTCACGCTCGAAAACAAACGTTTCGTTCCAACAGAGCTTGGTGAAATTGTACTAGATTTAATGATGCAATTTTTCCCGGAAATTTTAGACGTTGAATTTACAGCGAAAATGGAAAAAAATTTAGATGACATTGAAGATGGAAAAGTCGAATGGGTACGCATCATTGATGAGTTTTATCGCGAGTTTGAAAAACGGTTAAAAATTGCGGAAGTTGAAATGGAAAAAGTTGAAATAGCTGATGAATCAGCAGATGTCGATTGCGAAGTATGTGGAAGCCCGATGGTGTACAAAATGGGGCGCTTCGGGAAGTTTATCGCTTGCTCCAATTTTCCACAATGTCGAAATACAAAAGCGATCGTCAAAGATATTGGCGTGAAATGCCCACGTTGTCATGAAGGGAACATCGTTGAACGAAAAAGTAAAAAGAAGCGTATGTTTTACGGTTGTGATCGTTTTCCAGCGTGCGATTTCGTGTCATGGGATAAACCGATCAATCGCCCGTGCCCGAAGTGCGGTGGCATGCTTGTTGAGAAAAAAGGGAAAAAGAGTATGCACATTCAATGTACGCAGTGCGAATATCACGAACAACAGTAAGGTGAGGCGAATACCCTCACCCATTTTATCGAGGAGGGAATATGTATATGGAAGTAACAGTTATCGGAGCAGGACTAGCAGGAAGTGAAGCGGCGTGGCAGCTAGCGAAGCGCGGCATTCGTGTTCGATTGTACGAAATGCGTCCGGTTAAACAAACCCCCGCGCATCATACCGACAAATTTGCAGAACTTGTATGTAGCAATTCTCTTCGTGCGAACACATTAACGAATGCGGTCGGTGTGTTAAAAGAAGAAATGCGTCGTTTAGACTCCGTTATTATAAAAGCAGCAGATGCTTGTGCAGTGCCAGCCGGCGGTGCTTTAGCTGTCGATCGTCACGAATTTGCGGCAAGAGTGACGGAAATGGTTACGAATCATCCGAACGTTACGGTCATTCGTGAAGAAGTAACAGCGATTCCAGCCGGTCCGACCATCATTGCGACCGGCCCGCTAACATCGCAGTCGCTTTCAGAACAACTTCAAGCGTTGACAGGGGAACAATATTTATACTTTTACGATGCGGCAGCACCGATTATTGAAAAAGAAAGCATTAACATGGAGAAAGTGTATGTGAAATCTCGCTATGATAAAGGGGAAGCGGCGTACATTAACTGCCCGATGACAGAAGAGCAGTTCGAGCGATTTTATGATGCGCTCATTTCTGCTGAAACAGTTCCTTTAAAAGAATTTGAAAAAGAAATTTATTTTGAAGGATGCATGCCAATTGAAGTTATGGCACGACGCGGGAAAAAGACGTTGCTGTTTGGTCCGATGAAGCCCGTCGGTTTAGAAGACCCACGTACAGGGAAACGTCCTTATGCTGTTGTACAACTTCGTCAAGACGATGCGGCAGGGACGTTATACAACATTGTCGGTTTCCAAACGCATTTAAAATGGGGAGCGCAAAAAGAAGTCATTCGTCTCATTCCGGGGCTTGAACAAGCAGAAATTGTACGATACGGTGTCATGCATCGCAATACGTTTTTGAACTCTCCAAAGTTGCTAAAGCCGACGTATCAATATAAAGAGAGAGAAGACTTATTTTTCGCAGGACAAATGACCGGTGTTGAAGGATATGTTGAGTCAGCAGCCTCAGGACTTGTGGCGGGGATCAACGCCGCACATTACGTGCTCGGAAAAGAACTTGTCGTATTTCCACAGGAAACAGCAATCGGCAGCATGGCGCATTACATTACGTCAGCGAACCCAAAACATTTTCAGCCGATGAATGCCAATTTCGGCTTATTTGCCCCGCTTGATGAGCCGATTAAAGATAAAAAGAAAAAAAATGAACGGTATGCAGAACGGGCGTTAGAAACAATTCAGAATTTTTTAAAAAAGTTGTGAAATTCATTGCAAGAGCTGCTAAATTATGATACTATTTAGTAGCTCTTGTGAGGTGATCGGATGGAAAATGTGAATTTTACGTTACATTTGTTTATTGAATATTTACAAATAGAAAAAAATTATTCAGAATATACAATTGCTTGTTATAAGCATGATATTGGCGAATTTTTTGAATTTATGGAGCGCGAACAAGTCAAACGATTGCAAGACGTCTCTTACAGCGACGTTCGCCTGTTTTTAACGGAGCTTCATAAGCGGAAGCAATCTAGCCGTTCGATTGCCCGAAAAATGTCGAGTTTGCGCAGTTTTTATAAATTTTTAGTGCGTGAAAAAATCGTTTTTGAAAATCCGTTTGCCCTTGCTTCGTTGCCGAAGAAAGAACAGAAAATTCCACATTTTTTGTACCAAGACGAATTAGAACAGCTGTTTGCTGTCAATGATTTAAATACAGCGATCGGTCAACGAAACCAAGCCATTATCGAGCTGTTGTACGCAACGGGTGTACGGGTAAGTGAATGTTGTAACATTCGCTTATCACACATTGATTTTTCGGTATGTACCATTTTAATTTACGGAAAGGGAAATAAACAGCGATATGTCCCGTTCGGTACGTACGCCAAAGAAGCGCTTGAACGATATATACAGGACGGACGTCAGCAACTGATAAGTAAAGCAAAAGCGCCGACGGATGTGCTTTTTTTAAATGCGCGCGGTGGCGCGTTAACGCCAAGAGGGGTGCGTCATATTTTAAACGACATCGTCGAACGCGCTGCTCTTTCGCTAAAAGTAAGCCCCCATATGTTTCGGCATACATTTGCGACCCATTTGTTAAACGAAGGTGCTGATTTACGTTCTGTACAAGAATTGTTAGGGCATGCGCATCTTTCATCGACGCAAGTGTATACACATGTAACGAAAGATCATTTGCGCCACATTTATTTACATTCCCACCCACGCGCATAACGAAAATAAGGAGGATGTTTATGAGCCAATTTCATGCGACGACGATTTTTGCGATTCGCCACCAAGGAAAAGGGGCGATGGCAGGTGATGGTCAAGTAACGTTCGGCAATGCTGTCGTGATGAAACATACCGCACGAAAAATTCGTAAACTTTTTCATGGCAAAGTGTTAGCTGGCTTTGCGGGAGCGGTAGCCGATGCGTTCACGTTGTTTGAAATGTTTGAAGGAAAGCTAGAAGAATACAACGGAAATTTACAGCGCGCTGCAGTTGAGCTAGCGAAAGAATGGCGGAGCGATAAAGTGTTGCGTCGGTTAGAGGCGATGTTAATCGTCATGGACGACACCCATTTACTCCTCATTTCCGGAACGGGAGAAGTGATCGAACCGGATGATGGTATATTAGCGATCGGCTCAGGGGGCAACTATGCGCTAGCGGCAGGGAGAGCGTTAAAGGCGTATGCGGGTGAGCATTTAACAGCGAAGCAAATTGCGGAAGCGGCATTAAAAGTAGCGAGTGATATTTGCGTGTACACAAACGATTGCATTATTGTCGAAGAGCTGTAAGGGGGGAGTGGCATGTTAACGCCAAAACAAATTGTTGAAAAGCTTGATCAGTTTATCGTCGGTCAGCATGAAGCGAAAAAGGCGGTGGCGATCGCGTTAAGAAATCGTTATCGTCGCAGCTTATTAGACGAGAAGTTGCGCGATGAAGTCGTGCCGAAAAACATTTTAATGATTGGACCGACAGGCGTAGGAAAAACGGAAATTGCACGACGGTTAGCGAAACTTGTTGGCGCTCCGTTCGTAAAAGTAGAGGCGACGAAATTTACTGAAGTCGGGTATGTCGGTCGAGATGTCGAATCGATGGTACGCGATCTCGTCGAAACGTCCGTACGCATTGTCAAAGAGAGAAAAATGAACGAAGTAAAAGATCGCGCGCAAGAGTTGGCGAATAAGCGTCTTGTTGAATTGCTCGTGCCTGGAAAAGCGAAGCAGCCGATGAAAAATCCGTTCGAACTTTTGTTTGGCGGCGCACAAGAGCAGCCGGAGACAGAAAGCGATGAGCAACACATTGTTGAAAAACGGCGACAAATTGCTTGGAAGCTTGCAAACGGAGAGCTAGAAGATGAGTTTGTGACGATTGAAGTAGAAGAACAACAACCGCTTATGTTTGACTTATTTCAAGGTGCTGGCATCGAGCAAATGGGCGTCAATATGCAAGATATGTTAAGTAGCTTTATGCCGAAAAAACGAAAAAAACGAAAATTAAAAGTGAAAGAAGCGCGCCATGTACTCGTGAACGAAGAAGCGCAAAAGCTGATCGACATGGACGAAGTGACGCAAGAAGCTATTCGGTTAGCTGAACAGTCAGGTATTATTTTTATTGATGAAATCGATAAAATTGCGCGAAAAGGACAGACTGGCTCATCGGCTGACGTTTCGCGTGAAGGGGTGCAGCGCGACATTTTGCCGATTGTGGAAGGGTCAACCGTTATGACGAAATACGGGCCAGTGAAAACGGACTATATTTTGTTTATTGCGGCCGGCGCATTCCACATGGCGAAACCGTCCGATTTAATTCCGGAACTGCAAGGGCGTTTTCCGATTCGCGTCGAGCTGACGAAGCTGACGGTAGATGATTTCGTAAAAATATTAGTAGAACCAAACAATGCGCTGTTAAAACAATATGTCGCTTTACTTGCGACAGAAGGTATACAACTTGAATTTTCTGACGATGCTATTCGTAAAATTGCGGAAGTGGCGTTTGAAGTGAATCAACAAACAGATAACATTGGCGCACGCCGCCTTCATACGATTATGGAAAAGTTGTTAGAAGATTTATTGTACGAAGCACCAGATGTGCATCTTGAAAAAATTGTTATCACCCCGCAGTATGTGGAGAAAAAACTCGGAAATATTGTGCGAAACAAAGATTTAAGTCAGTTTATTTTATAAGGAGGATGCGAGATGAATTTACTTGAAAAAACGAGAAAAATTAATGCGATGCTGCAAAATGCGGCTGGAAAACCAGTAAACTTTAAAGAAATGGCAGAGACGCTTTGCGAAGTAATCGAAGCAAACGTTTTCGTTGTTAGTCGTCGGGGCAAATTACTCGGATTTGCGATTAAACAAACGATTGAAAACGAGCGAATGAAAAAAATGTTGGCTGACCGTCAATTCCCAGAAGAATATACAAAAAATTTATTTAACATTACAGAAACATCACCAAACCTTGATATTGATAGTGAGTATACGGCGTTTCCGGTGGAAAATAAAGATTTATTTAAAAACGGGCTAACGACGATCGTCCCGATTATTGGTGGGGGCGAGCGTTTAGGAACGCTTATTTTATCCCGTTTAGATAAAGAATTTCACGATGATGACTTAATTTTAGCTGAATACGGTGCAACGGTTGTCGGAATGGAAATTTTGCGTGAAAAAGCGGAAGAAATTGAAGAGGAAGCGCGCAGCAAAGCGGTCGTTCAAATGGCGATTAGCTCGCTTTCATATAGTGAATTAGAAGCAATTGAACATATTTTTGAAGAATTAAATGGGACAGAAGGTTTGCTTGTTGCAAGTAAAATTGCCGATCGAGTTGGCATTACGCGTTCGGTTATTGTTAATGCATTGCGCAAACTAGAAAGCGCTGGAGTGATTGAATCTCGTTCCCTCGGGATGAAAGGAACGTACATTAAAGTGTTAAACGATAAGTTTTTAACAGAGCTTGAAAAATTAAAACATCATTAATAAGAAAAGCTTCTTAATCTTTAAATAAAGCAGGCATCTTTCTCGCAAAGATGCCTCTTTTGTTTGTTAAAGTATGTGAAAAATAGTACAATGTTCCCTATGTACATATTGGAAATAATTTTTTACAATAAAGGTATCGAACGGTGTCTTTACAAGGAGGAATATGTCGTGAAATTGTTTTCACATACGTTTCAAATATTAGAACAAGGATTAAATTACTCATCATTGAAGCAAAAAGTGATCGCAAACAACATTGCGAATGTCGATACACCGAATTTTCAAGCGAAAGACGTTCAGTTTCGAAATGAATTTCATCAGGCTTTGCAAGCGTATCGTACGGATCCGCGCCATTTTGAGTTTAAAGGGAGCACAAACAAATTTTTCGTGACAACGAAAAATGATCTCGTTTACAATCATAATAAGAACAATGTCGATTTGGATAGAGAAATGTCGGATTTAGCGCAAAACCAAATTTATTACAACGCGTTAGTCGAGCGGTTAAACGGGAAGTTTAACTCCTTAAAAACGGTCATTAAAGGAGGAAAATAATATATGTTTCAAAGTTTCAATGTGTCCGCTTCCGCTTTAACGGCACAACGGTTGCGCATGGACGTCATTTCAGCCAACATGGCGAACGTCGATACGACGCGGGCGAAAATGGTAGACGGAAAATGGCAGCCGTATCGTCGGAAAATGGTTGTCATGCAGCCGAACGAATCGTTTTCTTCTTTTTTAAGTCAGGCCATGAACGAACGGTCGGCAGGTGGAGTGAAAGTGACGAAAATTATTGAAGACGAAACGCCGTTCAAACTTGTGTATGACCCATCTCATCCTGATGCAGATGAAAACGGATATGTACAACTTCCAAATGTTGATCCGTTAAAAGAAATGGTCGATTTAATGAGCGCGACTCGCTCATATGAAGCGAATGTGACGGTGTTAAACGCGACGAAAGGAATGTTAATGAAGGCGTTAGAAATCGGAAAGTAGGGGGATAAACGATGATTGATCGCATTCAACGTGCAGCTTTATCACCAGCTGTGCAGCAGCAAACAATAAAACCAGCCGAGGCGCAACGGGCGTTTTCGCAATTTTTAAAAGAGGCGATTCAAGAAGTGAACAAGCGGCAAATTCAATCAGATCAACTGACGATGAAGTTAGCAAGAGGGGAAAACGTTGATTTACACAATGTTATGATCGCTTCGCAAAAAGCAAGCGTGTCGCTTCAACTAGCGATTGAAGTGCGCAATAAAGTCGTTGAAGCGTATCAAGAAGTGATGAGAATGCAAGTATAATTGACCTCATGAGATAGCGGAGGAAGCATATGAACGAGCAATTAAAACAAGCGATAGAACGATTCAAATTGTTTTGGAGTGGGAGAACGAAGCAACAGAAAATAATGGCTTTCGGACTCGTTGGTTTGTTAGTCATCGCCGTGTCGCTCACTGCTTTTTTTGCGACGCGGACGAATTTCGCTCCTCTCTACAGCAATTTATCGCCGCAGGAAGCAGGACAAATTAAAGCGACGCTTGATCAACGTGGCATTAAGTCACAAGTTGCTGATAACGGCACGACGATTTTAGTACCAGAGCAGCTTGTGAACACGTTAAAAATACAATTAGCTGCAGAAGGCATCCCGGAAAGCGGTAGTATTGATTATTCATTTTTCGGGAAAAACTCCGGTTTCGGGATGACAGATAACGAATTTAACGTGTTAAAAATTGAGGCGATGCAAACAGAGCTCGCTAGATTAATAAAAAGCATCGACGGGGTAGAAGATGCGAAAGTGATGATTAATCTACCCCAGCCGACCATCTTTGTTGGCGATCAACAGGAAGAAGCATCGGCATCTATCGTTTTGAAAACAAAGGCAGGATATAAATTTAATGAACAGCAAATTCAATCGTTATACCATCTTGTTTCCAAAAGCGTGCCGAACCTTCCTACTGAAAATATCGTCATTATGAATCAATATTTTGAGTACTTTGACTTAAAAAATAAAGAAAATTTTTCGTCGGGTAAAACATTTACTGAACAGTATGAAGTAAAACAACAAATTGAACGTGACATTCAACGGCGCGTTCAGCAAATGTTAGGAACGATGATCGGACAAGATAAGGTTGTCGTGTCCGTGACTGCCGATGTAGATTTCACGCAAGAAAACCGTCAAGAAGAGCTTGTTGAGCCAGTAGATAAAGAAAATGTAGAAGGCATCGCTGTGAGTGTGCAACGTATTACTGAGACGTTTTCAGGAAAAGGAGCGCAACCTGGTGGTATAGCGGGCGTAGGAGAAAACGAGGTGCCAGGGTATGAAGGAGCAAATGGCGAGACAAACGGTGATTATGAGCGAATCGAGGAAACAATTAACAACGAGGTTAATAGAATAAAAAAGGAAATTGTTGCAAGTCCTTATAAAGTAAAAGATTTAGGTATTCAAGTAATGGTAGAACCGCCGACACCAAGCGATCCGAACTCACTTTCGGCCCAAACGGTTGACGACATTACAAAAATTTTAGGGACGATCGTGCGTACATCGGTTGATAAAGAGATCGCAGGTCAATGGACCGATGCAGACTTACAAAACCGCGTCGTCGTTTCTGTACAACCGTTTAACGGAAAAGTGCAGTTTGACGAACAAGCTACAGCTATCCCAACGTGGGCTTACCTTGTTGGTGGCGGACTGCTCGCTTTCATCATTGCATTGCTCGTCTTTTTATGGTTGCGCAAGCGGAAAAAAGAGGAAATTTACGAACTACCGCTACAAGAAGAGCAAGTGGCAGTGCATATTCCAGATGTAAACGAAGAAGTCGAAACAGAAGCAACGTTGCGCCGCAAGCAGCTTGAAAAGCTTGCAAAAGAAAAACCAGAAGAATTTGCAAAACTGTTAAGAACATGGCTTGCAGAAGAATAAGGGAGGGGATTACATGGCAAAGCGTGATCAAAAAGGTGAACTAACAGGAAAACAAAAAGCGGCCATCCTCCTCATTTCGTTAGGTCCCGACGTGTCAGCATCCGTATATAAACATTTATCTGAAGAAGAAATTGAAAAGCTAACGCTTGAAATTTCTAACGTTCGTCAAGTTGATGCTGAGAAAAAAGAAACGATTTTAGAAGAGTTTCATCAAATCGCCTTAGCACAAGATTACATTTCACAAGGTGGAATTGCTTATGCGAAACAAGTGCTTGAAAAAGCGCTCGGTCCAGAGCAAGCGATGAACATCATTAATCGTTTAACGTCTGCCTTGCAAGTGCGTCCGTTTGATTTTGCACGGAAAGCCGATCCGGCGCAAATTTTAAACTTTTTACAAAACGAACATCCACAAACGATTGCGCTCGTACTTTCGTATTTAGACCCTGCTCAAGCCGGCCAAATTTTATCTGCGCTTCCACAAGAAATGCAAGCTGATATCGCTCGCCGCATTGCCCTTATGGACCGCACATCGCCGGAAATGATTAATGAGGTAGAACAAGTGCTTGAGCGGAAGCTGTCAACGACAGTTGTGCAAGATTACACGCAAACAGGTGGCATCGAGGCGGTTGTTGAAGTGTTGAACGGTGTCGACCGGGCTACTGAACGCACGATTTTAGATACCCTTGAAATTCAAGATCCGGAGTTAGCAGAAGAAATTAAAAAGCGCATGTTTGTATTTGAAGATATCGTTACGCTTGATAACCGCGCGATTCAACGCGTCATTCGTGAAGTGGATAACACAGACTTGTTGCTTGCATTAAAAGTGTCTAGCGATGAAGTGAAAGAAATCGTATTCCGCAATATGTCATCGCGCATGGCGGAAACGTTTAAAGAAGAAATGGAATTTATGGGACCAGTTCGTCTTCGCGACGTAGAAGAAGCACAATCGCGCATTGTTGCTGTCATTCGCCGTCTTGAAGAAGCTGGTGAAATTATCGTTGCTCGTGGCGGAGGGGATGATATTATTGTCTAAAGTCATTAAAGCTCCGTTTGCTCGGACGTGTACGGAGCAACGAGCGTTCATTCAAGTAAAAAAAATGTTGACTGATATGCAACCGGAAACGAACGAGCATCATCATGAAGCAGCGGTAGAACATGCTCAAATGCTCATTGAACAAGCGGAACAACAGGCAGTAAGCATTCGTCAAGAAGCAGACATATACTATGCATCGGTTCAACAACAAATTGCCGAGGAACAAAGGCAATGGGAAGAAGAACGAAGCCGATGGATTGAGCAAGCACGACAAGAGGGCTATGCCGTCGGTTTAGAACAAGGACGGCATGACGGCTTTCAACAATATACGGAAGCCATTCGTGAGGCAAAACAAATCGTCCAATCAGCAAATGAACAATTTTATCATATGTTGCAGTCGGCTGATGAAACGATTTTACTCGTCGCATGCAAAGTAGCAGAGCGCATCATCGGCGAACGTCTCGCCGAAAATAAAGAACATTTTCTCGGACTTGTAAAACAAGTGATTAAAGAAGTTCGTGAACATGAAGAAGTGAAAATATACGTTCATCCGGCTTATTATGACGTTGTCGTTCGTCAAAAAGAGGAGCTAAAAGCTCTATTTAGCCAAGACGTTCATTTGTTTATTTACCCGGATGAAACATTGGCGGAGACAAGTTGCATTGTCGAGTCGCCGTTCGGTCGCATTGATGCGAGTGTCGACACACAGCTGGAGCAGTTAAAACTTCAATTGCTCGAGCGAATCGAGGGGGAAAATGAATGAATTGGCAAGCGCTCGTCAATGAAATCGATCTGCTCGACCCGTACAAACGATTTGGTAAAGTGACGCGTGTGATCGGCTTAATGATTGAAGCAAAAGGGCCGGAAAGCTCGATCGGAGATGTTTGCTATATTCATATTGGCCATAAAAAAAAGAAGAAAATTCAAGCGGAAGTCGTCGGCTTTCGTGATGAATATGTGCTTTTAATGCCGTATGCAACCGTTCAAGACATCGCCCCAGGTTGCATTGTAGAGGCAACGGGCTCTCCATTAGAAATTAAAGTAGGTTCAGCGCTTGTCGGACGTGTCATTGATGCGCTAGGCGCTCCGCTCAACGGTCAGCCGCTTCCGAAAGGGCTAACGGCTGTTCCGATCGATCGCCAGCCGCCAAATCCGATGACGCGTCCGCCCATTTCGGAGCCAATCGAGGTCGGCGTAAAAATCATCGACAGCTTACTGACGGTCGGTAAAGGACAACGCGTTGGAATTTTTGCTGGCTCTGGTGTTGGAAAAAGTACGTTAATGGGAATGATTGCTCGAAACACAAATGCCGATTTAAACGTTATTGCTTTAATTGGCGAACGCGGACGCGAAGTGCGTGAGTTTATTGAACGTGACCTTGGTCCCGAAGGATTAAAGCGCTCCATCGTCGTTGTCGCTACGTCAGATCAACCAGCTTTAATGCGTATGAAGGGAGCATATGCAGCGACAGCGATTGCGGAATATTTTCGCGATCAAGGACTTAACGTTATGCTGATGATGGACTCTGTCACGCGTGTCGCGATGGCGCAACGTGAAATTGGACTGGCGATCGGAGAACCGCCGACGACGAAAGGATATACGCCGTCTGTCTTTGCGATATTGCCGAAATTGCTTGAGCGGACAGGGACGAATGAGCATGGTACAATTACTGCCTTTTATACGGTGCTCGTTGATGGAGATGATATGAACGAGCCGATTGCTGATACCGTTCGCGGCATTTTAGATGGCCACTTTGTTTTGGAGCGCCAACTAGCAAATAAAGGACAATATCCAGCAATTAACGTATTAAAAAGCGTCAGCCGTGTCATGAACTATATTGTGACGCAAGAACATCGAAAAGTGGCAGAAAAATTGCGCGAGCTGCTTGCGACATACGTTCAATCGGAAGACTTAATTCAAATAGGAGCTTATAAGCGAGGATCATCGCGGGAAATTGACGAAGCTATTCGTTACTATCCGAAAATCATTCCATTTTTAAAGCAAGATGTTCATGAATCATTCACAATAGACGAAAGCATTCAACAGTTGTTTCAACTTATTGAACAAGGGTGAATAAATAATGACACCATTTAAGCTAACGAAAATTTTAAACTTAAAAGAGTACGAAAAACAAAAGGCGTTGCACGAATATGAAGAGGCGCGCAGCCGATTTGA
Source organism: Anoxybacillus pushchinoensis (assembly GCF_900111795.1). Taxonomy (GTDB): domain Bacteria; phylum Bacillota; class Bacilli; order Bacillales; family Anoxybacillaceae; genus Anoxybacillus; species Anoxybacillus pushchinoensis. The sequence continues at coordinate 66,745 of NZ_FOJQ01000001.1, read as the reverse complement.
AGAAGTGGCGGAAAAACTGTACCATTTTTTAAAGCAAAAAGAAGAGTATGAAGAACAGCATAAACATCAGTTGCAATTGGGGTTAGCTATTCAACATATTCGCTCCTTTCAACAATTTATGGTCAATTTGCAACGCATTATCGATCATTATCAACATCTCGTCATGCAAGCCCGTCAGCACATGGAGTTGAAACAGCTAAAATTAGTCGAGCTGAACGTAGAAGTGAAAAAATATGAAAAAATGAAAGAAAAATATGATGAAATGATGGCTCAGCACATGCGCATGATGGAACAAAAGCAGATGGACGATCTTTCAATTCAGCAATATTGCTATCGAGAAACAAGGTGAGCGTCAATGGAACAGTTTGGAAAAGATGAAGAAACGAAAAAAACAAGCAAGTTGCAATGGTTTCTCTTTGTCGTTTTTATTCCGCTTTTATTTACAATTTCAATTGTTTTGCTCGTTTTAACGTTTTCTGGCATTAACGTATTTGAACAAGGAAAAAAATATGCAGCTCAATTACCTTTTATTTCTCAGTGGGTAGAAGGAACGGAAGCAAACGAAAAAAAGAAACTGCAAGAACAACTCGTCGAGCTAAAAGCAACGATCGTTGAAAAAGAGAAACAACTAAAAGAGGCAAACGATGCAATCAAAGAAAAAGAAGCGGAAATTGATGCGCTTCAGCAAGAAATTGCCCGCTTGCAAGCGGAAAAGGAGCAAGTGCAAGAGCCGACAACAACTCCGCCAGCTGAGCAAACAAGTACGCCGCGTGTCGATGTTGTCAAAATGTATGAAACGATGTCTCCGCGCAAAGCGGCAGAAATTATTCCACAAATGTCAGATCAAGAGGCAGTCAATTTATTGTCGAAGCTGAAAACAGATAAAGTGGCGGCCATTTTAGAAAAAATGGATGCACAAAATGCAGCGAAATATACGAGTTTGCTTGCGAAAAAAGCGGACAATTGAAAGGAGATGAAGAAATGAATATCGCTGGGGTTTCTTTCATGGCTCCATTTGGATCTCATCAGCAAGCAACCGTTCAAACGGGTGATGGGGATGCATTTTCTCAATTGCTTTTATCGTTGCGCCAAACGTCACAATCGTTACAACCATTGTCCGAACAACAAAATGAACAAAATGTGGCACAACAAGTCGATTGGGAACAGTTGCAGCAATGGTTTCAACTGCTGCCAACGCACGATGGGTATGCAGATAAGCACATATTATCAACTGAAATGATCCAATCGTTTCTTTCTCTTTTACCAGAAGAAACGAAAGAGCAAATTGTTCAACGATTTTCAGCTGAGCCACCGTTTGAAACGATGTTTTCAGCGTCCGATGATCATGATGAAAAAGATGAACTGATGCTCGTCATTGCTTTATTTCAACTAGAACAAAAGCAACGGACGATTCCAGAACCAATAATTGAACAGGCACGTGCAACGTTACGCCATTTGTTTGGGGCACATGATGAGCGAAGTGGAACAATTACAGCGATGATTCAAACGATGATAGACAGCCAAAAACGATGGGAAACGAATGAAAACATACAACATGATGAAACATGGAAATCACTTTTCTCTGATTCTGTACAGAAGCAAGTTGTACAATTGCCACAAGAACGCAAACAATGGACGAGTCAGTTGTCTCATTTGGTACACGCTGTTCAACAATCAAATGATAAACATGTACCGTTTGACCGACCAACGATTGATACGACGAATGAAACACCGTTTGTCGCACAGTTTGAGCGAATTGTTCGTTCAAGTCAATTCACGCGATGGAAAAACGGCAATGCACAAATGCTTATTCGCCTTCATCCTGAACATTTAGGATATATAACAATTAAGCTCATTCAACAAAAAGGAAAGTTAACGGCAAAAATGATTACGTCTACGGAAGCGGCGAAACAGTTAGTGGAACAGCACATTCATCAGCTTTCGCACATTGCGGATCGGGTTACAGTCGAGCAATTTGATGTATTTAATGAAGCGAAGTTTCGCGACCATGCATTCCACCAACAAAAACAGCAACAGCAGCAACAACAGCAAAAAGAAGAAAAAAAGCAGCCTGACCAATCGTTTGATGAATGGTTAAAAGAGTTGTTTCATTTCGACGTGTAGAGGTGATAGTTGTGACAGCGATCGATCCGAGTTTACTTTTATCGCAACAACAAGTAAAACAACGTGAAACAGGAAAAAGTTCGCTAGGAAAAGATGATTTTTTAAAAATTTTAATTGCGCAATTGCAACACCAAGATCCGCTCAATCCGATGGAAGACCGGGAATTTATTTCACAAATGGCAAACTTCTCATCGCTTGAGCAAATGATAAATATGTCGAATATGATGGGCAAGTTTATTGAATCGCAAACAAGTACATCGGAAAAGCTTGTCAACACGCTAGATGCGTTGCAAAAGCTTATGCAACAACAATCTACACCGTCGCTTGCTCAATATAGTGAATGGATCGGCAAGACGGTAACATGGGATGAAAAAAGCGGTGTTGTTCAAGCGGTCGTTCAAAAAGGAACGGATATATGGTTAGAACTCGAGCAAGGAGAAACGGTGTTAGCCTCTCGCGTCACAAAAGTGTCGCAATAAGTAAGCAAGGAAATGAATCGCATTCAATTTTTTACACACTCTGCTTATCTTGCTGAAAAACAACGTGCAGTAGCTTTAACAAGGTATCAATCGTTCCGACATGTGCTTTTTTGGTTAAAAATAAGCAAGTATGCCCAACAGCTTTACAAGAACGATATATTGTATATTATTAATGATGCTATTATATAAGGTTGAATCTTTTCAGAGGTTCAAAAGCGCGCAGAATAATTGAAGCCTTTTATTTAAAATCGTTAAGAAAGGGAGAGGTTTTATGCTACGTTCTATGTACTCTGGAATCGGAGGAATGAAAAATTTCCAAGTAAAATTAGATGTAATCGGAAATAACATTGCCAACGTAAACACATATGGTTTTAAAAAGGGACGTACTATTTTTAAAGACTTAGTTAGCCAACAAATTTCAGGAGCAAGTGGTGCGTCAGGAGGGAAAGGTGGAGTTAATCCAAAACAAGTGGGTCTAGGTTCTCAATTATCAGCTATTGATACAGTACATACTCAAGGTAGTTTGCAGACAACGGGTCGCGCTTTAGACTTAGCTATTTCTGGAGATGGATTTTTTGTACTTGCAAACGTAGATAATAATAATAATGTTACTAATCCAGTATATACAAGAGCGGGAAATTTTTATTTGGATGAAAATGGGGATATTGTCAATGCTGATGGCTTGTATTTGATAGGACAAGTTGGAAAAATTAACATTCCTACAAACGCTAAAAGTTTTAGCATCGGTGCAGATGGAACAGTTAGTTATGTGGATGCTTCAGGGAACTTGGTGACTGCTGGGCAAATACGTTTAGCAAAATTTAACAACAATGAGGGACTAGAGAAAGTAGGGCAAAATCTTTATCGACCAACAACAAACTCTGGTGCAGCGGTTAATACCTCTCCGGGACAGAACGGAGCAGGAATACTAGTCCCAGGTACGTTAGAAATGTCAAATGTTGACTTAGCGGAGGAATTCACGGAAATGATTGTCGCACAACGCGGATTCCAAGCGAATACACGCATTATTACAACGTCGGATGAAATTTTACAAGAGCTTGTCAATTTGAAAAGATAATGAATAATGAATAAAGGGGGGACGGGGGCAGTTGCCCCCGATACATAATGATTCGATTAACGCGACTAAATGGAAAGCCTTTCACGTTAAACGCCATCTACATAGAGCAAGTTGAAGCGTTTCCAGACACGACCATTACGTTAACGAATGGCAAAAAGTTTGTCGTGCGGGAGTCTGTAGAAGATGTTATGTCATTAGTAGAAACGTTTTATCGTAACATTTCTGTGCTCGGGTTAAGGAGAGAGGCGGAGGGATCCGACGTTGAAAGACAATAAGATGTTAAAAGTGATGTTTATCATCATGGGGGTCATTACGCTCGTTAGCGTCGTTGCGCTTGTTGTTGTTATGAAGTTTATAGGGAATAACGAACCGAAGGAGCCGACGGTTGATCAAATTATCGCGAGTTCGTTTGATGTTCCTGAAATGATGACGAACTTATCGGATGGTAGTTTTATAAAAATCGCGTTTAAAGTTCAAACAGACAGCAAGAAAGCGAAAGAAGAGGCAGAAAAGCGAGACTTTCAGATTAAACATATTATTATTGAGGAACTTTCAGAAATGACAGCAGAGCAGTTTAAAGGGAAGCAAGGCAAATTGCTTTTAGAAAAAAAATTACAGGAGCGTATGAATGAACTCATGCAAGAAGGAAAAGTCGAAAAAATTTACATAACCTCCTTCATTCTCCAGTAAACGATATAAATAGGAGTAGGAGGTGAGAACGGTGTCAGGGGAAGTTTTGTCGCAAAATGAAATTGATGCCCTGCTGGCAGCGCTATCTGCTGGAGAGATGAGCGCTGATGAATTGAAAAAGGAAGAAGCAGAGAAGAAAGTGAAAGTGTATGACTTTAAACGAGCGTTGCGGTTTTCGAAAGATCAAATTCGCAGTTTGACGCGCATACATGAAAACTTCGCTCGTTTGCTGACGACATTTTTTTCCGCTCAATTGCGCACATACGTGCAAATTTCAGTCGCATCCGCTGATCAATTGCCGTATGAGGAATTTATTCGCTCCATTCCGAAAATGACAATTTTAACAATATTTGAAATTCCACCACTTGATGGGCGCGTGCTGTTAGAAGTGAACCCAAATATCGCTTATGCGATGCTTGATCGTGTATTGGGTGGCAGAGGAATGAGCTTAAATAAAATTGAAAATTTAACAGAAATCGAAACGAAAATTATGTCGAACTTGTTTGAAAAAGCGTTTAGCAACTTGCGCGAAGCGTGGGAATCGGTCGCTGATATGGAACCGATGCTTACTGACTTCGAAGTAAATCCACAATTTTTACAAATGGTATCGCCGAATGAAACGGTTGTCGTCATTTCATTAAATACGCAAATTGGCGACATTAGTGGAATGATTAATATTTGTATTCCGCACGTCGTGCTAGAACCAATCATCCCGAAATTATCCGTCCATTATTGGATGCAGACGCAAAAAAAAGAGCGCGAACCGGAAGAAGTCGCAACGTTGCAAAAACGGCTAAAACAAACGAAAGTACCGATGATTGCACAGCTCGGAACATCGACCATTTCTGTACAAGAGTTTTTGCAACTCTCTGTTGGCGATGTCATTCAACTCGATCAAACGGTACGTGATCCACTCGTGATTAAAGTAGGAGATGTGCCGAAGTTTATCGGACAGCCAGGAAAAATGAACAAACGATTAGCGGTACAAATTTTAGATGTTATAAAGGGGGAAGACGGCGATGATGAGTGACGATATGTTATCTCAAGACGAGATTGATGCGTTGTTGCGTGGGATTGATGAAGATCCGATGCCGTCTAGCACAATGTCAATTGATGACGTGTTGACACCAATCGAGCAAGATGCACTTGGTGAAATTGGAAATATTTCGTTTGGTAGTTCAGCGACAGCGTTATCGATGCTATTAAATCAAAAAGTTGAAATTACAACGCCGAGCGTTTCACTCATCGAACGTGCGCGTGTAGCAGAAGAATTCCCGCATCCGTACGTTGCGATTCAAGTGAGCTATAGGGAAGGATTTTTAGGAACAAATTTACTTGTCATTAAACAATCTGACGCTGCGATTATCGCAGATTTAATGATGGGGGGAGATGGCACAAATCCACCCGATTTTATGGACGAAATTCAATTGAGTGCTGTACAGGAAGCGATGAATCAAATGATGGGATCGGCGGCGACATCGATGTCGACGATTTTTAGTAAAAAAGTTGACATTTCTCCCCCGACTTTGCACTTGCTTGATTTATCAGAAGGCGAAGGGTTTGAATATTTACCGCCAGACGATGTGCTCGTGAAAGTATCGTTCCGTTTAAAAGTAGGGAACTCAATTGATTCAAACATTATGCAGTTACTTCCGATTCATTTTGCGAAAGAATTAGTTGAAAATTTATTAAATCCGTCTAGTACAAATACGCAAACATCAGCTACAATAAATACGAATGAGCCACGCCAAACCGCGCCATCCGCACCAACGCAGCCAGCGCCTTCATCGGCTCAACAAACGCAAAAAGAGGCTCCTCAACATTTCGGAACAGGAGCTGTGCAGCAGCCTGTCAACGTCCAGCCTGTTGCTTTTGCAAGCTTCGAACCTGCAACACTACCGGAAGCGGAGCCGCGCAATCTCGATATGTTGCTCGACATTCCGTTGCAAGTGACGGTAGAACTTGGACGCACGAAGCGATCAGTGCAAGATATTTTAAGCTTATCGTCAGGATCGATTATTGAGCTCGACAAACTAGCTGGTGAGCCTGTTGACATTTTAGTAAACAATAAACTAATTGCCAAAGGTGAAGTGGTAGTTATCGATGAAAATTTCGGGGTGCGTGTAACAAGCATTATTAGCCAGAGCGATCGGTTAAACAATTTACGATAATTCGGGAGGTTTTCGGAGAATGGCAAGAATTTTAATTGTTGATGATGCAGCATTTATGAGAATGATGATTAAAGATATTTTAACGAAAAACGGACACGAAGTCGTAGCGGAAGCAGCTGATGGGGCGCAGGCGGTAGAAAAATATAAAGAGTTTCGCCCGGACTTAGTGACGATGGATATTACGATGCCAGAAATGGATGGCATTACAGCATTGAAAGAAATTAAAAAAATTGATAGCAACGCGAAAGTTATTATGTGCTCTGCAATGGGGCAACAAGCGATGGTCATCGATGCGATTCAAGCAGGAGCAAAAGATTTTATCGTTAAGCCGTTCCAGGCAGATCGCGTCATTGAAGCAATCAACAAAACGCTCGGTTAGAGGTGGAATTCATTGCGCTATATACGCATGATCATATTGTGCGCGTTCGTTGTTCTGCAAGCAGTGTCCCCTGCTTTTGCAGAACAAACGAATAGCGTGAAAGAATGTTTAGAGCATCCAGAAGCATGTAAGGAACAACAAACGAACAATGATGCGCCAAATGAAACGATTGCCCAACCGTCTCCTGTTGCCGTTTGGGACTTTGTCAAACTTATTGCCGCGACGGCTTTTGTTATCTTTTTACTATATTCCCTTTTAAGATGGTTAAATAAACAAAACCGATTTTATGAGCGAAAAGGGCTCATTCAACATTTAGGTGGGACAAGTTTAGGAACGAATCGAACGATTCAAATTGTGAAAGTTGGTCGGCGTGTGTTTGTTGTCGGTGTAGGCGAATCGATCCACTTATTAAAGGAAATTACCGATGAGCAAGAAATTGAAGAGCTGCTTAAGCAACATGAAGCGCGCCTCGACTCTATGCTTGATGCGGCGGGCGTATGGAAATTGCTGCAGTCGCTTTTGCAGCGAAAAACGAGCGAACCTCGCTTTCGTCAGCTGTTCAATCAAGAGCTACAACAGCTAGCTCATGAGCGAAAAAAAGCAATGAGCTCGTTGGAAAAAGAAAGGGATCAACATGAATGAAGTGATGCAGTTTTTTAACAATAGTGCGCCCGAAAATGTAGCGACATCTGTGAAGCTGTTATTGTTGCTGACGGTCTTATCGATTGCGCCAGGCATTTTAATTATGGTGACGTCGTTTACGCGCATCGTGATCGTCTTATCGTTTGTCAGAACAGCGCTCGGAACGCAACAAATGCCGCCAAACCAAGTGTTAATTGGGCTATCACTATTTTTAACATTTTTCATTATGGCACCGACATTTCAACAAATTAATCGCGAGGCGTTGCAGCCGTTATTCGACGAACAAATAAACTTAGAAGAAGCATATGAGCGGGCAGAAGTACCGCTGAAAGAGTTTATGAGCAAACATACGCGCCAAAAAGATTTAGCGTTATTTTTAAGCTATGCAGGGGTTGAACAGCCGAAAACGGTGCAAGATATTCCGATGTCAGCGCTCGTTCCTGCTTTTGCGATTAGCGAATTAAAAACCGCTTTTCAAATTGGTTTTATGTTATTCATTCCATTTTTAGTAATCGATATGATTGTTGCTAGTGTGCTTATGTCGATGGGAATGATGATGTTACCGCCGGTCATGATTTCATTGCCGTTTAAAATTTTATTATTTGTTCTCGTGGACGGATGGTATTTAGTTGTTAAATCGTTACTAGAAAGCTTTTAAAGTAGGTGGGAAACATGAGTCCCGATTTTGTCATTCAAGTTGCCCAACGCGGCGTGTATATGGTGCTGATTGTATGTGGACCGCTCATGTTGCTTGCGTTGGCGGTAGGATTACTTGTCAGCATTTTGCAAGCGACGACGCAAATTCAAGAACAGACATTAGCATTTATTCCGAAAATTGTCGCTGTGTTGCTCGGTCTTGTTTTCTTCGGCCCGTGGATGCTTTCACGCATGATTTCATATGCATACAACATTTTTAGTAACTTAAGTAAATTTGTAGGATGAAACGTATGGAGCTATATACGTATATACCGACTTTTTTACTTATTTTTGCGCGCGTCGCTTCCTTCTTTGTTACGATGCCACTATTTTCGTATCGGAATATACCGAATGTTCATAAAATCGGTTTTGCTTTTTTCATTAGTTGGCTCATGTTTTTTTCGCTTGATCCAGAGCCATTAAGTATTGACGGAACGTATATGATGCTGCTCATTAAAGAAGTGCTTGTCGGATTGCTTATCGGTCTCGTTGCTTTTATGATCATGTCGGCGATTCAAATTGCAGGTGGACTCATTGATTTCCAAATGGGTTTTGCTATTGCAAACGTCATTGATCCGCAAACAGGTGCCCAAAGCCCATTGATGGGGCAATATTTATATACGATCGCATTATTTTTTTTGTTAGCCGTCAATGGACATCATTTGTTGTTAGACGGTATTTTTTATAGCTATCGATTCATTCCGGTTGACCACCTCGTCCCTTTTGGGAATGGAGCCGTTGCAGAACAAGTTGTCCGTTTATTTCAAGCGATGTTTGTCATTGCGTTGCAAATGGCTATTCCGATTGTCGGGTGTTTATTTTTAGTCGATGTAGCGCTCGGTATTGTCGCTCGGACAGTTCCGCAAATGAACATTTTCGTCATCGGTTTACCTGTAAAAATTATAGTTAGTTTCGTTTTGTTTATCATTGTGTTTTCAAGCATGTTTGTTGTTACGAAACAGTTGTTCGAACTGACTTTTATGTCGATGCGCGGCATAATGAAATTACTAGGAGGCGCATAACGTGAGCTGGCTGTCGGTTGATTTACAGTTTTTCGCTGGGGAAAAGACAGAAAAAGCAACGCCGAGGAAGCGGCAAGAAGTGCGTAAAAAAGGACAAGTGGCGAAAAGTGCTGATGCGACCGCTGCCTTTTTAATGCTCGTTGTTTTTCTCGTGCTTTCTTTTTCTTCGGGCGCGTGGGGAGATGCGGTCGTACGGCTGTTTCGTCAGTCGTTTCAGCATTATTTTTTCATGGACGTTACCGTTCATTCGGTGCAGCTCATTTTCATGGATCTTCTCCAGCAGCTCGCGATGCTCGTCGGCCCGATTTTTGTAGCGGCGATCGCTGCGGCACTATTTGCAGACTTTGTACAAGTCGGCTTTTTATTTACGACGGAGCCGTTACAAATGAAACTAAGCAAACTCGATCCGATTCAAGGATTGAAACGTATATTTTCGCTGCGAGCGATCGTCGAATTATTAAAATCGATTTTAAAAGTATTGTTTGTTGGAGTTGTTACATTCTCTGTATTATGGTTGCATATCGATGAGATTTTATCGTTATCGCACAAATCGATTGGTGCGATTGCGGCAACGCTCGGACGGTTAATGATTCAAATGGGCATCGCCGCTTCTGTCGCTTTATTGTTTCTTTCGATATTCGATTATTTGTATCAACGGTATGATTTTGAAAAAAATATTCGTATGTCGAAACAAGACATTAAAGACGAATATAAAAAGACAGAAGGGGATCCGCTCATTAAATCACGCATTAAACAAAAACAAAGGGAAATGGCGATGCGCCGCATGATGCAAGAAGTGCCAAAGGCAGATGTCGTCATTACAAACCCAACGCATTTTGCTGTGGCGTTAAAGTATGATGAGCAGCAAGCAGACGCTCCGATCGTTGTCGCGAAAGGAGCAGATTATATCGCCCAAAAAATAAAAGATATTGCGAAAAAAAACGACGTGATGATCGTTGAAAATCGTCCACTCGCACGTGCGCTATACGATCAAACAGATGTCGGAATGGTTATTCCAGAAGCTTTTTTTAAAGCGGTAGCGGAAATTTTAGCGTACGTCTACAAGATGAAAAACAAACTGTAAATAGGAGAGAACGTTTATGTCGGCAAGGGACTTGTCTGTATTACTTATGGTTATATTAATTGTAGCGATGCTTATTATTCCCCTACCATCGTGGTTGCTTAGCGTCCTCATCATTTTCAATATTTCTCTTGCTCTGCTCGTTCTCTTAACGTCGATGAATATGCGCGAACCGCTCCAGTTTTCGATTTTCCCTTCGCTTCTTCTTTTACTTACGTTGTTCCGCCTCGGTTTAAACGTTTCAACAACTCGCTCGATTTTAAGCAGAGGAGAAGCTGGCGGGGTAGTCGAAACGTTTGGTACGTTTGTTATCGGTGGCAATGTTGTCGTCGGGTTTGTCGTCTTTTTAATTTTAGTCATTATTCAATTTGTCGTCATTACAAAAGGGGCAGAGCGTGTATCGGAAGTAGCAGCGCGCTTTACGCTCGATGCTATGCCAGGGAAGCAAATGAGCATTGATGCGGATTTGAATGCTGGAATTATTTCTGAACAGCAAGCGAGAGAGCGACGCGAAAAAATTGCTCAAGAAGCTGATTTTTATGGCGCGATGGACGGAGCGAGCAAGTTTGTCAAAGGTGATGCGATCGCGGGCATTATTATCGTTCTTATTAACATGCTGTTTGGAATTGTTATCGGAATGGTGCAGCAAGGTATGGACATTGGTGAAGCAGCTAGACGATATACATTATTAACTGTTGGAGATGGAATTGTTAGTCAAATTCCGGCGTTATTAATTTCTACTGCGACAGGTATTGTTGTTACGCGTGCTGCTTCGGATAACAATTTAGGTGCCGATATTATGCGGCAATTGTTTGCGTACCCAAAAATGTTATACGTGACAGCAGGGACGATTTTTTTACTTGGGCTATTTACCCCAATTAATGATTTGTTAACAATTCCGATCGCTTCGTTGCTCGCTTTGGGGGCATACCAATTTACAAAACAAGCCGATGCGCCTGAAGCAACAACAGAAGAGACTGAAGAAGAAATCGAAATGGATCAAATGAAAAGTCCAGAAAGCGTTGTAAGTTTACTAAGTGTTGATCCAATCGAGTTTGAGTTTGGGTACGGGTTAATTCCGCTTGCTGACGCCAACCAAGGCGGGGATTTATTAGATCGTATCGTGATGATACGTCGTCAATTAGCTTTAGAGCTTGGCCTAGTTATTCCCGTTGTGCGCATTCGTGACAATATTCAACTGCAACCAAATGAATATCGCCTAAAAATTAAAGGAAACGAAGTAGCGCGCGGCGAGCTGTTGCTTGATCATTATTTGGCGATGAGCCCCGGCGTTGAAGATGATGCGATTGAAGGAATTGATACAATTGAGCCGGCGTTCGGATTACCAGCAAAATGGATTTCTGAAGATATGAAGGAACGGGCTGAAATGTTCGGATATACAGTCGTTGACCCGCCGTCCGTCGTATCAACGCATATTACTGAGCTGTTAAAAGCGCACGCGCATGAGTTGCTCGGCCGTCAAGAAACGAAACAGCTGATCGACCACGTGAAAGAATCGTATCCGATTTTAGTAGAGGAAGTAACACCGAATCCGTTGTCGGTCGGTGACATTCAAAAAGTACTTGCCAACTTATTGCGTGAAAAAGTGTCCATTCGCAACTTGCCGGTCATTTTTGAAACGCTTGCCGATTTTGGGCGAATGACGACAGATCCAGATCTTTTAACGGAATACGTTCGTCAAGCGCTCGCTCGTCAAATTACGAGCCAATATGTTGTTGAAGGTCAGCCGTTGCGCGTCATCACATTGTCAGGGAAAGTTGAAAAAATGATTGCTGAAGGTGTACAGCAAACTGAACACGGCAATTATTTAGCGCTCGATCCGGCCGTTTCCCAAGCTATTATCGAAGCAATTGCCGTGCAAATTGAACAATTCCCGTTTCAAGATCAATCGCCAATTTTGCTTTGTTCCCCTGCTGTGCGCATGTATGTGAGACAATTAACGGAGCGGTATTTCCGTCACGTTCCCGTGTTGTCGTATAATGAACTTGAAGCAAACGTGGAAGTTCAAAGTGTTGGGGTGGTGAATGTCGAATGAAAGTAAAAAAGTTTGTTGCTTCATCGATGCCAGAAGCGATGAAAATGATTCGAGCGGAACTTGGAAATGATGCGGTCATTTTAAATTCGAAAGTCGTTCATAAAAAAGGCTTTCTCGGACTATTTTCCCGAAAAAATATCGAGGTCATTGCTGCCGTTGATCCAAAACAAGCCACTCCGCCTGTTCAACAAATAAAAGAAAAACGAAAAGAACGAATCGAACCGCTGCGTGACGAGCAATTGTTGAAAGAAATTCAGCAGTTAAAAGCGACGATTCATCAATTGACGCAAGGAGGGGCGATGGAGCATTATCCGTCCCTTCTAAAGGTGATCGATGCGCATTTGATCGATCAAGAAATAAGTGACGATGTGCGTGCGATGTTCATGTCTGCATTGTTGCAACGATGGTATACGTCCGGGGCGAACGCTTCAGACGACGAAGTGAAAAAATGGCTTCACGATGATATCGTCAAAACATTATCGTCCTTTTCATTTGGTGGGATTTCATTTCAAAAAAAATACGTCAACGTTGTAGGGCCGACAGGGGTTGGCAAAACGACGACGCTTGCCAAAATGGCGGCCGACTGCGTCATTACACATCATAAAAAAGTGGCATTTATTACGACAGATACGTATCGTATTGCCGCGATTGACCAATTGAAAACGTACGCAAAAATTTTAAATGTGCCACTTGAAGTATGTTACAATGTCGACGATTTTCGTCAAGCGAAGGAAAAGCTTGCGTCATACGACATCGTTTTTATCGATACTGCCGGGCGAAACTTTCGCAACGCCCAATACGTGAACGATTTAAAAGAAATGATTGATTTTAACGAGGAAATGGAAACATTTCTCGTCCTATCGTTAACGGCAAAATGGCGAGATATGAAAGACATTTACGATCAGTTTTCAATTATTCCTATTCATAAGTTTATTTTTACAAAAGTCGATGAAACGAGCCGACATGGTGCGATGATAAACATGATGATCCAATGTGGCATCGGGGCGGCGTATGTGACGCACGGACAAAACGTACCCGATGATATTGTGGAAGCTACTCCACAGCTTGTTGCAAATATGATTACCGGGGTCGAGCAACGATGGTGAGAGATCAGGCTGAAAGTTTACGTTTACGCGTGAAAAAAATGCAACATGAAACAGAAACGAAAGCGATTGCTGTATTAAGCGGCAAAGGTGGCGTTGGAAAATCGAACGTGTCATTAAACTTTTCTTTAGCACTACGTCAACGCGGGAAAAACGTATTGTTGTTTGATATGGATATCGGTATGGGAAATATCGACATTTTGCTTGGACAAACATCATCCCACACGATTATCGATATTTTTCGTCCTAACGTAACGATTCATGATATTATAAAAACAGGACCAGAAAACTTGTCGTTTATCGCTGGCGGAACGGGATTAACGGACATTTTTCACATGGATGAACAGAAAGTACAATATTTCATTGAACAACTACAACTTGTTTCCGAGCAGTATGATTACATCATTTTCGATATGGGGGCAGGCATGTCCGAAGATCGCCTTCAGTTATTGAAGGCAGTTGACGATATTTTCATCGTGACGACGCCTGAACCAACAGCGTTAACGGATGCGTATGCGACGATGAAATACATTCATTTAGCAGACCATCAACTTCCGATTTATGTGTTAGTTAATCGCGCCCGTTCCGACAAAGAAGGGATAGAGACGTTGCAACGTTTAAAGCAAGTAGCGAAACGTTTTTTAGGAAAAGAACTGCATGCTTTAGGGTACGTACCTGAAGATCGCACGGTAAGCAATGCAGTTATTCGTCAAACGCCTTTTCTTTTATTTGATCCGAGTGCGAAAGCAAGCAAGGCAGTCATACAAATGACTGAACGCTATTTGGCAAATGAAGAGCATAAGGAGCAGATGAAACGTCCATTTCACTTTTTTGCGAAGTTGCGCCAATACTTTTTAGAGAGGTAGGTTATCATCGCTGTGAATAAAGCAAAGGTGCTCGTCGTTGATGACTCTGCTTTCATGCGCAAATTAATTAGCGACTTTTTGTCACAGCATCCGCGTTTGACCGTTGTTGGCACAGCGCGCGATGGGCAAGAAGCGTTGCAAAAAATCGAGCAGCTCCAACCGGATGTCGTGACGTTAGACGTTGAGATGCCTGTCATGAATGGGCTTGAGACGTTAAAACATATTATGCAAAAACACCCGCTTCCTGTCGTTATGATTTCAAGCACAACGAAGGAAGGGGCGGAAAATACTATTTTAGCGCTGCAATACGGTGCGGTTGATTTTATCGCTAAGCCTTCGGGTGCCATTTCGCTAGATTTATATAAAATTAAAGATAAAATGATCGAAAAAGTGCTTTTAGCAAGCGAAGCGAATTTGCGAACAGTCAAAACAAAGCAAAAAATGTCTATGTTGCCACAAAAACAATATAGTAAAATAGAGGTAAGCGAACGACAAAGCGTGGGCGGAAAGAAAAAAGTGATTGCCATTGGCACATCGACAGGGGGGCCACGCGCTCTTCAACATGTGCTAACGAAGTTTCCGGCAACGATTGACGCACCGATTTTAGTCGTCCAACATATGCCGAAAGGGTTTACAAAATCGTTAGCTACCCGTTTGGATTCGTTAAGTCATATTCGCGTCAAAGAAGCAGAAGATGGTGAAATCATTCAAAAAGGCACAGCGTATATCGCGCCAGGCGGAAAACATTTATATGTAAAACGCGTGGGCACATCGCTTGCGATTCATCTCGATGAAGCAGAGCCGCGCAATGGACATCGTCCTTCCGTTGACGTGATGTTCGAGTCGTTAAGCACGTTAACGGATTATGAAAAAATTGCTGTTATTATGACAGGTATGGGTTCAGATGGCACGGCAGGGCTGAAACAGCTAAAAGCGTCCGGAAAGACATTTGTCATCGCAGAGTCCGCCGAATCTTCCGTCGTATTCGGTATGCCGAAATCAGCCATTGCTGCGAACGTTGTTGATGAAATCGTTCACGTTGATGACATTGCCGAAGCGGTAATGAAGCACGTAAAAGTTTGAGGGGGATAGGAACAATGGACATGAGTCAATACCTCGAAGTGTTTATTGATGAAAGTAGAGAACATTTACAAACGATTAACGAACAATTGTTAGAGCTTGAAAAAAATCCAGATGATGTGTCGATCGTCAATGAAATTTTCCGCTCTGCGCATACGTTAAAAGGGATGTCTGCGACGATGGGCTTTGAAGACTTGGCCAATTTGACCCATCAAATGGAAAATGTGCTTGATGCGATTCGTAACGGGAAAATTGCCGTCACACCTGAATTGCTCGATGTCATTTTTCGCGCTGTCGATGATTTAGAAGCGATGGTCGCTTCTATTTCTGAAGGTGGAGATGGAAAGCGCGACGTTACAAATGTTGTCGCCCAGCTAAAGCAAATCGAAAAAGGGGAAGCGGTCGCCGCTCCACAAAAACCAGCTCCAACACATGAACAAACGTATGATGAATTTGAATATACTATTTTAAAACAATCAGCTGAACAAGGATTTCATAGTTATGAAGTAACTGTAAAATTGCGCTCCGACTGCTTATTAAAAGCAGCGCGTGTGTTTATGATTTTTGAAGTGATTGAACAAATTGGAGAAGTCATTAAATCCGTTCCGACCGTTGAGATGCTAGAAGCAGAACAGTTCGATGATCAATTTGTCGTGACAGTTGTGACAAAAGTATTAGAAGACGAGTTACAAAAGCGCATTATGAAAGTGTCGGAAGTGGAGCAAGTTATCATTCAACGAGTGAACTTACATCGATCTACAGAAGAAGAAAAAACGACGGAAACAAAACACGAACAAAAAGAAGAACAGCAAGCAGTAGAGCAAGCGGTTGAGAAAAAGCAAGAAGGACAAGAAGAAAAAGCAACTGGAAAACAAGTAAGCAACAAGACGATTCGCGTCAACATTGAACGTTTAGACGTACTAATGAACTTATTTGAAGAGCTTGTTATTGATCGCGGACGATTGGAGCAAATTTCGCGCGAACTGAACAATCCTGAATTGCATGAGACGGTCGAGCGGATGTCGCGCATTTCCGGAGACTTGCAAAACATTATTTTAAATATGCGCATGGTACCGGTCGAAACGGTATTTAACCGCTTTCCGCGCATGGTACGGCAATTAGCTCGCGATTTAGGAAAGAAAATTAATCTTGAAATTATTGGAGCAGAAACAGAGCTTGACCGCACAGTCATCGACGAAATTGGCGATCCGCTCGTTCACTTGTTGCGCAACGCTATCGATCACGGGATTGAAACGCCAGATGTGCGTCGGGCGAAAGGAAAACAGGAAGAAGGAACAGTAAAGTTAAAAGCGTATCATAGCGGCAATCATGTATTTATTGAAATTGAAGACGACGGTGCAGGCATTAGTCGCGAAAAAGTGCTGAAAAAAGCCATTAGTAAAGGAATTATTTCTGAACAAAATGCAGCGAACTTAACGGATAAACAAGTATATGAGCTTATTTTTGCTTCAGGTTTTTCTACAGCGGATAAAGTATCCGATATTTCAGGACGTGGTGTCGGATTAGACGTTGTAAAAAGTACGATCGAATCGCTTGGTGGATCGGTATCGATTGATTCAGAAGAAGGAGTCGGTTCGATCTTTTCGATTCAACTACCGCTTACACTATCCATTATCTCTGTTATGCTCGTTGAAATTCAAAAGGAAAAATATGCGATTCCGTTGTCATCGATCATCGAGACAGCCATCGTGAAAAAAGAAGACATTTTGCATGCCCATAATCAAAAAGTCATTGATTTCCGTGGAAAAGTTGTTCCGCTCTTATTTTTGAAAGATATTTTTGAAGTGCCTGTTGTGAAGGAAGACGATGATTTCTTATCTGTTGTCATTGTACGCAAAGGCGAGAAAATGGCAGGGCTTGTCGTTGACGCATTTATCGGTCAACAAGAAGTGGTGTTAAAATCGCTTGGCAACTACTTAACGTCCGTGTTTGCCATTTCGGGGGCGACGATTTTAGGTGACGGCCAAGTCGCGCTCATTATTGATTGCAATGCGTTAATTAAGTAGGGACAAGCGAGAGGGGGAATTGAATGTGGCTGAGCTGAAAGTGATTGTATTCCAACTGAAAGATGAAGAATACGCGATTCCGGTTCAACAAGTGCGCTCGATTGAAAAGATTCAACATATTACGCGTGTACCTCGCGTTCCGAAGTATGTGAAAGGCGTAATTAATTTACGTGGGGTTGTTACACCCATTATCGACTTGCGCATGCGTTTTGGCTTAGAGGAAGCGGAGTTTTCTGATCATACGCGCGTCATTATCGTCGCGCTCGATGATGTTGAAGTCGGCTTAATTGTTGATGCGGCGAACGATGTCGTTGATATTGAGACAGAAGCGATCGAACCGCCGCCAGAAGTAGTCGATGCGACGACAGCAGAATATATTAATGGCGTCGTAAAAATTGAGAAGCGTCTATTCATCTTATTAAACTTAGAAAAAGTATTAGAAAAGGAGAAAGGATAATTTGTCCATGTCATATTTTGAACGGATGAGTGCCGTCCATATGGACATATTAAAAGAGATTGGAAATATTGGAGCGGGCCATGCAGCAACAGCGTTATCACAGTTGCTAAATAAAAGAATAGAAATGACGATTCCAGATGTGCGCATCATTTCATTTGATGAAATGATGGACATTGTCGGTGGAGCTGATAATGTCGTTGCTGCCGTTTTTTTGCGCATCGAAGGAGATGCGCCTGGCAACATGTTTTTCGTGTTATCGCTTGAACAAGCGGAACGGTTTATTCGACAAATGATTGGTGATGAACAATTTAAACTTGAACAAGATTGTTCGGAGTTGTCGCTTTCTGCTTTGCAGGAGCTTGGCAACATTTTAGCTGGCTCATATTTATCATCTTTATCCGATTTTACAAACTTAAATTTATATCCATCTGTTCCAGCGCTTAGCATTGATATGATCGGAGCGATTTTAAGCTATGGATTAATTGAAATGTCGCGCGTCGGCGATCATGTCATTGTCGTGGATACGGCAATTCATGAGGAGCATCAGCCGAATGATCGTGTAAATGGCCACTTTTTCTTACTTCCTGACCCAGAATCGTTTCGTATCATCTTTCAGTCTTTAGGTGTGGAACATGATGAGTGAAATTGTTCATGTAGTTAAAGTCGGAATTGCTGACATGAACGTGGTGAAAGCGCCATATGTCATTCGTACATGCGGACTCGGCTCATGCGTTGGGGTTGTCGTGTACGACTTAGCAAAAGAAGTGGCAGGGATGGCGCATGTCATGTTGCCAGATTCGTCGTTAGCAAAATCCGAGCAAATGAACGTAGCGAAATATGCCGACACGGCGATCGAAGAGTTAATACGTCGCGTCATCGGGTCAGGAGGACGAAACGGACATTTAAAAGCGAAAATGGCCGGCGGTGCGCAAATGTTTCAATTTCGAACAGGAACGACAGATATGATGCGCATTGGGCCGCGCAACGTTGAAGCTGTCCGCGAACAGCTTCAACGTTTCCGCATCCCAATCGTCGCTGAAGACGTCGGAGGAAGTAGTGGACGGACGATTGAATTTCATCCGAAAACAGGCATATTGCTAATCCGGACAGTAAATCAAGGGGTACGGGAAATGTAATGGCTGGCACGTGGAAATTTAACATTGTTTTTGCCTTATTCGGCTGTATGATCGCCTTCTTTTCTTCGTTGTTGCAAAATAGCATATGGACGTCTATCGTGCGCGCTTTTCTCACATTTGCTATTTTCTTTATTTTTGCTTTTGTCATTCGCTGGATGGTCGCCTTTATTCAAAAAGATGAATCCACTCTAGACGTTTCACGGAAGGAACGAAATGATGAACATGTAGAGCAAATGATTGAAGGCTTGAGCGAAGAAGAGCAACAAGAAGTGGCGCAATATATTCGTCAACTGTTAAGCCATGAAGAAAAATAAATTTCAAACGTTGTAGGCTACCTTTTCACCTAGGGGGGATGATATGATTGAACAATGCTGGCAAAAGTGGATAGACGCTCGCGATCGAGAAGCGGGCGATCAACTCATTGAAAAATATATGCCGCTTGTTGATTATCACGTCCAACGTATCGCTTCATCCCTTCCGAAAAGCGTGAGGAAAGAAGAATTGAAAAGTTTAGCTTTGCTCGGCTTGTACGATGCGCTTGAAAAATTTGATCCTTCACGCGATTTGAAATTTGATACGTACGCTTCATTCCGTATTCGTGGAGCGATTTTAGATGGATTGCGGAAAGAAGATTGGCTTCCGCGCAGCGTGCGAGAAAAGGCAAAAAAAATTGAAGCAACGATCGAACAGCTGCAACAAACGTACATGCGTGAGGTAAGTGCTAAAGAAGTTGCTGGGGCGTTAAACATGCCAGAAGATGAAGTGTATGCTGTCATGAGCGAACAATTTTTCGCTCACATCTTATCGCTTGATGAACGGCCGTTTGATGATGATGACGAACATATGTCATTTACCGTTCGTGACGATCAATCGCCATCGCCTGAAGAACATATATTGCGTGAGGAGCAAATTGCACAACTAGCAAACGTCATTCAACAACTAAATGAAAAAGAACAATTAGTCGTTAGCTTATTTTACAAAGAAGAATTGACGTTCACAGAAATCGGGCATATTATGGGGCTGTCAACGTCGCGTATTTCCCAAATTCACGCTAAAGCATTATTTAAAATGCGCAAATTGATTGATTGAGCAAGCTATGTAATGATGGCAGTCCTTCATCAATTTTATGAAGGAAGTGACAAATATGAGCTTCAAACTCGTCGAATTGCAAGTCGCGTTGCCGAAAACGCATGAGCTCGGAAAATGGCAAGAACATATGCAACAGTACGGACAGCTTGCTCAACAACAGCTTGCAGCAGAGATAAAAAAACAAGATGAGCGCATTCGGCAACAAGTCACGAAAGCTGAACGAAGCGAACAAACAAAATGGAAAAAACATAATGAAAAAAAAGAAAAGAGCAAACACCCTTACAAAGGGACACACATTGACTTCATTGGATAAGAGGGATGTTATGACGACGTTTTTATGGATGATCAGCTTCGTTTTGCACGGCATTTCGCTCTTTCTCATTATTCTTTTATCGTTAAAGTGGATGAAAATGAAAGAAACAGAAAAAGAGCAAGAAAAATGGCTTCGCGAAATGGAAACGATGATGACGACATATTTAATGCAGTTTAAAGAAGAGAACGAACGATTTGTTAAACAAATTACATCATCGGCTGTTCGTCAAAAGAAAAAAGAAGCGCCTCCTTCGCTGCCGATCGAACAAGTGGTCGATCGAGTGGAACTATCGACAGCTAAGCGAAATGGAGAGCAATCGCTTGAATCGCTCGTTTCGGAAGCATTAAAGCTTCAACAACAAGGAAAAACGATCGACGAAATAGCGAAAGCGTTAAAACGTGGCAAGACAGAAATGGAGCTTTTGCTTAAATTTCACCAAAAGTAGTTGAATGTGCTTTTTAATTGTGATATAGTTCTATTTGGTGTGAATACACACGCTCATCGATTTAAGCAACGGTGCTGCTTTGCAGTCTTGCTTAAAAATGACATGAGCGGAGGAAAAAACCGTGTAGGAGGATGAAAGATGTCTGTTATTTCAATGAAACAGTTGCTTGAAGCAGGGGTTCACTTCGGGCATCAAACACGTCGCTGGAACCCAAAAATGAAAAAATACATTTTCACTGAGCGCAATGGTATTTATATCATTGACTTGCAAAAAACAGTGAAAAAAGTAGAAGAAGCGTACAACTTCGTTAAAGAACTTGCAGCAAATGGCGGCACAATCTTATTTGTTGGTACGAAAAAACAAGCGCAAGATTCTGTAAAAGAAGAAGCGGAACGTTCTGGCATGTTCTACGTCAACCAACGTTGGTTAGGTGGAACGTTAACGAACTTCGCAACGATTCAAAAACGTATTAAACGTTTAAAAGAAATCGAAAGAATGGCTGAAGATGGCACATTCGACGTATTGCCTAAAAAAGAAGTGGTAAAGCTAAAGAAAGAATTAGAGCGTCTTGAAAAGTTTTTAGGCGGTATTAAAGAAATGAAAGAATTGCCAGACGCGTTGTTTGTCATCGACCCACGTAAAGAGCGCATTGCCGTTGCAGAAGCTCGCAAATTAAACATTCCGATCATCGGAATCGTGGATACAAACTGTGATCCAGACGAAATCGACTACGTCATTCCTGCAAACGACGATGCGATTCGCGCTGTGAAACTTCTTACATCTAAAATTGCTGATGCGATTTTAGAAGCAAAGCAAGGCGAAGAAGCCGTTGTCACAGCTGAGTAAGCATGTGAAAGGTGATAAGAGGGGGAA
Source organism: Anoxybacillus pushchinoensis (assembly GCF_900111795.1). GTDB lineage: Bacteria > Bacillota > Bacilli > Bacillales > Anoxybacillaceae > Anoxybacillus > Anoxybacillus pushchinoensis. Next base: position 44,938 of record NZ_FOJQ01000001.1, on the reverse strand, counting down.
GCCTTTTATCACCTTTTTTTAAGAAAATCAGGCATACTATATTTACAAGCTGTACATACGATTTTGTACATATAAAAAGGAGGATGTTGAACATGGCAATTACTGCTCAAATGGTAAAAGAGTTGCGCGAAAAAACAGGCGCAGGAATGATGGACTGCAAAAAGGCGTTAACAGAAACAAACGGAGATATGGAAAAAGCAATTGACTGGCTTCGTGAAAAAGGAATGGCGAAAGCTGCGAAAAAAGCCGATCGCATCGCCGCTGAAGGAACAACGTTAATCGAGGTTGACGGCAATACAGCAGTCATTTTAGAAGTAAACTCTGAAACAGATTTCGTTGCGAAAAACGAAGGATTTAAAACGTTAGTTAAAGAATTAGCAGCGCATTTATTAAAGCATAAGCCTGCAACAGTAGAAGAAGCGCTACAACAAAAAATGGACAACGGTGTAACAGTAGAAGAGCACATTAACGCAGCGATTGCTAAAATTGGTGAGAAAATTACGTTACGTCGTTTTGCAGTTGTAGAAAAAGGCGACAATGCAGCGTTCGGTGCATACTTACACATGGGAGGCCGCATCGGCGTATTAACTGTATTAGAAGGTACAACAAATAGCGACGTGGCAAAAGATGTAGCGATGCACGTTGCAGCAATTAATCCAAAATACGTTTCTCGCGATGAAGTATCTGCGGATGAAATTGCTCGTGAGCGTGAAGTGTTAAAACAGCAAGCATTAAACGAAGGGAAACCGGAAAACATCGTTGAAAAAATGGTTGAAGGTCGTTTAGGCAAATTCTTTGAGGATATTTGCTTGCTTGAGCAAAGCTTCGTCAAAAATCCAGATGTGAAAGTGCGTCAATTTGTAGAATCAAATGGCGCAACGGTGAAAAGCTTCATCCGTTACGAAGTAGGCGAAGGAATTGAAAAACGTCAAGATAACTTCGCTGAAGAAGTTATGAGCCAAGTTCGTAAGTAAGGAAGCAAATAGGGAACACATGTGTGTTCCCTATTTTTAAAGAACGGTATGGAGGTTTAAAATGAAAAGCCCAAAGTATAAACGTGTCGTTTTAAAACTAAGTGGTGAAGCGTTAGCTGGTGATCAAGGCTTCGGGATTAATCCAGCGGTCATTAAATCGATTGCCCAGCAAGTGAAAGAAGTAGCTGAACTTGGAGTCGAAGTTGCTGTCGTTGTTGGCGGCGGAAATATTTGGCGCGGAAAAGTTGGTAGCGAAATGGGGATGGATCGTGCCACAGCGGATTATATGGGCATGTTAGCAACGGTGATGAACTCGCTCGCCCTACAAGATAGCTTAGAGCAACTCGGTGTACAAACACGTGTACAAACGTCTATTGAAATGCGTCAAGTGGCAGAGCCGTACATTCGTAGAAGAGCCATTCGTCATTTAGAGAAAAAACGTGTCGTCATTTTCGCGGCAGGCACAGGAAATCCATATTTTTCAACAGATACGACAGCTGCGCTTCGTGCGGCAGAAATTGAAGCGGACGTTATTTTAATGGCGAAAAACAACGTAGACGGCGTGTATAGTGCCGATCCAAAAGTCGATAAAAATGCGTTCAAGTACGATGAATTATCTTACTTAGATGTAATTAAACAAGGGTTAGGTGTGATGGATTCCACCGCTTCCTCGCTATGTATGGATAACGATATTCCACTTATCGTTTTCTCGATTATGGAAGAAGGAAATATTAAACGTGCTGTATTAGGCGAAAATATTGGAACAATTGTAAGGGGGAAATAAGATGCAAGTATTAACGAATGCGAAAGAAAAAATGGATAAAGCTGTACAAGCGTTTTCTCGTGAACTCGCAACGGTTCGTGCTGGACGAGCAAATCCTGCTTTGTTAGAAAAAATTACAGTTGATTATTATGGCATGCCAACACCGATTATTCAGTTAGCAGGTATTCAAGTGCCAGAAGCGCGTCTTCTTGTCATTCAGCCGTATGACAAATCGGTATTAAAAGAAATCGAAAAAGCCATTTTAGCATCAGATTTAGGACTTACACCTTCAAATGACGGTTCAGTCATTCGCATCGCAATTCCACCGCTCACTGAAGAGCGTCGTCGTGAACTTGTGAAGCTCGTGAAAAAATATGCAGAAGAAGCGAAAGTTGCTGTGCGCAACATCCGTCGCGATGCAAATGACGAGTTGAAAAAGTTAGAGAAAAACGGCGACATTACGGAAGATGAATTGCGTGGGTATACAGAAGACATTCAAAAATTAACGGATGACCACATTGCAAAAATTGATGCGATTACGAAAGAAAAAGAGAAAGAAATTATGGAAGTATAAGTCCCTCTATGTTTATAGAGGGTTTTTTGCTATAATTACGAAATAGGGCGCACAGCCTAATCACGATGGACGAAAGCTGGAGGACACGCGCTAATGTTTGAAAAAATAAAAAGATGGAAAAACGAAGAAGAAGTAAGTTCAAAACAATCCATTTTACAAGGGCCAATTCCGGTGCATGTGGCGATCATTATGGATGGAAATGGACGTTGGGCGAAAAAACGCGCGTTGCCACGTATGGCTGGACATTACGAAGGGATGCAGACGGTGCGAAAAATTACGCGCTTTGCGAACGAGCTAGGTGTAAAAGTGTTGACGCTATACGCATTTTCGACGGAAAATTGGAAAAGGCCAAAAACAGAAGTTGACTATTTAATGCAATTGCCTGAACAATTTTTAAACACATTTTTACCTGAGCTCATCGCCGAAAACGTGCAAGTACGCGTGATGGGACATAAAGATGAACTACCTTTACATACGTTACGTGCAGTTGAAAAAGCGATCGAAGAAACGAAGCAAAATACAGGTTTAATTTTAAACTTTGCGCTAAACTACGGAAGTCGCGCAGAAATTGTACATGCGGTACAAAAGCTCGTTGCTGATATTCAAAGCGGAACGATTGAAGTAAACGATGTCGATGAGCAGTTGTTCCATTTGTATTTGATGACAAACGATTTGCCTGATCCGGATTTACTCATTCGTACAAGCGGGGAAATTCGGTTAAGTAATTTTATGCTTTGGCAGTTAGCTTATACGGAGTTTTGGTTTACAGATGTATTATGGCCAGATTTTACAGAGCAACATTTTTTACAGGCGGTACATGCATTCCAGCAACGAAGCCGTCGATTTGGAGGCGTATAATTTCATATGAAACAAAGAATTGTAACAGCGATCATTGCAGCTTCGCTCTTTTTACCTATTGTCATATACGGCCGATGGCCATTTCTCATTTTAACGTATGTGTTAGCTACGGTTGGTTTATTTGAGCTCATTCGTATGAAACGCATATCGCTCTTTTCGTTTCCGAGCGTCGTCAGTTTTCTCGTTTTATGGCTCTTTTTATATCCATATGAACATATGATAAACATATGGATGCTCATCATCGGGCTTTTATTGTTGCTTATTTATACGGTTATATCTAAAAATGCGTTTACGTTCGATGACGCCGGTTTTATGATTGCTTCTTTGTTATATGTAGGCGTCGGATTTTATTCCTTTTTACAAGTGCGAGAAGCAGGATTGTCTTATATTTTTTATGCCCTATTTTTAATTTGGGCAACAGATAGCGGAGCGTATTTTATCGGTCGGGCGTTTGGGAAGCGTAAATTATGGGAGCATATTAGTCCGAATAAAACGGTAGAAGGTGCAATAGGCGGTGTGTTATGTGCGCTTCTTGTTGTGAGCGTTTATGAGTGGCTATCGCCGTTTGCCCCATCGTTTCTTTTGTTGCTTATTGCAACCGTTATTTTATCTATTTTCGGGCAGCTCGGTGATCTAGTTGAATCCGCGTTTAAACGCCACTATGGAGTAAAAGATTCAGGGGCGATTTTACCAGGGCACGGCGGCATTTTAGATCGTTTCGACAGTTTGCTGTTTATTTTACCGATTTTATATTTGTTTTACCTCATTGTGTAAAAAGGAGTGAACAGTTTGCGAGCAATTAGCTTATTAGGTGCGACAGGTTCGATCGGGATGCAAACGCTCGATGTCATTCGCGCCCATCGTGATGCGTTTTGTCTCGTTGCTTTTTCAGCTGGACGAAACATTGAACAGGCTCGAATGATTATTGAACAATTTTCACCGAAAATCGTATGTGTCGCTCAAAAAGAAGATGCAGACATGTTACAGCGCGAATATATTGGACGTGTGCGCATCGTTTCCGGTGAAGACGGGTTGATTGAGGTGGCGACGGTTGAACAAGCGGATATTGTCGTTAATGCGGTTGTAGGAAGCGTCGGACTAGTGCCTACGTTAAAAGCGATAGAGGCGGGAAAAACAATCGCATTAGCGAACAAAGAAACGTTAGTTACTGCGGGTCATCTCGTCATGAAGCACGCCGCTGCCTATGGTGTCTCGATTTTGCCGATAGATAGTGAACATTCCGCGATTTTTCAATGTTTACAAGGAGAAAAACAGAAAAACGTTGAATGTATTATTTTGACCGCATCCGGAGGTAGTTTTCGCGATCGTACGCGCGAGCAGCTGCAGCATGTCACTGTTGCAGAAGCGCTCAAACATCCGAATTGGTCGATGGGGGCAAAAATTACGATCGATTCTGCGACGATGATGAACAAAGGATTTGAAGTCATCGAGGCGCATTGGTTGTTCCACTTACCGTATGAGCAAATTCATGTGCTCTTACATAAAGAAAGCATTATTCATTCCATGGTACAGTTTCATGATGGAAGCGTCATTGCCCAACTTGGAACGCCAGATATGCGCGTGCCCATTCAATATGCATTAACATATCCAGATCGCTTTCCGCTCCATATCGAGCGACTAAACTTAGCAGAAGTGGCTACGTTACATTTTCAAAAAGTGGACATGAACCGGTTTCGTTGTTTACAATTTGCTTATGAGGCAGGAAAAATAGGCGGGACGATGCCGACCGTGTTAAACGCTGCAAACGAAGAAGCAGTGGCCGCCTTTTTAGCTGGGCAAATATCGTTTTTAGCGATTGAACAATACATTGAGCAGGCGATGGAACGGCATGTCCCAATTGCTGATCCGGATCTTGACACGATTCGAATGATTGATCGCGAAACGCGACAATTTGTAAAATCACTACACATATAAAAGGTGGTTGGAACGTTGGAAACGGTTATTGCTTTTATTATCATTTTTGGTGCGCTTGTATTTTTTCATGAGTTAGGTCACTTTATTTTCGCTAAGCGGGCTGGTATTTTATGCCGTGAGTTTGCGATTGGATTCGGCCCAAAAGTGTTTTCCATGAAAAAAGGGGAAACGACATATACGATTCGCTTACTTCCACTCGGTGGTTTCGTCCGCATGGCCGGTGAAGATCCGGAGATGATGGACGTTAAGCGCGGTCAAGTTGTCGGATTATTGTTTGACTCGGAAGGCAAAGTGAAAAAAGTAATCGTCAATCATAAAGATGAATATCCAGATGCCAAAATCATTGAAGTGGAGCGCGCTGACTTTGAGCATGAGCTATATATTGAAGGCTATGAAGGTGATGATGATCGCTTACAACGTTTTGAATTAAGTGACCCAGCGTATTTTGTCATTGACAGAGAGGAAATGCAAATTGCGCCGTACGATCGTCAATTCGGTTCTAAAACGCTCGGACAGCGCGCCATGACTATTTTCGCTGGCCCGCTAATGAACTTTATTTTAGCGCTCGTCATTTTTATTGTTATTGGGCTATTGCAAGGTTATCCTGTTGACAAACCGATCATTGGCGAGTTAACCGAAGACGGTGCAGCACGTGAAGCTGGGTTAAAGCAAGGGGATGTTGTCATTTCCATCGATGGACAGTCCATGTCTTCGTGGACAGATGTCGTTACAGTCATTCGGAAAAGTCCAGAAAAACCGCTCCAATTTCAAATCAATCGCAACGGTGAAATGATCGATCTTACCGTTACACCGGAAAAGAAAACGATTGAAGGAGAAACAATTGGACTAATTGGCGTGTATGGACCGATGGAAAAATCAGTTGTTGGTGCTATAAAGCAGGGCGCGCTAGAAACGTACTATTGGACAAAGGAGATTATTGTTGGTTTAGGTCATTTGCTGACGGGAAAATTTTCGTTCGATATGTTATCTGGACCAGTTGGTATTGCAGTTTCGACGCATAAAGTCGCTCAATCAGGAGTGTATTACTTAATGAAATGGGGAGCGATTTTAAGCATCAACTTAGGGATTATCAACTTACTTCCGCTTCCAGCGCTCGATGGTGGCCGCTTAACGTTTTTTGCGCTTGAAGCGCTGCGTGGAAAGCCGATTGATCGCCAAAAAGAAGGCATTGTGCATTTTATTGGCTTCGCCCTTCTTATGTTGCTTATGCTTGTTGTGACATGGAACGATATTCAAAAATTTTTCTTATAATAAATTGATGGAGTAAGAGGTGCAAAAGATGAAACAAAGTATGTCATTTATTCCTACGTTGCGTGAAGTACCAGCAGATGCGGAAATTAAAAGCCATCAGCTATTGCTTCGCGCCGGCTTCATTCGTCAAAGTGCGAGCGGAGTATATAGCTTTTTACCACTCGGCAAGCGTGTGTTACAAAAAATCGAAGCGATCATTCGCGAAGAAATGGAGCGCGCCGGTGCTATTGAACTGCTCATGCCAGCGCTCCAACAAGCGGAATTATGGCAAGAATCGGGCCGTTGGTATTCATACGGACCGGAATTGATGCGTTTAAAAGATCGCCACGATCGCGACTTTGCGCTTGGGGCAACACATGAAGAAGTCATTACGGCGCTCGTTCGTGATGAAGTGAAGTCATATAAACGTTTGCCGCTGACGCTTTATCAAATTCAAACGAAGTTTCGCGACGAAAAGCGTCCGCGCTTCGGTTTGCTTCGCGGTCGTGAATTTATTATGAAAGACGCGTATTCCTTTCATGCTTCACACGAAAGTTTAGATGAAGTGTACAATAAAATGTACGAAGCGTATGCAAACGTCTTCCGTCGTTGCGGATTAAATTTCCGTGCAGTCATTGCCGATTCTGGTGCGATGGGCGGAAAAGATACGCATGAATTTATGGTTTTATCTGATGTTGGAGAAGATACGATTGCATACTCAGATTCCTCTGATTATGCTGCGAACATTGAAATGGCACCAGTGATTACAACGTATGAGCGAAGCGATGAGCCGCATGCACCGCTTGAAAAAGTGCATACGCCAGAACAACGCTCAATTGAAGAAGTGAGCCAATTCCTTCAAGTGCCAAAAGAAAAATGTATCAAGTCGTTACTGTTTAAAGTGGACGATCGTTACGTGCTCGTTCTCGTTCGCGGCGATCATGAGGTTAACGATGTGAAAGTGAAAAATATATTAGAAGCAACAGTTGTTGAATTAGCAACACCAGATGAAACGAAACAAGTAATGAACTGCGAAGTTGGTTCCCTTGGTCCAATTGGCGTTCGCGACGATGTGCTCGTTTTAGCCGATCATGCGGTGAAAGCAATTGTTAACGGTGTATGTGGAGCGAATGAAGCCCACTACCATTACAAAGGAGTTAACCCAGATCGTGACTTTGCTGCGCAATATGCCGATGTTCGCTTTATTCAAGAAGGAGACCCATCGCCAGACGGAAAAGGAACGATTCGTTTTGCGCGTGGAATCGAAGTTGGACATGTGTTTAAACTCGGAACGCGTTATAGTGAAGCGATGAATGCAACATATTTAGACGAAAATGGGCGCACGCAGTCGATGATTATGGGGTGCTATGGCATTGGTGTATCTCGCACACTTGCAGCCATCGCAGAGCAATATAACGATGAACACGGGCTCATTTGGCCGACAGCAGTTGCTCCGTTCCATGTTCATCTCATTTCTGTCAATCCAAAAGTGGACGAGCAACGGGAACTTGCAGATGAATGGTATGACCGTTTACAACAAGAAGGATTTGAAGTGTTGTACGATGATCGTGCAGAACGTCCAGGAGTAAAATTTGCTGACAGCGATTTAATTGGCTTGCCTGTGCGTGTAACGGTCGGAAAGCGCGCAAGTGAAGGAATGGTTGAAGTGAAAGTGCGCAAAACAGGTGAAACAGAAGAAGTGCACGTGTCGCAATTAATTGAAACATTGCGCCGTTATTTGTAGACGACAGAGAGGGGAGTCCCTCTCTTTCTGTCGTCTATCGCTCCCAAACGATGTATAAAAAAGAAAGGGAGGTGTACCGTTACATCTTTTTGTAACGAACAACAATGAAGGAAGAACAAAAAGAACGATTTTCTATTTTATTACAACAGTTGCAGCTTTCTTCTTCTCATATCGCAAACGATTTGGCGCATGGACGAATTGAAAAAGTCGTTGTCGACAAACGAACGACATGTTGGCATTTTTACTTTCGCTTTCCTGCCATTTTGCAAGCGCACGTATATGCTGAATTTCGTAAACGATTAATCGAACAATTTCGCCATATCGCCCATGTGCAATGCACAGTTGTAGCAGAGGATCAAACGTTTACTGCTGAAGATGTCGCGATGTATTGGCCGATTTTTATTGACACGATTCAACAAAACTCGCCTCTTCTTTCCTTGCTCGCGCAACAGCAACCGGCAGTAAAAGGAACGAAAGTAACTGTACAAGCGCGCAATGAGGCAGAAGCGATTGCTTTGAAAAAACGATTTGCTCAATTGTTTACTGAGACGTACGCCTCGTTTGGCTTTCCGCATTTGCAATTAGAAGCTGACGTGAAACACGATGAACAGCAGTTTGAACAATTTTTAGCTCAAAAACAAAAAGAAGATGAAGAGCGCGCTTTAGCCGCGTTTATGGAAGCGATGCCGAAACAAGAAGAGAACCACGAGAATGAGGAAAGCGGTCCGCTTGTAATCGGTTACCATATTAAAGACGAGGAACAAATTCGTTCTCTTGACCAAATTGTAGAAGAAGAGCGGCGTGTCGTCGTGCAAGGGTACGTTTTCGATGTAGAAGCAAAAGAGTTAAAAAGTGGAAGAACGTTATTGACGTTGAAAATGACCGACTATACAAACTCCATTCTTGTGAAAATGTTTTCGCGCGATAAAGAAGATGCAGAATTAATGCAACGTGTAAAAAAAGGAATGTGGGTTAAAGTGCGCGGCAGCGTGCAAAACGATACGTTTGTACGCGATCTTGTGCTCATTGCGAACGATTTAAATGAAGTGAAACCAAATGAACGTCAAGATACGGCGGAAGAAAAGCGTGTCGAGCTTCATGTTCATACGCAGATGAGTCAAATGGATGCTGTCGCCTCTATCACAAAGCTTGTTGAACAAGCAAAAAAATGGGGTCATGAGGCGATCGCTGTAACGGATCATGCCGTTGTCCAGTCGTTTCCTGAAGCATATAGTGCAGGGAAAAAATATGGTGTGAAAATTTTATATGGGCTAGAGGCAAATATCGTCGATGATGGTGTACCGATCGCTTACAACGAAGCTCACCGTTGCCTTATGGACGATACGTTTGTCGTATTTGACGTGGAAACGACAGGGCTTTCCGCTGTATATGATACAATTATTGAATTAGCCGCGGTAAAAGTAAAAAACGGAGAAATTATTGACCGTTTTGAGTCGTTTGCTAACCCACATCATCCGCTTTCTGCAACGACTATTGAATTAACGAAAATTACGGATGATATGTTAAAAGACGCTCCAGACGTCGAAGAAGTGTTAGAGAAATTTTATCATTGGATAGAAGACTGTGTGCTCGTTGCTCATAATGCAACGTTTGATATCGGCTTTTTAAATGCAGGATTTAAAAAGATTCACCGGGGTAAAGTAACAAATCCAGTTATTGATACACTTGAACTTGCTCGCTATTTGTATCCAGAGTTAAAAAACCATCGTTTAAATACGCTTTGTAAAAAATTTAACATTGAACTCACTCAACACCATCGCGCCATTTATGATGCTGAAGCGACAGGGTATTTGCTTATTCATTTATTAAAAGAGCTTGATAAAAAAGGAATTACTCATCACGATCATCTCAATGCGGCATCAAAAGAACAAGGTGCTTTTCAGCGATCTCGCCCGTTTCATGCAACATTGCTCGTGCAAAACGAAGTCGGCTTAAAAAACTTATTTAAACTCGTCTCATTTTCACACGTTCATTATTTTTACCGGGTTCCGCGCATCCCACGTTCCGTATTACAGCAACATCGCGAAGGTATTTTAGTCGGTTCAGGATGCGACAAAGGTGAGTTATTTGAAGCGATGATGCAAAAAGGAATGGAAGAAGCAGAAAAAATTGCTCCGTTTTATGACTTTCTTGAAGTGCATCCACCGGAAGTGTACGCTCCGCTCATTGAGATGGAGTATGTGCGCGATGAAGCAGCGGTACAAGAAATTATTACAAATATTGTAGAACTTGGCGAAAGGCTCGGCATTCCGGTTGTGGCGACAGGAAACGTACATTACGTGAACAAAGAGGATAAAATTTATCGCAAAATTTTAATTCATTCACAATCGGGCGGCAATCCGTTAAATCGACATGAATTGCCGAACGTTCATTTCCGAACGACAAACGAAATGTTAGAGGCGTTTTCATTTCTTGGTGAACAAAAAGCGAAAGAAATTGTTGTCACAAATACAAACAAGATCGCCCATCTTATCGGGGAAGTGAAGCCGATTAAAGACGAGCTGTACACACCAAAAATCGAAGGCGCAGACGAAGAAATTCGTCGCATGAGCTATGAGCGTGCAAAAAGCATCTACGGTGATCCGCTTCCAGACATCGTTGAAAAACGATTAGAAAAAGAGTTAAAGAGCATTATCGGTCATGGCTTTGCAGTCATTTATTTAATTTCTCATAAACTTGTAAAAAAATCGCTTGATGATGGCTATCTTGTCGGTTCTCGCGGTTCGGTCGGCTCGTCATTTGTTGCGACGATGACCGAAATTACGGAAGTTAATCCGCTTCCACCGCATTATGTCTGTCCGAACTGCAAGCATTCCGAGTTTTTTGATGACGGCTCGGTTGGTTCTGGATTTGATTTACCGGATAAAGACTGCCCGAAATGTGGCACACGGTACAATAAAGATGGCCACGACATCCCTTTTGAAACGTTTTTAGGGTTTAAAGGGGATAAAGTGCCAGATATCGATTTGAACTTTTCAGGCGAGTATCAACCGCGAGCGCATAACTATACGAAAGTGTTATTCGGTGAAGATAACGTATATCGCGCAGGAACGATTGGCACCGTAGCTGACAAAACAGCGTATGGGTTTGTGAAAGGGTATATAAACGATCATAACCTTCACGTGCGCGGAGCAGAAGTAGATCGGTTAGCGGCAGGATGTACGGGAGTCAAGCGGACGACAGGACAACACCCAGGCGGTATTATCGTCGTTCCAGATTATATGGACATTTATGATTTTACACCAATTCAATATCCAGCCGATGATACGAGTGCGGAGTGGCGTACAACCCATTTTGATTTCCACTCCATTCACGATAACTTATTAAAGTTAGATATTCTCGGACACGATGATCCAACAGTGATTCGCATGTTGCAAGATTTAAGCGGAATTGATCCAAAAACAATTCCGACAGACGATCCAGAAGTGATGAAAATTTTTAGTAGCACACAATCGCTCGGAGTAACGCCTGAACAAATTATGTGCAATACAGGTACGCTAGGAATTCCGGAGTTCGGTACGCGCTTCGTTCGCCAAATGTTAGAAGAAACAAAACCGAAAACATTTTCGGAGCTTGTGCAAATTTCAGGTTTATCGCACGGGACAGACGTTTGGCTCGGCAACGCCCAAGAACTTATTCAGAGCGGAACGTGTACGCTATCGGAAGTGATCGGATGTCGCGACGACATTATGGTATATTTAATTTACCGCGGTTTAGAGCCGTCGCTAGCATTTAAAATTATGGAATCAGTGCGGAAAGGGAAAGGATTAACGCCGGAGTTTGAAGAAGAAATGCGCAAGCACGATGTGCCGGAATGGTACATCGAATCGTGCAAAAAAATTAAATATATGTTCCCGAAAGCCCATGCGGCTGCTTACGTGTTAATGGCGGTGCGCATCGCGTATTTTAAAGTGCACCATCCCCTTCTTTACTATGCATCATATTTTACCGTACGCGCAGAAGATTTTGATTTAGATGCGATGATTCAAGGATCTGCTGCGATTCGTAAACGAATTGAAGAAATCCAAGCGAAAGGGCTTGACGCTTCCGCAAAAGAAAAAAACTTATTAACGGTGCTTGAAATTGCCCTCGAAATGTGTGAACGAGGATTTTCATTCAAAAATATCGACTTGTATCGTTCACAAGCAACAGAGTTTATTATTGACGGAAATTCGCTCATTCCGCCGTTTAACGCGATTCCAGGATTAGGGACGAACGTTGCGCTTAGCATCGTGCGCGCACGGGAAGAAGGCGAATTTTTATCGAAAGAAGATTTACAGCAACGTGGAAAAGTATCAAAAACGATTTTAGAATATCTCGAAAGTCGCGGCTGTTTGCAGTCGCTACCAGATCAAAACCAATTGTCGCTCTTTTAAATGAGTTGCAATTTTTTTGCCAATATGTTATAGTTCTAGTGGAATTGGTAAAGATAATGTACAAAAAGAGTGGGGAAACCCACTCTTTCGTATTGATTCGAGATTCCTTGCCGTTGCAAGGGATTTTCTTGCAGTTAGGAGGACCAAGATGAAAAAAGTGACGCACATTGTTGAAGAGCTCGTCACCCCGATTTTGACAGAGATCGGATTAGAGCTTGTCGACATTGAATATGTGAAAGAGGGAAAGAACTGGTTTTTACGCGTCTTTATTGATTCACCGACTGGAATTGATATTGATCAATGCGGTGTCGTCAGCGAACGATTAAGCGAAAAGCTAGATGAAGTCGATCCGATTCCGCACAATTACTTTTTAGAAGTATCGTCACCGGGGGCTGAACGTCCGCTCAAAAAGACGAGAGATTTCGAACGTGCCGTCGGGAAACATGTTTATATGAAAACGTACGAACCGATTGATGGCCAAAAAGAGTTCGAAGGGTTGCTAGCCGCATTTGATGGTCATACGGTGACAGTAGAAGTGAAAGTAAAAACAAAGAAAAAAATGGTGACGATTCCATATGAAAAAGTAGCTAGCGCACGGCTGGCTGTCATTTTCTCTTAATTCACATAAAGGGGGACGACCGGTTCATGAATACAGAATTGTTGGATGCCTTAACGGCGCTTGAGCGCGATAAAGGCATTAGTAAAGAAGTGTTAATTGAAGCGATTGAGGCGGCGATTGTGTCCGCTTATAAACGTAACTTTAATCAAGCGCAAAACGTGCGTGTGGATTTTAATCAAGAAACGGGAACGATTCGCGTATTTGCACGCAAAGAAGTAGTAGATGAAGTGTACGATTCCCGCTTAGAAATTTCGCTCGATGAAGCGAAGCGAATCAATCCAAATTATCAAGTAGGCGACGTTGTTGAAATTGAGGTGACGCCGAAAAACTTCGGACGTATTGCTACTCAAACAGCGAAACAAGTAGTGACACAACGCGTTCGTGAAGCGGAGCGCGGTGTCATTTATGCCGAGTTCGCTGATCGCGAAGAAGATATTATGACAGGTATTGTACAGCGAACGGATTCGAAATTTATTTATGTCAGCCTCGGTAAAATTGAGGCGCTACTTCCGATAAGTGAACAAATGCCGAATGAAACATATAAGCCGCATGATCGCATTAAAGTATACATTACAAAAGTAGAAAAGACGACAAAAGGACCACAAATTTACGTATCGCGCACGCATCCAGGATTGCTTAAGCGATTGTTTGAATTAGAGGTGCCGGAAATTTATGACGGGACGGTAGAAATTAAGTCTGTTGCACGTGAAGCGGGAGATCGTTCAAAAATTTCTGTTCATTCTGATAACCCTGAAGTCGATCCGGTTGGCGCGTGTGTCGGACCAAAAGGTCAGCGGGTACAAGCGATTGTAAGCGAATTAAAAGGTGAAAAAATCGACATTGTTCGTTGGTCGGCAGATCCGGTTGAATTTGTAGCTAATGCGCTAAGTCCGTCAAAAGTGCTCGATGTCATCGTCAACGAAGAAGAAAAAGCAACGACGGTCATTGTGCCAGATTATCAATTATCTCTTGCGATCGGAAAACGTGGACAAAATGCGCGTTTAGCGGCTAAATTAACAAATTGGAAAATTGATATTAAAAGCCAGTCTGAAGCAGAACAGCTAGGTATTTACCCTCGTTCTTCATCATCGTTCCAAGTTGACGAAGAGGAGATTAGTGAGGTGGAGTAACATGCCGAAAAAAATTCCGATGCGCAAATGTGTTGTCACAGGGGAAATGAAGCCAAAGAAGGAGCTGATCCGCATCGTCCGCTCGAAAGAAGGCGATGTATCGATTGATCCGACAGGAAAAAAAGCTGGACGCGGTGCGTATATCACGTTAAGCAAAGAATGTATCTTGCTTGCGAAAAAGAAAAATACGCTTGCGCATCATTTAAAGACAACGATTGACGATTCAATTTACGAACAGCTATTACAGCTTGCTGAGAAGGAGAACGGAGAAACAAATGCATGATAAACCATGGGCTTCTTTTCTCGGATTGGCGAATCGGGCGCGCAAAGTTGTTTCGGGAGAAGAGCTTGTCGTAAAGGAAATTCAGCGTAAGCGCGCGAAGCTTGTCATTTTATCGGAAGATGCATCAGAAAACACAACGAAGAAAATTTCCGATAAATGTGCGTTTTACCGCGTTCCGCTTTGCTATGTAGACAATCGCTATGAATTAGGTGGGGCGATTGGAAAAGGAGCACGAGTCGTTGTAGCGATTACTGATGAAGGATTCGCACAAAAGCTAAAAACGATGCTCTAACATTTTGGGGGTGAATGTATGTCAAAAATGCGTGTATACGAATATGCCAAAAAACATAATGTGTCAAGTAAAGATGTCATCCATAAACTAAAAGAAATGAACATCGACGTATCAAACCATATGACGATGATTGAAGCCGATGTTGTCGAAAAGTTAGATCGTTCGTTTAAACCAACACAAGAGCAAGAACGAAAACAACAAATGACAAAAGAAGAAAAGAAGCAACCAGCAAAGAAACCTGTTTTAGAACAATTTGAAGAAGATGACGATACAGTTATTCAAAAAAAAGTGCCAATTAAAAAACCAGTAGTAAAAAATCGCGAAGGGAAAAAACACGACTTGCAAATCCAACAAAAAGAAAAGAAAATTTTCAATAACAAAAAAAATAAAAAACAAAAGCCTCAGCCAGCTCCACAGCCAGAAGTACAAAAGAAAAAAGAAAAAGAGCTTCCGAAAAAAGTGACGTTCGAAGGTTCATTAACGGTCGCTGAACTAGCAAAAAAATTAGGGAAACAGCCGTCAGAAATTATTAAAAAGCTATTTCTGCTCGGCATTCCAGCGACAATTAACCAAGACTTAGACAAGGATGCGATCGAGTTAATTTGCTCCGATTACGGTGTAGAAGTAGAAGAAAAAGTAACGATCGATGAAACAGAATTCGAAACGATTGAAATCGTCGACAATCCAGAAGATTTAGTTGAACGTCCGCCAGTCGTAACGATCATGGGACACGTTGACCACGGGAAAACAACGTTACTTGATTCGATTCGCCACACGAAAGTAACAGAACAAGAGGCCGGCGGTATTACGCAACATATTGGTGCGTACCAAGTTGTAGTCAACGGCAAAAAAATCACGTTTTTAGATACACCTGGTCACGAAGCGTTTACAACAATGCGCGCACGTGGAGCGCAAGTGACGGACATCGTCATTCTCGTCGTTGCAGCGGATGATGGGGTCATGCCACAAACTGTTGAGGCGATTAACCATGCGAAAGCGGCAAACGTTCCAATTATTGTGGCAGTCAATAAAATCGATAAGCCAACAGCAAATCCAGATCGCGTCATGCAAGAGTTAACGGAGTATGAACTCGTTCCGGAAGAGTGGGGCGGCGATACAATTTATTGTAAACTATCGGCGTTAACGGGCGAAGGAATTGACAATTTACTTGAAATGATTTTGCTGGTTAGCGAGATGGAAGAATTAAAAGCAAATCCGAACCGTCGTGCGACAGGAACAGTGATCGAAGCGAAATTAGATAAAGGTCGCGGTCCAGTGGCGACGCTTCTCGTGCAATCAGGTACGTTGCGCGTCGGTGATCCAATCGTTGTCGGCTATACGTACGGACGTGTACGGGCGATGACGAACGATCTCGGTCGTCGCGTCAAAGAGGCAGGCCCGTCTACACCGGTAGAAATTACAGGGCTAAATGAAGTGCCGCAAGCGGGAGATCGCTTTATGGTGTTTGAAGATGAGAAAAAAGCTCGTCAAATTGGCGAAGCGCGCGCGCAAAAGCAAATTGTGCAACAACGGAGTGCGAAAGCGCGCGTCAGCTTAGATGATTTATTTGAAAAAATTAAGCAGGGCGAAATGAAAGAACTGAACATTATCGTGAAAGCGGATGTACAAGGTTCTGTTGAAGCGCTCGTCGCTGCATTACAAAAAATTGAAGTCGAAGGTGTGCGCGTTAAAATTATTCACTCTGGCGTGGGAGCAGTTACAGAATACGACATTATGCTTGCATCCGCATCGAGCGCCATTGTGATTGGTTTCAACGTTCGTCCAGATGCGAATGCAAAACGTGTGGCGGAAGCGGAGAAGGTAGACATTCGCCTCCATCGCATCATTTATAAAGTGATCGAAGAAATCGAAGCGGCGATGAAAGGAATGCTTGATCCGGAGTACGAAGAAAAAGTCATCGGTCAAGCAGAAGTTCGACAAACGTTTAAAGTATCGAAAGTTGGTACAATCGCTGGTTGTTATGTGACAGATGGAAAAATTACGCGCGACAGTAGCGTTCGCCTCATTCGTCAAGGCATCGTCGTTTATGAAGGACAAATCGATACGTTAAAACGTTACAAAGACGATGTGAAAGAAGTTGCCCAAGGATACGAATGCGGTGTCACGATTAAAAACTTTAATGATATTAAAGAGGGCGACGTCATTGAAGCCTATGTTATGCAAGAAGTTGAGCGGAAATGATCGGATACGTCGAATGCGAATGCATCATTTACGACGTCCAATCATTAAAAGAAAAGCGAGCCGTGTTGCAACGTGTTGTCACACGGCTTAAACAAAAATATAATATATCCGTAGCCGAAGTAGATTATCAAAACGTATGGCAACGCACGAAGCTTGGCATTGTAGCCATTACAGCTGAGCGAACCGCAACGGAACAAGAATTGCATCGGGCGCTACAATTTATTGATTCATTTCCAGAAATTGAGCGAACGGTTACGACATTTGAGTGGTTTTAATCGAGGTGATGATCATGAGTTTGCGAGCCACACGTGTAGGCGAACAAATGAAAAAAGAATTAAGCGATATTATTGGGCGCAAACTAAAAGACCCGCGCATCGGTTTTGTTACTGTCACAGATGTTCGGGTGACAGGCGATTTGCAGCAGGCGAAAGTATATATTTCTGTCCTTGGTGATGAAGAACAAAAGAAAAATACGTTAAAAGGATTAGCGAAAGCCACAGGCTTTATCCGTTCGGAGATTGGGCAACGTATTCGTTTGCGCAAAACGCCAGAAATTTACTTTGAAATTGATGAAACGATCGATTACGGACAACGAATCGAAAGTTTAATTAAACAAATTTCCGAAGAAAAAGAACATAAAGAAGAATAATGGATAGACGTGCGTCTATCCATTTCCGCTATTTTTAGAGGTGAAGCGATGGACGGAGTGTTATTGTTACATAAACCTGCTGGCATGACGTCACATGATTGTGTCATGCGCATTCGTAAGTTATTCCAAACGAAAAAAGTTGGTCATACAGGAACGCTCGATCCTGATGTGTCGGGCGTATTGCCGATTTGCATTGGAAAAGCGACAAAAATTGTTGAGCTATTAACGGCGGAGCGAAAAACGTATGAAGGGGAAGCAACGTTAGGCATCGCGACGACAACAGAAGATGCATCGGGTGATGTCGTCTGCATCAAGCCAATCGAACGTCCCATCTTCCGCCGTGACATTGAACGTGTATTTGCTCAGCTCACGGGGGAAATTGAACAAGTGCCACCGATGTATTCAGCGGTAAAAGTGAATGGTAAAAAGTTATACGAATATGCCCGTGCTGGCATGGAAGTAGAGCGCCCGAAACGGATGGTGTACATTCACGAGCTGCAGCTACTCGATGAACGAACCGTTTTTACGGGAGAGCGTATTTCTTTTCGCTTTCGCGTCACATGCAGCAAAGGGACGTACGTGCGTACGCTCGCCGTTCAAATGGGTGAAAAGCTCGGTTACCCAGCGCACATGTCGCATCTTGTTCGCACGGCATCTGGGGCATTCACACTTGAACAATGTGTGACGTTTGAACAAATTGAACGTCATATAGAAGAAGGAAATGTTCATGCGTTATTATGGCCGATTGAGTGTGCGTTAGCGCACATGCCGACATATGTACTGAATACGGAAGAAGAGAAAAAAGTAAAAAACGGTGCGCTTCTTCCGGCTCCATCTTCTATGCCTGAACGTATGTTAATGTTGAGTGCATGCGGAGAAGCGTTAGCTATTTATATGCCTCATCCGACGAAGCAAAGTTATATGAAACCCTTAAAAGTATTGTAGGTGAAAACGATGAAAACCATTTGGCTGTCTCATCCGTTACATGAAAAAAACGATCATCCGCTCGTTATGGCGCTCGGCTATTTTGACGGTGTTCATCTAGGACACCAAAAAGTGATTGAAACAGCGAAGCAAATAGCTGACCGTCACGAATATAAAAGCGCCGTCATGACATTTCATCCGCATCCGTCTGTCGTGCTCGGGCGCTCACAGCAACATGTTCGTTTCATTACGCCGTTAAAAGAAAAAGAACGACAAATCGCAAAGCTTGGTGTGGATTATTTATACGTCGTTGAATTTACTGCTGAATTTGCTCATTTGTTACCACAACAGTTTGTAGATGAATACATCATCGGACTTGGCGTAAAGCATGTTGTGGCAGGTTTTGATTTTACGTACGGTCGTCTCGGAAAAGGAACGATGGAAACGTTGCCGTTTCATTCCCGCGAACAATTTACCCAAACAGTCATTCCGAAACAGACGTTTGGTGAAGAAAAAATTAGTTCGACATACATTCGGCAACGATTAGCTGAAGGAGATGTCGAGCAATTGCCGCATGTGCTTGGAAGATGGTATAAAGTTACAGGTACAGTCGTTCACGGAGACAAACGTGGGCGGACGATCGGATTTCCTACGGCCAATGTCGCGCTTGATGACGACTACATCATTCCGCGCGTCGGCGTATATGCGGTAACGGTCACGATCGATGAAAAAACGTGGGAAGGCGTATGCAATGTCGGATATAAACCGACGTTTCAAGTACGACGGGATGAGCCAGCGATTGAAGTACATTTGTTTAATTTTTCAACAGACATTTATGGAGCAAATGTGTCTATTCAATGGCATAAACGATTGCGTGATGAACGAGCATTTTCTTCTGTTCATGAACTTGTGGAACAAATTCATCGCGATGCCCAAGCGGCACGCGAATATTTTCAAAATCCCCTTGCATTTTATCGGAAAAACATGTATTCTATTTAGTGTATGTTAACCATTGCTGGGCAATACGAGTCACCGGCGTTTGCTCGGTAATTGGGGTTGAAAAAAGAGGAGGTGAACAAGGATGGCATTAACACAAGAGCGTAAAAACGAGATCATCAACCAGTTCAAAATTCACGAAACTGACACAGGTTCTCCAGAAGTACAAGTTGCTATCCTTACTGAGCAAATTAACAACTTGAACGAACATTTACGCGTTCATCGTAAAGACCATCATTCTCGTCGTGGTCTTTTAAAAATGGTTGGTCGTCGTCGTAACTTGCTTACGTACTTACGTAACAAAGACGTCAACCGTTATCGTGAATTGATTAACAAACTCGGATTACGCCGATAAGTAAAAAGCGGGAGCATTCCCGCTTTTTATTAGTATTTGCACCGATATTTGATTATACTAGAACAAGCGTAACTTTTGATTTGTACATAGAGAGGGGTACTCGGTTTATATGGAACATGAAAAACATGTGTTTTCGATCGACTGGGCAGGTCGGCCGTTAACCGTTGAAATCGGTGAATTAGCGAAACAAGCAAACGGTGCGGTATTAGTACGGTACGGGGATACGGTCGTATTAAGTACAGCAACAGCATCGAAAGAGCCAAAAAGTGTTGACTTTTTTCCTTTAACAGTCAACTATGAAGAACGCTTATATGCTGTCGGTAAAATTCCGGGGGGATTCATTAAACGTGAAGGACGTCCTAGCGAAAAAGCAATTTTAGCTAGTCGCTTAATCGACCGCCCGATTCGTCCGCTATTTGCTGAAGGGTTTCGTAACGAAGTGCAAGTCGTCAGCATGGTCATGAGCGTCGATCAAGATTGCTCACCAGAAATGGCAGCTATGTTTGGCTCTTCCCTTGCGTTAACGGTTTCTGATATTCCATTCGAAGGGCCGATCGCAGGAGTAACAGTTGGTCGCGTCGATGGAGAATTTGTCATTAATCCGTCGGTTGCTCAAATGGAACGAAGCGATATGCACCTTGTTGTAGCAGGGACGAAAGATGCGATCAACATGGTTGAAGCAGGGGCGAATGAAGTACCTGAGGAAGTGATGCTTGAAGCAATCATGTTTGGTCATGAGGAAATTAAGCGGTTAATCGCATTTCAAGAAGACATTGCAGCGAAAGTCGGTAAAGAAAAGATGGAAGTCGTTCTTTATGAGCTCGATGCCCAACTTGAAGCAGACGTTCGCGCTCGCGTGGAAGGCGAAATTAAACGAGCTGTACAAGTGCCTGAAAAATTAGCGCGTGAAGCAGCGTTGGAACAAATAAAAGCTGATGTTGTTGCTGCATATGAGGAACAAGAAGCGGATGAAGAAACAATTAAGCAAGTAAAAGAAATTGTATATAAACTTATTAAAGAAGAAGTGCGCCGTTTAATTACGGAAGAGAAAGTGCGCCCAGACGGTCGAAAAGTGGATGAAATCCGCCCACTTTCGTCAACGGTCGGGCTTTTACCACGCACGCACGGATCTGGCTTGTTTACGCGCGGTCAAACACAAGCACTTAGCGTATGTACGCTTGGCGCACTCGGTGATGTGCAAATTTTAGATGGGCTTGGCATTGAAGAGACAAAACGATTTATGCATCACTACAACTTCCCGCCATTTTCGGTAGGGGAAACAGGAGCGATGCGCGGACCTGGTCGCCGGGAAATCGGACATGGAGCGCTTGGCGAGCGTGCGCTTGAACCAGTTATTCCATCTGAAAAAGAGTTTCCATACACGATCCGCCTTGTATCTGAAGTGTTAGAATCAAACGGTTCAACATCTCAAGCGAGCATTTGTGCAAGCACGTTGGCGATGATGGATGCTGGTGTACCGATCAAAGCTCCGGTTGCCGGAATTGCGATGGGTCTTGTGAAAAATGGAGAGCACTACACGATTTTGACAGATATACAAGGAATGGAAGACCATTTAGGCGATATGGACTTTAAAGTGGCTGGTACGGAAAAAGGAGTTACCGCCTTGCAGATGGATATTAAAATTAAAGGTTTATCGCGCGAGATTTTAGAGGAAGCGTTGCAGCAAGCGCGCAAAGGTCGCCTTGAAATTTTAAAACATATGATGCAGACGATGAGCGAGCCACGCAAAGAACTATCAAAATATGCACCAAAAATTTTAACGATGCAAATTAACCCAGATAAAATTCGCGACGTCATCGGTCCGAGCGGCAAACAAATTAATAAAATTATTGAAGAAACTGGCGTAAAAATTGATATTGAACAAGATGGTACAATTTTCATTTCGTCTGTGAATGAAGAAATGAATCAAAAGGCGAAAAAGATTATTGAAGATATCGTTCGTGAAGTAGAAGTAGGACAAGTATATTTAGGAAAAGTCAAACGAATTGAAAAATTCGGAGCGTTTGTCGAACTGTTTAGCGGAAAAGACGGTCTTGTCCACATTTCAGAACTAGCGGAAGAACGCGTAGGGAAAGTGGAAGATGTCGTTTCCATCGGCGATGAAATTTTAGTGAAAGTGACGGAAATTGATAAACAAGGCCGCGTAAACTTGTCGCGTAAAGCTGTATTGCGCGATCAAAGAGAAGTAGAGCAATAAAAATGGAGCCTTGGGTTCGCATCCCCTTGGCTTCTTTGCTGTGTATAAAATTTTTTTGTGTTCGTTCTACCTTGTCCTTCTTACACATACCCTCTTTATTAGAAAAGGAGGGGATGGCGTGTGCGGCGAGCGCTCTTTTTAGCGATGATTGTATGTATGGCGGCCATCATTGTACAAAATCCATGGACGACAACATATATTTATGAATTACGGCATATGACAGCGACGAAACAAAGCGATCCATTATATATTCAAATTATAGAGCGGGCAAAACAATATAGCATTCCTGCGCAAAATGCGAAAGTCGACCGCGTTTGGAAGGCGATCCCAGGCTACAACGGATTAGAAGTAGATGTTGAGGCATCGTATGAACAAATGAAACGAAGTGGAATATTTTCTGAGCAACAGCTCGTGTATAAACAAGTACGACCTACCATTCATTTGTCAGATTTACCTCCATCCCCTATTTATCGGGGGCATCCGGATAAACCGATGGTTTCATTTTTAATTAATGTCGCTTGGGGAAGCGAGCATATTCCAAACATGCTACATACTCTTGAAAAACATAACGTTCGTGCTACGTTTTTTTTAGAAGGGCGCTGGGTGAAAGAAAACCCGCAGCTTGCGAAAATGATTGTAGATGCAGGACATGAAATTGGCAATCATTCATATAACCATCCGGATTTAAAAACGATGAGTAAACAAGCGATTCGGGAACAAATAGTCAAAGCAAACGATGCGATTGAAGCGGTGACAGGGATAAGACCGCGTTTATTTGCACCGCCAAGCGGGAGCTATCGCGATGATGTTGTGCATATTGCTCATGAGCTCGGGATGTATACGATTTTGTGGACGGTTGATACAATTGATTGGCAAAAACCGTCTCCATCTGTTATAGTGGAACGAGTAACATCGAAAGTGCATAATGGGGCGATGATTTTAATGCACCCGACTGTATCAACGGTGAAAGCGTTAGAGCCGTTAATTCAATCGTTACAAAAACAAGAATACGAAATGGGCGATGTGTCTACATTATTAAGTGAGGAAAGAATTGTAAAAAGTAGGAGGAAGGGAATTGATTAAAACATATACGTGTCAAAATGGGGTAAGAGTTGTACTCGAGCATATTCCAACGGTGCGATCAGTAGCTATTGGAATTTGGATCGGCACCGGGTCACGCAATGAAAATGAACAAAACAATGGAATTTCGCACTTTCTCGAGCATATGTTTTTCAAAGGAACGAAGACGCGTTCAGCGCGCGATATCGCCGAATCGTTTGATCGTATTGGCGGGCAAGTCAACGCTTTTACATCAAAAGAATATACGTGCTATTATGCCAAAGTATTAGATACGCATGCATCGTTTGCTTTAGATATATTAGCGGATATGTTTTTCCACTCTACGTTTGTAGATGATGAGTTGCAAAAGGAAAAAAATGTAGTATTTGAAGAAATTAAGATGTACGAAGATACACCGGATGATCTCGTTCACGATTTGTTGAGCAAAGCGAGCTACGGTAATCACCCTCTCGGCTATCCGATTTTAGGAACGGAGCAAACGTTAGCGACATTTACAGGCGATACGTTGCGGCAATACATGTACGAAACGTATACTCCAGATCAAGTTGTCGTTTCCATCGCAGGAAATGTCGATGAATCGTTCATTCAACAAGTAGAAGCGTATTTCGGTACGTTTGCGAGACAAAAAGGAAGCGACGTGCATACAGCACCGACGTTTTATCCGAATAAAACGGCGCGCAAAAAAGAAACAGAACAAGCTCACGTATGTATCGGATTTAACGGGTTGCCAATCGGTCATGAAGATATTTATAGCTTAATTATTTTAAACAATATTTTAGGTGGAAGCATGAGCAGCCGACTGTTTCAAGAAGTGCGCGAGCAACGTGGATTAGCATACTCTATTTTCTCATACCATTCTTCATATCGTGACGGTGGAATGGTAACGATTTATGGAGGAACAGGAAGTCAACAGCTCGATCTTTTGTTTGATACGATTCAGCAAACAATCGAACAATTAAAACAAGACGGCATTATGGAAAAAGAGCTAGAAAATAGCAAAGAGCAAATGAAAGGGAACTTAATGCTTAGCCTAGAAAGTACAAACAGCCGTATGAGCCGAAATGGAAAAAATGAACTTCTGCTCGGCCGTCATCGTTCGCTCGATGAAATAATTGAAAGCATCGATCGCGTGACGAAGGAAAGCGTCGACCGCATGGCGCGAACGATTTTTACAGATGACTTCTCTGTTGCGCTAATCAGCCCGGAAGGAAAGTTGCCAAAAAGCCTGCAAGAATGAACTTGCAGGCATTTTTTTGTGCCTTTTCTCTACAATGATAAAGAAGGGGGGATCATATGCGATTAAGTGAATTGAGCGGAAAAGAAATCGTCGATATGAAGCGGGCAGAACGGCTTGGCATTTTAGGGCATACGGATTTGGAAATTCATGAACGAACAGGTCAAATTCAAGCGCTTCTTATACCAACAACAAAATGGTTTGGCTTTCGGAAAGAAGGGACAGATATACGTGTACCGTGGAGCCGGGTCAAAAAAATTGGCTCTGATATGATTTTAATTGATGTAGATGACTAGACACCTCAAAATGGGTGTCTTTTTTCATTTTTCCCTCACCGTTTGATGAGTAATATCATAAGATGTGAAAGTAACGATGGGCAAAAAACTAGTTGGATAAGAGGGTGAATGAACTCATGCTGACAGGAATGTATGTTGCGATCATTGGCGGGGATGCTCGGCAGCTTGAAGTCATTCGGAAATTGATGGAACTTGACGCGAAATTGTCACTCGTTGGCTTCGATCAATTAGACCATGGCTTTGCTGGGGTAACGAAAATGAAAATTCATGAAGTTGATTTCCATGATGTAGATGCCATCATTTTACCTGTTCACGGAACGAATATGGACGGCGAAATTCAGACGGTATTTTCAAACGAAAAAATGATGTTTACAGAAGAGTTACTTCGTCAAACACCGACGCATTGCACCGTCTATTCAGGCATTACAAACGACTATTTAGACGATGTGATCAAGTCGGTTGGTCGGAAACATATCCAACTATTTGAACGGGACGATGTCGCGATTTACAACTCTATTCCAACGGCAGAAGGAACAGTCATGATGGTCATTCAACATACAGATGTAACCATCCACGGCTCGCGTATTGCTGTTTTAGGTTTAGGGCGTGTAGGGATGACGGTTGCGCGAACGTTTGCTGCTTTAGGGGCGCGAGTAAAAGTCGGGGCTCGCCGCTCTGAACATTTAGCGCGCATTGCAGAAATGGCGTTAGAGCCGTTTCACTTAAACGATTTAGAGCAACACGTAAAAGATATTGATGTTTGTATTAATACGATTCCACATATGGTTGTGACTGCAAGCGTTATTGCAAAAATGCCTGCTCATACGCTCATCATTGATTTGGCGTCTAAGCCTGGTGGAACGGACTTTCGCTATGCTGAAAAGCGTGGGATTCAAGCGCTATTGGCTCCAGGACTTCCTGGCATTGTCGCTCCAAAAACAGCGGGGCAAATTGTAGCGAATGTGCTGGCACAACTTCTTTCTGCAGATTTGAAAAAACGAAAGGAGAATAAAAAATGAACGTACGAGGAAAGCGGATCGGTTTTGGATTAACAGGATCGCATTGCACATACGATGCGGTCATGCCCGAAATTGAAAAATTAATTGCTAAAGGGGCGGATGTCATACCGATCGTTTCATATACGGTACAAACGACAAATACGCGATTTGGCAAAGGTGAGGAATGGGTAAAGAAGCTGGAAGAGATGACAGGTCATCAAGTCATTGATACAATTGTAAAAGCGGAGCCATTAGGGCCGAAATTGCCGCTTGATTGCATGGTCATTGCCCCATTAACAGGGAACTCGATGAGCAAGTTGGCGAACGCGATGACAGATTCTCCCGTATTAATGGCGGCTAAAGCAACGATGCGCAATCATCGTCCGGTCGTTGTCGGCATTTCGACAAATGACGCACTCGGCTTGAATGGAGTTAACTTAATGCGATTAATGGCAGCGAAAAATATTTACTTCATTCCGTTCGGGCAAGATGATCCGTTTAAAAAGCCAAATTCGATGGTTGCCCATATGCCGTTGTTGCTTGATACGGTAGAAGCGGCGCTAGAAGGTCGGCAAATTCAGCCGGTCATCGTCGCTCATAAATAAACAGTTGAAAGAAAATTTATAAAAAACGTCTCTCCTTTATGAATGAATATGCTAAAATAAATGATATTAAAATTGTCTATCAGTTGGAAGGAGAAGAAGTGATGGAACAAAAAGGATTACACGTTGCAGTCGTTGGTGCGACAGGAGCTGTCGGACAACAAATGATTCAAACGTTAGAGAAAAGAAATTTCCCAATTGCTAAACTATCGTTGCTTTCATCGGAGCGTTCAGCAGGGAAAAAAGTAATGTTTAAAGGTGAAGAAATCGAGGTACAAGCAGCGAAACCAGAAAGCTTTGAAGGTGTTCATATCGCGTTGTTTAGCGCAGGAGGGGCGGTGTCGAAGCAGCTTGCTCCGGAAGCGGTGAAACGCGGTGCAATCGTTGTCGATAACACGAGCGCGTTTCGTATGGATGAAAACGTACCGCTTGTCGTTCCTGAAGTGAATGAAGCAGATTTACATTGGCATAAAGGAATTATTGCGAACCCAAACTGCTCAACGATTCAAATGGTCGTTGCCCTCGAACCAATTCGTCAAGCGTTCGGATTAAAGCGCGTCATCGTCTCGACATATCAAGCTGTATCAGGGGCAGGCGCGCAAGCTGTCGAAGAATTAAAAACGCAAACGGCACGAATGTTAAACGGGGAAGAAGTGACACCAGAAATTTTGCCGGTAAAATCAGACCGTAAACATTATCCAATTGCGTTTAATGCCATTCCACAAATTGATAAGTTTCAAGATAACGGGTTTACGTTTGAAGAGATGAAGATGATTAATGAAACAAAGAAAATTATGCACATGCCTGAGCTAGAAGTGGCAGCAACGTGCGTGCGCATTCCGGTCATGACCGGTCATTCCGAATCCGTATATATTGAAATTGAAAAAGAAGGTGTAGGAGTTGACGAGTTGAAATCATTATTAAAAGAAGCGCCTGGCGTTGTACTGCAAGACGATCCGAGCGAACAGCTGTACCCGATGCCTTTATATGCCACAGGGGAAAACGATGTATTCGTCGGTCGCATTCGCAAAGATTTAGATCGCGACACAGCATTCCATTTATGGATCGTTTCTGATAACTTATTAAAAGGAGCGGCATGGAACTCTGTTCAAATTGCAGAAAGTCTTTTAAAATTAGGGTTTGTAAAAGCGTAAAATCAGCATCGAGGTGTTGACGTTGAAAATAATCGTTCAAAAATTTGGCGGTACATCTGTTCGCGATGAACACGGCCGAAATTTAGCGCGCAAACATATTGAAAAAGCGCTACAAGATGGGTATAAAGTTGTTGTTGTCGTCTCAGCAATGGGGCGAAAAGGAGACCCATATGCAACGGATACGTTGCTTAGCCTCATTGATGGGGCAAATGCGCATGTGACGAACCGAGAAAAAGATTTACTGATGGCGTGCGGTGAAATAATTTCAAGCGTTGTATTCACAAACATGTTAAATAAGCACGGGATAAAAGCGACAGCCTTCACAGGCGCGCAAGCAGGTTTCCGCACAAACAAAGACCATACGAACGCGAAAATCGTCGATATGCGTTGCGAGCGTTTATTGCGTGCGCTAAAAGAGCATGACGTTGTCGTTGTTGCAGGCTTTCAAGGAGCTGCTGAAAACGGAGATGTAACGACGATTGGGCGCGGAGGAAGCGATACGTCTGCAGCGGCACTCGGTGCAGCGCTCGGTGCGGAGTGGATTGATATTTTCACCGATGTTGAAGGGGTGATGACGGCAGATCCGCGCATCGTAAAAAATGCTCGGCCGCTTGATGTCGTCACGTATACAGAAATTTGCAACATGGCGTATCAAGGGGCAAAAGTCATTCATCCACGCGCGGTCGAAATTGCGATGCAAGCAAAAGTACCGCTTCGCATTCGTTCGACATATTCCGATGCGCCTGGCACGCTCGTTACATCGATTGCGAAAAAAGGAAGCGATGTGAAAGAGCGACTAGTAACAGGAATTGCGCACGTTTCAAACATTACACAAATTAAAGTGCCGGCCAAAGAGGGACATTACGATTTGCAAGCCGAAGTGTTCAAAGCGATGGCGAATGAAGGAATTAGTGTAGACTTCATCAACATTTCGCCAAATGGAGTCGTATATACCGTATCAAGCGATGTTGCAGATCGGGCTGTCGCCACGTTGCAAAAGCTCGGTTACGAACCAACGGTTACCCGAGGATGCGCGAAAGTATCGACCGTCGGAGCGGGTATTGCTGGTGTTCCAGGCGTTACAGCGAAAATTGTCACAGCGCTATCCGAGCGTGGCATTCAAATTTTGCAATCTGCAGATAGCCATACGACGATTTGGGTACTTGTGAAAGAAGAACATTTAAAAGAAGCGGTCAATGCGCTTCATGAAGCGTTTCAGCTTGCTAAACAGCCGACTGCGGCTGAATCATATGAATGGAGTTAGGAGTGAAATATTGTGGTTCAATTTGGTCAAATTGCCACAGCGATGGTCACACCATTTGACAATAAAGGGAACGTCGATTTTGCGAAAACGACGCAATTAGTTAATTATTTAATTGAAAACGGCACCGATTCGCTCGTTGTTGCTGGAACGACAGGGGAATCTCCGACGTTGACGACAGAGGAAAAATTGGCGCTTTTTCGCCACGTCGTTGAAGTTGTAGACGGACGCGTGCCAGTTATTGCAGGAACAGGAAGCAATAATACGCGCGCTTCCATTGAGTTGACGAAAAAAGCAGAACATATTGGTGTCGATGCGGTCATGATCGTCGCCCCTTACTATAATAAACCGAACCAAGAAGGCATTTATCAACATTACAAGGCGATTGCAGAGAGCACATCGTTACCAGTAATGGTGTACAACATTCCGGGGCGGGCGGTTGTCAATATTTCCGTTGAAACGATTGTCCGTCTTTCTGAAATCCCGAACGTTGTGGCTGTCAAAGATGCAAGTGGAAATTTAGATGCGATGACAGAAATTATTGCAAAAACGCGCGACGATTTTATGTTGTATAGCGGAGATGACGGATTGACGCTTCCGGTGCTAGCGATCGGCGGAAGCGGCGTCGTTTCCGTCGCTTCACACATTATCGGAAATGAAATGAAAGAAATGATCGAAGCGTTTATGCGTGGAGACAATCGGGAAGCGGCAGCGATGCATCAACGGCTGTTGCCAATGATGAAGGCGTTATTTGCTGCCCCAAGTCCTGTGCCAGTAAAAACGGCTTTACAATTGAAAGGATTAGATGTCGGTTCCGTTCGTCTTCCGCTCGTGCCGCTAACGGAGCAAGAACGCTTGCAACTCATGCATGTACTACAAGGTTAAAAGAAAGGGAATTCATCCCTTTCTTTTTTATTGTTGAATCAGTTATAATGGATGTAAGTGACTTTGAGCGGGCTAGTTTGTTTGATTGTAGGAGGATTTTATGATGAAACAAGCAGAGAAAATACGTGTATTTGCCCTTGGCGGCGTCGGAGAGGTAGGAAAAAATATGTACGTCGTCGAGGTAGATGAAGATATTTTTGTCCTAGATGCTGGACTTATGTTTCCAGAGGACGAAATGTTTGGCATTGATATGGTCATTCCCGATATTTCGTATTTAGTTGAGCAACAGGCGCGTATTCGCGGCATTTTTTTAACGCAC
Source organism: Anoxybacillus pushchinoensis (assembly GCF_900111795.1). GTDB lineage: Bacteria > Bacillota > Bacilli > Bacillales > Anoxybacillaceae > Anoxybacillus > Anoxybacillus pushchinoensis. The sequence continues at coordinate 14,945 of NZ_FOJQ01000001.1, read as the reverse complement.
GGCCATGACGACCATATCGGGGCGATCGCGTACGTGCTACGAAAAATTACTGTACCTGTGTACGGAGCAAAATTGACTCTTGCGCTCATGGAAGAAAAACTAAAGGAGCAAGGAATTACATCTAAGGCGAAGCGTATAGAAATACATGCAGATAGTGAAATCGTATTTGATAAAGCGATCGTATCGTTTTTCCCGACGAATCATAGCATCCCAGATTGCCTTGGCGTCAGCATTCGCACATCGCAAGGGGCTGTTGTATACACAAGCGATTTTAAGTTTGATCAAACGCCTGTAGGAGTGTGTCGCACCGATTTTGGGAAGATGGCACAAATTGGAGCGCAAGGTGTACTTTGTTTACTATCTGATAGTACGAATGCAGAAAAACCGGGGTATACAGGCTCAGAGGCGATTGTTGGCCAAGAAATTTCCGATGTCATTTACAATGCGAGCGGACGCATTATTGTAGCGTGTTTTGCATCAAACATTACGCGCATTCAACAAGTGTTGCATGCTGCACGCGATCATAAACGAAAAGTCGTCATTATGAGCCGTCATATGCATAAAGTGATCGATATTGCGGTGCGCCTTGGATATTTAAAGTTTGATGAAAATATGATTATTCCGATGAATGAAGTTGATCGCTACAACGATCGTGACTTAGTCATTTTAACGACAGGCAATCAAGGGGAGCCGATGGCGGCGCTTGCCCGCATGGCGAAACAAGCACATAAATATATTAATATTAAAGAAGGGGACACAGTCATCGTCGCTTCTTCTCCAATGCCGGGACACGAACTGTTTATTGCCCGAACGATTGATGCGCTATATCGGGCAGGGGCGAACGTCGTGTACGGTCAACGTCGCGTACATGTATCCGGACACGGTTATCAAGAAGAGTTAAAGTTAATGTTAAATTTTATGAAGCCGAAGTATTTTATTCCGGTGCATGGAGAGTTTCGTATGCAAAAGGCGCATGGGAAAATTGCCCAAGCGGTCGGCATTCGTCAAGATGCGATTTTTCTAATTGAAAAAGGGGAAGTTATCGAATTTCGCAACGGTCACGCCCGTCTTGGCGGCAAGGTGCCGAGCGGTCAAATTTTAATTGATGGGTTAGGCGTTGGAGATGTAGGCAACATTGTATTGCGTGATCGCCGTTTACTTTCACAAGACGGTATTATGATCGTTGTCGTCACATTAAGTAAGCAACATAAACGCGTTGTTGCTGGTCCAGAAATGATTTCGCGCGGTTTTGTGTACGTGCGTGAATCAGAAACGCTTTTTGAAGAATCTGTGAAAATCGTCAAAGAGATTGTTGAAAAAAGTATGGAAGATTACGTTATTGAATGGTCTTCATTAAAAACAAACATTCGCGATGCACTTAGCCAATATTTATTTGAAAAAACAAAACGGAAACCGATGATTTTACCAATTATTATGGAAGTGTAAAACAACATGCTCAAAGTCAAAAAAACACCTGCGATACGCACACCTGCGATACGCAGGTGTTTTTTGTATGAATAAGACGATGTTCACGTATACTAACGACATCACACGACAGAAAGGGGATTGTGTTATGGACGAGCGAGATATATCTCAAGAGGAAACGAAGCCGTCTCCGACAGAAAATATTGTGCAACTTGGTCAAACGAATGTTCCGCAGCTTTCTTCAGATTCGACCGTTCATTGCTTAACAATTGTTGGTCAAATTGAAGGGCATATTCAATTACCACCACAAAATAAAACGACGAAGTATGAACATATCATTCCGCAAATTGTGGCGATTGAGCAAAACCCAAATATTGAAGGATTGCTTGTCGTATTAAATACAGTAGGTGGAGATGTGGAGGCAGGGTTGGCGATCGCTGAAATGTTAGCATCGATGTCTAAGCCGACTGTTTCGATTGTGCTCGGCGGTGGACATTCGATTGGTGTGCCAATTGCGGTTTCGTGCGACTATTCGTTTATTGCAGAAACGGCGACGATGACGATTCATCCGATTCGTTTGACGGGTCTTGTCATCGGCGTTCCACAAACGTTTGAGTATTTGGATAAAATGCAAGAACGCGTCGTGAATTTTGTCGTAAAGCATTCACGTATTAGTGAAGAGAAATTCAAAGAACTTATGTTTTCAAAAGGAAATTTAACGCGAGATATTGGCACGAACGTCGTCGGGACGGACGCTGTGAAGTATGGCTTAATTGATGAAGTTGGCGGGCTTTCGCAAGCGATGCGCAAATTGCGAGAACTGATCGATCATTCGAATCAACAAGGGGCGATGTTACAATGATTTTACATACGGTCGCTTCACCATTTATCATTTTTCAAACAGATGAATCAGAGTATAAAAAGCAACGAACGGTCTATTATAATGGGATCCCTTTACTTGTACAACAAACGGAAACGAATGAGTATGAAATCGTTCGGCTACTAAGTAGTGATCCACAGCATTATTTAACGTATGAGCCGGGCACAAAACTTTGTGCGACATCGCTACAATTTATGGTATAATAAGAGCAAGCAGCCACGCTTCTCCTGTTGGCTGCTTTTTCATCTTATATGTTGGAGTGGGCGAAATATGGGAAAGAAAAATAAACGTCGCACAAACAAACAAGAACAGTGGAAAAAAACATTGCATTTCGAACTCATCGGTTTAACGATGTTAGCATGCACGGTCATCGCGATGGCAAATGTCGGCGCTGTCGGACGTTCACTCGTTTTTACTACGCGCTTTTTTTTAGGGGAGTGGTACATTGTTGCGTTGTTAGGAGCGCTTATGACGTCGTTGTACATCATTTGGAAGCGAGCGTGGCCTCCGTTTTTTCAACGCGTGCTCGTCGGATTGTATTTAATCATTCTTTCATTATTACTATTTAGTCACGAAACGTTGTTCAACATTTTATCGCGGAATGGAAAATTAGTAAATCCGAGCATTATTCAGACGACATGGGAGTTATTTTGGGCAGATGTGCGCGGAGAAAACGGTTCTTTTTCTGATTTGGGCGGCGGCATGCTCGGTGCCCTACTGTATACAATTAGTTATTATTTATTTGATCAGCTAGGAACAAAATGGATCGCTTCCATATTGATGATTATCGGTCTGTTGCTTTTAACAGGAAAAACGTTACGTGATACTGCTGGAAAAGGGATTGAATGGTTCATTTCATTTATGCGGAGGCAAACGCAAGCCGTTCTTTCAGATGTTCGTTCGTTTTTGAGTCGTCCGAAAAAAGAAAAGCAACTTCAACCACACATTGAAGTGGTGACGGCATTCGAAGAAAAAGAGGAAGATGAAGCGGAGGAAAAAGAAAGCGAAGGTCCTGTCATTTCTAATTTTAATGAAGCAGTGGAAGAAGAAAAGCCGATCGTATTTACGCAAACGCATGAAACAGATTATGTTTTGCCACCAATTGATTTGCTTTCTCCACCAAAGGCGGTCGATCAATCACGAGAAAAAGAAAACATTTATGAAAATGCTCGCAAGCTTGAAAAAACGTTTCAAAGCTTCGGTGTGAAGGCAAAGGTAACGAAAGTGCATATTGGTCCAGCTGTCACAAGATATGAGGTATACCCGGATGTCGGTGTAAAAGTAAGTAAAATTGTTAGCTTAAGCGATGATTTAGCGCTTGCTCTCGCCGCAAAAGACATTCGTATGGAAGCACCGATCCCTGGAAAATCTGCTATCGGCATCGAGGTGCCGAATGAAGAAATTGCGATGGTTTCTTTGCGTGAAGTGCTAGAAGCGAAGGAAGCGGACAAACGGGAGGCGAAGTTGCTAATCGGACTCGGGCGCGATATATCTGGACAAGCGGTGCTTGCCGAACTGAACAAAATGCCACATTTACTTGTTGCTGGCGCGACGGGGAGCGGAAAAAGCGTATGCATTAATGGCATAATCGTTAGCTTGCTTATGCGTACAAAGCCGCATGAAGTAAAGATGATGATGATTGATCCGAAGATGGTTGAGTTAAGCGTATACAATGGTATTCCGCATTTGCTTTCTCCGGTCGTCACTGATCCGAAAAAAGCGTCCCAAGCGTTAAAAAAAGTCGTAAGCGAAATGGAACGGCGATATGAACTATTTTCGCATACAGGCACGCGCAATATTGAAGGATATAACGAATATATTGAGCGTCATAATGAGACTGCGGAAACGAAACAACCGCTTCTACCTTACATCGTTGTTATTGTGGATGAGCTAGCAGATTTAATGATGGTTGCCTCAAGTGATGTAGAAGATTCCATTACTCGTCTTGCCCAAATGGCGCGCGCAGCAGGCATTCATTTAATTATCGCGACGCAACGTCCATCCGTTGACGTCATTACCGGCGTCATTAAGGCAAATATTCCATCGCGCATCGCGTTTAGCGTATCGTCACAAACAGACTCGCGGACGATTTTAGATATGGGAGGGGCCGAAAAACTGCTCGGGCGTGGGGACATGCTCTTTTTACCTGTCGGTGCCTCTAAGCCCGTTCGCGTGCAGGGCGCTTTCGTTTCCGATCAAGAAGTGGAAGCGGTCGTGCAATATGTTATTTCACAACAACAAGCGCAATACGAAGAGACGATGATGGCGCAAGATGATGAGCCGCAAGAAGCGTTTGATGATGAGCTGTTTGATGAGGCGGCTCAGCTTGTCATTGAAATGCAAAGCGCATCTGTTTCTATGTTGCAGCGACGGTTCCGCATCGGCTATAATCGGGCGGCACGTTTAATTGATGCGATGGAAGCGCGTGGTATTGTCGGGCCTTATGAAGGAAGTAAACCGCGCGCGGTGCTCGTATCTCCGAGCGATCAAGCAAAAACGTCATGAAAGAGGCTAAAAGTAAGCCTCTTTTTTGTATAAATGGGATATAATAATGATATATTATTAAAATCGGTTACATATGATTTTATACGACTTTTTTCGACAATTTTTTTATTTGCTATTTATTTATGGGCAAAAAAATGTTACATTATTAGTGAGAAATTTGTCTAACATCAGATGTCTGATATCTAAGGTGGGGGATGGTGAATGTCTGTTAAAACAGATCATCGACATTTATATTTACAAGTCATTGATCGGATTAAAAAGGATATTGAACAAGGGGTATACAAGGAAAAAGAAAAGCTTCCTTCTGAATTTGAACTAGCCAAACAATTAGGGGTTAGCCGAGCGACGTTGCGGGAAGCATTGCGGGTGTTAGAGGAAGAAAACGTCATCATCCGCCGCCATGGCGTTGGAACGTTCGTTAGTTCCCGCCCGATGTTCACCTCTGGCATTGAGCAATTGAGCAGCGTGACGGAGATGATTCGCCAAGCCGGGCGCAAACCGGGAACGATTTTTTTATCATCCTCTATTCAGAAACCGACTGAAGATGATATAAAGCGCTTTCAATGTCATAAAGAGGAAGATTTGCTCGTTGTCGAGCGAGTGCGCACAGCAAATAACGAACCGGTTGTGTATTGTATTGATAAAGTCCCTTGTAAATATTTACCTAAAGGGATTGCCTATGAAAACGAGTCGTTATTAGAAATATTACATGATGAAGCGAATCGATATATTGCGTACGCTATTACACACATTGAACCGCTCGGTTATCATGAAAAAGTATCACCGGTTTTGCAATGCGAGCCGGAAACTGCGCTTTTAGTTTTAAAACAAATGCATTTTGACGAAAACGACGAGCCGATCTTATATTCGATCGACTATTTTAAATCGGATAAGTTTAGCTTCCACGTGTTACGAAAACGCGTGTAGCTATAAACATGCTTATTTTATTAAGGAGGTGACATTGGAGGGAGAAGGTTTGTTTACATTCCACTTTTTTACTTAATCTATATTTGAAAATTGAGGGGGTAATGGTTGATGAAGAAAAAGCGTTTTGGATTGTCCATGTCTTTATTGTTAACTGCCGGTTTAATTCTTGGCGGCTGTGGTCAACAAGGGCAAGAAGAGCCGAAAACAGATGAAGGAAAAGTGTCTGAATTTAGCGTGGCAATGGTTACAGATATGGGAGGGATTGACGATAAGTCGTTCAACCAGTCAGCGTGGGAAGGACTACAAAAATTTGGTGAAGAAAACGGTTTGAAAAAAGGGAAAGGCGGCTATGACTATTTACAGTCAAAAGGTGATGCTGACTATGCGACAAACTTAAATAAACTTGTACGTAACGATTTTGATCTAATTTTCGGTATCGGGTATTTAATGACAGATGCCATTACGGAAATTGCGGAACAAAAACCAGATAACAAATTCGCTATCGTTGACAGCGTTGTAGAAAAACCAAACGTAGCGAGCATTACATTTAAAGAGCACGAAGGTTCGTTCCTCGTTGGGGTTGTCGCTGGCTTAATGACAAAAACGAATAAAATCGGTTTCGTTGGCGGTGTGGAACTGCCATTAATCGAGAAGTTCGAAAGTGGTTTTATCGCAGGTGTAAAAGCCGTTAACCCGAATGCAACAGTAACAGTACAATACGCAGGTGCGTTTGATAAAGCGGATAAAGGAAAAGCAATTGCTTCAAGCATGTATGCTTCCGGTGTTGACATTATTTATCATGCAGCTGGTGGAACAGGAAACGGCGTGTTTTCTGAAGCGATCGACTTGAAAAAACAAGATCCAAACAAAGAAATTTGGGTGATCGGTGTTGACCGTGACCAATATGAAGAAGGAAAAGTGCCAGGAACAGACAAAAGCGTAACATTAACATCGATGGTAAAACGTGTTGACGTTGCTGTATACGACTTAGCGACAAAAACGAAAAACGGAAACTTCCCTGGCGGTCAAGCAGTTGAGTACGGCTTAAAAGAAGATGGTGTAGGTATTGCACCAACATCTAAAAACAACGTTCCTGAAGACGTGTTAAAACAAGTTGACGAATGGAAACAAAAAATTATTAACGGTGAAGTGAAAGTGCCTACAACTCGTGCAGAGTTAAAATAGGTAGATGATCGTTCTCCGAAGGGATCCTTCCCTTCGGAGAACTCACTAAATGAAGGGTTGCAACACGTTGCGGCTTTTCATTTAGTGATGTAAATCATGCTCATATAAGGAGTGGATCACGTTTGGAGTACGTAATCGAAATGCTAAACATCCGCAAAGTTTTTGGGAGTTTTGTGGCCAATGATAACATTACGCTGCAACTGAAAAAAGGGGAAATTCATGCACTGTTAGGCGAAAACGGTGCAGGAAAATCGACGCTAATGAACGTGTTATTCGGTTTATACCAACCAGATGGTGGGGAAATTCGCGTCAAAGGAAAAAAAGTGAACATTCCCAATCCGAACGTCGCCAATGACTTAGGAATCGGAATGGTACACCAACACTTTATGCTTGTTGATACGTTTACAGTTACTGAAAACATCATTTTAGGAAGCGAACCGACAAAAAGCGGACAAATCGATATTGAGCGTGCTGAACAAGAAGTGCGTGAACTATCAGAGCGTTACGGCTTAGCCGTTGACCCGAAAGCGAAAATTGCGGACATTTCTGTCGGAATGCAACAACGTGTAGAAATTTTAAAAACGTTATATCGTGGGGCGGATATTTTAATTTTCGATGAACCGACGGCCGTGTTAACACCGCAAGAAATTCAAGAACTTATCCAAATTATGAAAGCGCTTGTACGTGAAGGGAAGTCCATTATTTTAATTACGCATAAGTTAAAAGAAATTATGGAAGTGTGCGATCGAGTGACCGTCATTCGCCGTGGAAAAGGGATCGGCACGTTAAATGTATCGGAAACGAATCCGAACGAACTCGCTGCGTTAATGGTCGGACGTGAAGTACATTTCAAAACAGAAAAACAACCGCCAAAAGTCGGCAAGCCTGTACTCGAAATTCAAGACTTAGTCGTGAAAGATTCGCGTGGAATTACTGTTGTCGATCATTTGCATTTGACGGTACACGCGGGTGAAATTGTCGGTATTGCAGGGGTAGACGGCAACGGACAAACAGAGCTCATCGAAGCGATCACAGGTTTAATGAAATCTGAATCGGGCTCGATTCGTTTAAATGGGAAAGAAATTCGCAACTTAACACCGCGCCAAATTACAGAAACAGGTGTTGGGCACATCCCACAAGACCGTCATAAACATGGACTTGTCCTTGACTTCTCGATCGGAGAAAATATGGTGCTTCAAACATATTACAAAGAGCCATATTCTAAACGAGGCGTTTTAAATTTCAAAGCTATTTACGACAAAGCGCGTCAGCTCATTCAAGAATTCGATGTTCGTACGCCAGATGAATATACGAAAGCGCGCGCACTATCAGGAGGAAACCAACAGAAAGCAATTATTGGACGGGAAGTAGATCGCGACCCAGATTTGCTCATTGCCGCACAACCGACGCGCGGACTTGACGTTGGAGCGATTGAGTTTATTCATAAACGTCTCATTGAACAACGTGATAGAGGAAAAGCTGTCTTGCTCGTTTCGTTCGAGCTAGATGAAATTATGAACGTCAGCGATCGTATTGCGGTCATTTACGAAGGAAAAATTGTCGCCATTGTCGACCCGAAAGAAACGACAGAACAAGAGCTTGGTTTGTTGATGGCAGGAAGCAAACGGAAGGAAGCAGGTGTATCATCATGAGTGAAAATCGTCTAACGAATATTCTCGTCCCTGTTTTTGCGGTTATTCTCGGAATTATCGTCGGAGCAATTGTTATGCTCGTCAGCGGCTATGATCCGATTGCTGGATATTCTGCTTTATTGTACGGTGCTTTTGGTGATCGATATTATATTGGGGAAACGATTCGTCAAGTGACGCCGTATATTTTAGCCGGTTTAGCTGTTGCGTTCGCCTTTCGAACAGGACTATTTAACATCGGTGTAGAAGGACAGCTCATCGTCGGTTGGCTCGCTGCGGTTTGGGTAGGCGTTGCGTTTGAACTTCCAAAAGTTATTCATTTGCCGCTTGCCATTTTTGCAGCTGCAGCGGCGGGAGCGCTTTGGGGATTCATTCCTGGTTTTTTAAAAGCTCGTTTCCGCGTTCATGAAGTTATCGTTACGATTATGATGAACTATATTGCATTATACGTATCGAATGCGGTCATTCGTTCCGTATTATCGGATCAAGGATTTAAATCGGAGAAAATTTATCCATCGGCGTCGTTACGTTCTGAGTTTTTACAATCATTAACAGATTACTCGACGCTTCATTACGGCATTATTATTTCGTTGATTGCGGCTGTTGTCATGTGGTTTTTGCTTGAGAAAACGACGACAGGATACGAACTCCGCGCCGTCGGCTTTAACCAACATGCGTCGCACTACGCTGGTATGAACGTGAACCGTAATATCGTATTGTCAATGGTTATTTCAGGGGTATTCGCCGGTATTGCTGGAGCAATGGAAGGATTAGGGACATTTGAAAACGTCTCCGTTAAAGCGGGATTTACTGGAGTCGGATTCGATGGAATTGCGGTTGCCCTCCTTGGAGGAAACCATGCATTTGGAATTATTTTAGCAGCTATTTTATTTGGAGCGTTAAAAGTCGGAGCGTTAGAGATGCCATCAGCGGCCGATGTGCCGACAGAACTTGTTGACATCGTCATTGCGTTGATCATTTTCTTCGTTGCTTCTAGCTATTTAATTCGTCTTGTGCTTACGCGCTTGAAAAAGGAGGGAAAATAAATGTTAAACATCCTTGAAATTATTATTCCTTCCGCGATTTTCTTTGCGGCACCGCTCATTTTCACGGCGCTTGGTGGCGTATTTAGCGAACGCTCCGGCGTTGTCAACATCGGATTAGAGGGCTTGATGGTCATCGGAGCGTTTACTGGTGTAGTATTTAACTTAACGTTTGCTGACCAGTTTGGCGAACTAACCCCATGGCTTGCGATTGTTGTTGCGATGGTTGTTGCTTCTATTTTCTCGCTCATGCATGCAGTAGCATCCATTTCGCTTCGTGCTGACCAAGTCGTTAGCGGGGTGGCGATTAACTTTTTAGCATTAGGGTTATCGTTGTTCCTCGTTAAAATGTGGTATGGAAAAGGACAGACAGACCAAGTACAAGTTGGTTTTGATAAAATTGATATTCCGATTTTAAGTAAAATTCCTGTTCTCGGTCCGATTTTATTTTCAAACGGATATTTGCCATCTTATTTAGCGATTGTATTAGCGTTTGTCGTATGGTACGTCATTTATAAAACGCCGTTCGGACTTCGCCTTCGTGCCGTTGGGGAACATCCGATGGCAGCAGATACGATGGGGATTAATGTGACAAAAATGCGCTACATCGCAGTGATGTTAAGCGGTGCACTTGCAGGAATTGGCGGTTCGATTTATGCGATAATTATTTCACGCGATTTCAGCCATGCGACGATCTCTGGTCAAGGATTTATGGCGCTTGCTGCAATGATTTTCGGAAAATGGCATCCGCTTGGCGCGATGGGAGCGGCTCTTTTCTTCGGATTTGCGCAAAGTTTAAGCATCGTCGGACAGGCGATTCCGTTTTTGAAAAACGTACCGACTGTTTATTTGCTTATTTTGCCGTATGCTTTAACGATTTTAGCGTTAACTGGATTTATCGGACGTGCGGATGCGCCAAAAGCGCTCGGTACGCCGTATGTCAAAGGAAAACGTTAATAGAAAAAGACTTCGGGCTGCCCGAAGTCCTTTTTTCACGCCTTTGATCAAGTGTTGTACATGCAAGCAAAAACAGTGGCGAAATGTTTTAAAAGAGGTGAATACGGTGTTTGCACAATTATCGAAAAACATCTTTTTGTATGCTTCGCAAAGTAAAATGTTAAATCAAGCAGCGAGAAAATGAGGGATCCGTTTTGGAGTTTCCCAAGTCGTTGCGGGTGAAACGATTGAAGGCGCTATCAAAAAAAGTGCGTAAACTGAATGAAAAAGGACTTGTTTGTACGCTTGACCATTTAGGGGAGTTTGTTTGTAGTCGCGAGGAGGCAATCGAAGCGACAGAGTATAACATTCGCACGTTAGAAGCTATTCGTCGGGCAGGAGTTCGTAGCAACTTATGTGTGAAGCTGACACAACTTGGGCTCGACATTGATTTTAATTTTTTGTTTAAATAACATGCGTCAAATTGTTGACACAGCAAAACGATATAACAACTTTGTGCGCATGGATATGGAAGATTTAGGGCATTGTCAAGCGACGCTCGATCTTTTGCATGAGCTTCGGCAAATGTATGATAAGGAACAAGATGTAAAAAACTTAAAAGGTGTATCGCTTCGTTTAGTGAAAGGTACGTATAAAGAGCCGCCGGAAGTGGCGTTTCAAGATAAGCAACAAGTCGATGAAAACTACATGAACATCATTCGACTTCACTTATTGAACGGAAGCTATACAGCGATTGCAACACACGAAACAGATATGCAGCAGCAATTGGTGAAAGAAGGATACACTATGCGCGTATATGTACCGTTTGGGAACGATTGGTTCGGATATTTTATGAGCCGGCTTGCATAACGCCCGCAAAACGTCGCGTTCGCATTAAAAGGCTTTTTTGGGAAAAAATTTTTTGTACAATTGTGAATATATTTTAGTATAATGATAAACACAAAGAGGTTTCAAAGACAACAAAGGAGGGGGAGATTGTTTTGGTTATTGCATCTGTTGTTTTGTATATGGTAGGGATGTTGTTAATTGGATATTGGGCGTATAAACGGACGTCAAACTTGTCCGATTATATGTTAGGTGGACGAACGCTCGGCCCAGCGGTGACGGCATTAAGCGCTGGGGCATCGGATATGAGCGGCTGGTTGTTGCTCGGTTTACCTGGGGCGATGTATGCGCAAGGATTGAGCGCTTCATGGATTGTCATCGGTTTAGCGCTCGGGGCTTACGTCAACTGGCTATACGTTGCGCCGCGCTTACGAGTATATACGGAAGTGGCGAACGACTCGATTACGATTCCGTCATTTTTAGAAAATCGTTTCGGCGATACATCGAAGTTGTTACGTCTCGTGTCTGGATTCGTCATTATGATTTTCTTTACGTTTTACGTCTCATCTGGTTTCGTTTCAGGTGGGGTCATGTTTAAAAACTCGTTCGGTACAGATTATCATACAGGGTTATGGATTGTGGCAGGCGTCGTTGTAGCTTACACGTTGTTTGGGGGATTTTTAGCGGTAAGTTGGACGGACTTTGTGCAAGGTCTCATCATGTTTATTGCACTTATTCTCGTACCTGTTGTAACGCTTACGCACATTGGTGGGTTAACGGAAACGACAACAACAATTCGCGACATCGATCCGAATTTGCTTGATTTATTTAAAGGGACAAGCGTTGTCGGTATCATTTCTTTATTTGCTTGGGGGCTCGGTTATTTCGGCCAGCCGCACATTATCGTTCGCTTTATGGCCATCTCATCTGTGAAAGAGATGAAACAAGCACGCCGAATCGGGATGGGCTGGATGATTTTTTCATCTGTCGGCGCGATGCTCACAGGTCTTTTTGGAATTGCTTACTTTAAACAAGCCGACATGACGTTAGAAGATCCAGAAACGGTATTTATTAAACTTGGTGAAATTTTATTCCATCCGCTTATTACAGGATTTTTACTGGCGGCCATTTTAGCGGCAATTATGAGCACGATTTCATCGCAATTGCTTGTGACATCAAGTTCCCTAACAGAAGATTTATATAAAGTTTTATTCCGTCGTTCAGCGTCCGATAAAGAGCTTGTGTTTGTTGGTCGTTTATCGGTGTTACTTGTTGCTGTTGTTGCTTTAATTTTGGCATATGAGCAAAACAATACGATTTTAAATCTTGTTGGCTATGCATGGGCTGGGTTTGGTGCTTCATTCGGTCCTGTTATTATATTAAGCTTATGGTGGCGTCGCATGACAAAATGGGGAGCGCTTGCGGGAATGATTGCAGGGGCGACGACGGTCATCGTTTGGGCAAACTCTTCATACGCTAGCGTCATGTATGAGATGGTTCCTGGTTTTATCGCAGGCCTCATCGCTATTGTTATCGTCAGCGTATTGACAGCAGCGCCAGGTAAACAAGTGACAGAGCAATTTGATACGTTTAAACGTACGATTTCATCGTAAGAAAAAGGTGTCCAATTTGGGCACCTTTTTCTTACGTGGAAAATTGTCGAATGGCTCGCTTCATTTCATTTGAAATATGTTCCAAGTACCATTATAACACCTGTTCCGAGAGAAATAAGTAAAAAACGTCCTGTTACACTGATCACCTCCGACAAAAAGACTATTACAAAAATAATGTATATACGGATGACATCTGTACGTATTTTTAAAAATTTTTACACAGTTTTTATGTTATTTGTGATATATTTACAAAAAATGACGTTACATCATGATATGTTTATAGATTGTATACTTGGAGGGGATCAAATTGAACACATTTGGAGCGATAGCTGCTTTTCTACTAGCTGTTGTATTTATTTTACGAAATGTGCCGGTAGGGTATGGAATGATGTGCGGCGCGTTTATTGGTGCTTTACTAGGGGGAGTTTCTATCGATGAAGCTGTTCGGCTAATGATAGATGGAGCAAAAGAGATGACCCCGTCTATTTTGCGCGTTTTAGCAGCTGGTGTGCTTGCTGGTGTATTAATGCAGTCGGGGGCAGCGGTGGCAATAGCAGAAAAACTCATGCAAGCATGTGGGGAAAAATATGCGCTATTTTCGCTATGTGTTGCAGCGATGATGTTAACAGCGTGTGGGGTATTTGTTGATGTTGCCATTATGACGATTGCACCTGTTGCGCTTGCGATGGCACATCGACTTGACGTGTCGCGTTTTGCTATATTGCTCGCATTAATTGGTGGGGGAAAAGCTGGGAATATTATTTCTCCTAACCCGAATACGATTGCAGCTGCTGAGGCATTTCATGTCCCTCTTTCCTCTCTCATGATGGCAGGCATCGCACCGGCGGTGATTGGTCTTTTTGTCACGTACCAGCTTGCAAAACGGTGGCGGGGTGATGACAAACATATGCCAAAAATTGAAACGGTTGAAAAAGAAACACCTCCATGGCAAAAAGCGATCGTTGCTCCCGGTGTTGCGATAATTCTTTTATTGTCACGCCCGCTCTTTGGCGTGTCAATTGATCCGCTTATCGCTCTGCCGACTGGTGCGGTGATTGGTGTGATTGTTATGAATAAAACGAGGGAGTTGAACGTGTTTCTACGCGTAGGCATGGAAAAAATGAGCGGTGTTGTATTCATGCTTCTTGGTACTGGAACGCTAGCGGGTGTAATCGCGAACTCCGATTTGCACCAAACGTTTATGCACATGCTCGAATCGCTAGGATTTCCGCCATACGTCATGGCATCGTTAGCTGGTGCGTTATTGTCAGGCATTACTGCATCTACAACGGCGGGGACAGCTGTCGCAAGCCACGTGTTTGGAAAAGCATTAGTTGAAGCGGGTGTCCCATCGCTTGCGGGAGCAGCTATGGTACATGCGGGGGCAACAGTGCTCGATCATTTACCGCACGGCAGTTTTTTTCATATCACCGCAGCGAGTGTACATATGTCAACGAAAGAGCGCCTTACATTGCTTCCGTACGAAACGCTCATAGGCATAGCCATTGCCACAACATGTACAGTCATTTTTTATCTATTTTTATAAAACTATGTTCTAAATCATCAACAAATAAAAAAAGAATTCATTGAACAATATAAAGAAAAAATAATTGTTTATCTTAATTAGGCGAGAAGACTCCCACTTCAACGAAGCGAAGCGGAGTAAGTGGGAGATGAATCGCCTTAACTATATTTTGCTGAAAATAGGATAGATTCAGTAAAATATAGTATAATATAGTTAGATGGGAGGTGAAAAAATGTATTTTTGTATCAAACAACAGCTAAATGGTTTGACCAAAGAAGAATACTTGACTCTTCGAGAACTGTGCCATATTGCCAAGAACATGTACAACGTCGGATTGTACAATGTCAGACAATACTATTTTGAACACAAGGAATTTCTTAATTATGAGAAAAACTATCATCTTGCAAAAAC
>NZ_FOJQ01000057.1 GCF_900111795.1 Anoxybacillus pushchinoensis | reverse complement strand
CATTGAATTCTTGAAACAGGAAGAATCATATACGTCTCAAGCCAGCTTTTTTGACGGCGATGAGATTCCTGAATATAATGCCGACAATCCAAAAGAATATAAGTTCAGCGGCAAACGTATTAAGCGCGGCTTGTATCGAACAAAGTCCGGCAAACTAATTAATGCTGATGTCAATGGCGCATTAAACATCTTAAAGAAAAGTAAAGCTGTAGACCTGAGTGTCTTATGCTCTAGCGGCGAAGTGGACACGCCTCAAAGAATAAGGATTGTTTAAAGCAGTCAAACTTCTTTGGAAGCCCCCACTTCAAATTTTCGCTATAAAATTAAGTGGGGGTAGTTCACCATCTTGTTAGAACAACAAACAAATATACATGTTTTTTATCAGTATATCAAGACAAAAGAAAAAAATTAAAAGAACTGCCTCATTTTTTGAAGCAGTTCTTTTTATGTTTATTCCGTTGACACAGATGGATCTGCTTGTTCTTTTTTCGGGATGACTTGGAAAAAGTGTTGTTCCGGTTGTTGCAACAACGGTTGAAGCGTTGCTGCTTCGTCGTGCTGTTCGTGTTCGATAAGCAAATCAACATATGTGCGAAGCAGTTCTCTCACGTCCGCTTTTCCTTTTTCGTTAAGCGGTTGAATCGTAACGTTCGCTCCTTTGGCGATGCGACGTTCAAGCGCCGCTTTCGTTAAGCCCATTTCTGGCTGGTAGCGCAAATAAACGACACCGCCAGTCATTCCTGCACAAATCCATGGCCCTGGATCGCCGAGAACGAGCCCGCGTCCGTTTGTCATATACTCAAAGGCAAAGCCTTTAATGTTTGCGTTGACACCGATGTTGCCATGTTCAATTTCAGGGATTGGCTTCGTCACTTGCCCTCCGATAATGATATCGGCCCCTGATAGGCGAATGCCTGCGCGTGCATCAGCATTTCCTTGAACAACTAGCAATCCTTTTTGCGCTCCGTAACCAAATCCTTTTCCTACCGAGCCATTATAAAACTTTCCGTCTTTTCCTTTTGCTTTGAAGACGAAGATGCCGCCACCAAACGATGTTTTTCCAACACCATCTTGCGCGCCCCCGTCGACGTGAATATGAATGCCAGTAACGTTATACGCCCCAAGTCCATTGCCCGGAACAGAGCCATCTTTGTAGCGTAGAGAAATATTTGGTAGCTTTTTATACGATCCGTCTAATCGACCACGTACGCGATGGCACGCTACGCGGCTGCCGAGCACACGTTGTTCCGCTGTGACGGTTGAAAATTCACGTGAACGATGCAAATCTTCAACATGGTAATCCAAATATTCCGCGCCAGCTGCAACAGCAAGTTTTCCTTCTTCCGATGTCGCTGCGATTTCTTTTTGATACCATTGTCCGATATCTAACGGTTTTAATAATGTTGTCAAGTCCATGCGGTCCCGTCCACGCGTCTGCTCGAGTAAATCGGAGCGTCCGACAAGTTGTTGTAAGTTTGTATAGCCGAGCGAAGCGGTAAGCGTTTTTAGCTCCTCGCCGAAAGCTGTAAAGAAACGAACTAAGTTTTGCACAGCTTGCTCAAATTGTCTTGGAACGAAGCGGCGTAAACCGTGCTCTTTTGCTTGCGCTTCCGATTCAATTTGCGTGGCGATTCCGACGTGACACGTATCTAAGTGACAACCGCGGCATGTCGTACACCCGATTGCAATCATCGCTAACGTACCAAAACCGACACGATTCGCGCCAAGAAGCATCACTTTCATAACGTCCATAGCACTTCGTATTCCACCGTCTGCCCAAATTTCTACTTGATCGCGCAATCCCGCTTCTAAAAGGGCATTATGTGCCGCCTTGACCCCGATTTCCA
This sequence comes from Anoxybacillus pushchinoensis, assembly GCF_900111795.1. Taxonomy (GTDB): domain Bacteria; phylum Bacillota; class Bacilli; order Bacillales; family Anoxybacillaceae; genus Anoxybacillus; species Anoxybacillus pushchinoensis. Next base: position 10,698 of record NZ_FOJQ01000057.1, on the reverse strand, counting down.
CTGGCAGGCCAACGTGTTGAATCGCATGGATGCGCGCAGCACCTGTTCCACCGTCAAAGCCGCTCAGCGTAATGATGTCTGCCCCCGCTTTTGCAATTCCGACAGCAATTGTTCCGATATTCGGAACGACTGGCACTTTCACAGCAACTTTTGCCCGATCGTTAGCCGTTTTTAGTTCGGCAATCATTTGCGCTAAGTCTTCGATTGAATAAATGTCATGGTTGTTTGACGGTGAAATTAAATCCGAGCCGATCGTTGCGTTGCGTGCCTCAGCAATTTTAGCTGTTACTTTTGAACCAGGTAAATGACCACCTTCGCCCGGTTTCGCGCCTTGCCCGATTTTAATTTCAAGCAAATTGGATGAGTTGAGCAGTTCTGCATTGACACCGAATCGCCCAGATGCTACTTGCTGCCCGCGCGTGCGCGGATATTTACCGAGCATATCTTTAATTTCGCCACCTTCACCGTTTAAGCTGATCATGTTGAGGCGATTCGCTGCTTCGGCATATGCACGAAAGGCAATTTCATTTTGTGAACCGAATGACATCGAAGCAATGACAAACGGCAAGCTATGTTCACCAACTGAAATGTCGACTTGCTCCTTTTTGGCTGGCGTGCTTGCCAGTTTTAAATCAGTTAAATGACGAATGGCTGTTGGTGTCCCCGTTTCGATTTCTGTCAATTTGTCACGATAGCTGTCGTATGAGCCGGTTTGAGCTACTTCGCCAATCGCTTTCCAAATGCGTGGAAAGACGTGGAATGTTTTGCGCAGTTTCGCTTGTTCTGCTTCAAAATCTTTAGCTCGTGCAATCGCATCTTGTTTTAATGTGTCAAAATTTTGGATAAGTGTGTGCGAGCCGAAAAAGTTAACGATATTTAGTACAGCTGCGATTTCGTCATGCAATCCAATGGACGAAAATAGTCGACTATATCCGCGTAACTCGTGAATACCGATCGTTGAAATGACTTTTTCGAGCCCTTTATTTAACGCTTGATACAAATGAACGGCTGGTCGAGTCGACGAATCAGCAACTGTAGCAAACATTAAATATGGGCTAATGACGTTAGCGCCGAGTCCGTAAGCGACGATCAAGTCGTGAAGTGAGCGAATCGCACCGGAGCGAAGTAAGAGAGAACAATGTCTTCTTATCCCCGCTTTTGTTAACGCTTGATCGATGGATGATATGACAAGGAGCGGATCAATCCATAAATGCCCGTTTTGATGTGCTTTTGCATCGTCAATGACGAGCAACGTTTTTCCGTTTCCGACTGCTTCGCACGCTTCTTCACTTAAGCGATTTAACGCGGCTGGAATAGTTTCTTTTTCAAAAAAGGTAGCCGATATAAAGTATGTTAACTGTTTTTCTTCGAATGCATGAACAAGTTGGTCATATGATGGTTGCTGTAACGTCTCCGCACATTCATTGCCGAGTTTTCCTTCGATTAAAACAGGGGAAAGAAGCTCTACAGTGTACGGATGTTCTTCATTAAGTACGATGCTTGGTCGTTTTCCAACGACGACACGAGTAGAAAAGTGCTCAGTTTCTCGATCGCGATCGATGGCTGGGTTTGTGACAACTGCTACGCTTTCTTTAATAAAGTCCGCAATATTTTTCCGTTCAGGATCGATCGCTGCAAGCGGAGCATCGTGACCGAGGGAGCGAATCGGTTCAGCACCTTTTTCCGCCATTTGTTCGAGCAATTGAATATGTTCGCGATCCCAACCGAATGCAGCGTATTGTCCATTATGCACTTTTGTTGGTTGAGCAACGAGCACATAAGGTTTGAATGTCGGCGTTTGTAGACGTTGCCGCATATTCTCAATATTTAGCCGCTGTCGCATGCGGTTGTACACTTCTTGCTGATAGTCCGCGTACTCGTAAATACGAACTGTTCCATCATCTTGCCATTTTAAGCCGATTTTTTCCCCTGGGGCGAGCGGTTTTGGTTCGCCTGTGTATTCGCACGTTGGAATAATTCCTGGCTCAGATGCGAATACGTAACGATGCTCGGTCTCAACTTTCCAAAGTGGGCGCAATCCGAGCGCATCAACGCTAAATACCGCTTCATCAGCATGGCGCGAAATGATTCCGGCAGGACCTTGAGCAAAATGTCCCCACGCTTCGCGAACGTAAGTATATAAATCTTGTAGATGTGCAGGGTAGTTTTTTATTTCATTTACAATGGGCGGGAACAACAAATCCATTGCTTCAAATAACGTATACCCATCGCGATAAATGAGTGTTTCCATCGTTCGGCTCAAGTCTTGTGAGTCGCTTCCGCCGTTTGTTAGCGGCACGCCGATCATCGTAGCTTCCTCACGAAGTTTAGCGATCGTATTAATTTCCCCGTTATGACCTAGCACGCTGAACGGCTGCACCCGGAAAAAGTTTGAGAGTGTATTCGTTGAATATCGATTATGACCAAGTGTCATCGTTGATGCGACGAGCGGACTTGCTAAATCGTGATAGTATTTTGGCAAAATGTCTCCGGCGCCCATCACTTTATAAATAGCATGATAATTACTTAAAGAAGCGACGTGAACGTGTTCATCTTTTTCTATTTCAACAGTTAATTCAAACAACGTGCTAGCGAGGGTTGTATGTTTGCTAGGCAAAAGGGCAATTTGCCAAAATACCGGTTCTTCACGTAAAGCGATTGGACCAAGCGCTGAAGAAGATGTGACGCGATCAGATTCAAAAATAAGCGTGAGATGAAATTGAGCAAACAATTGGCGCATGCGCGCTTTTTTTTCTTCCACGTTCGTTGTTCGTGTAATAAATATATGGCCAACGATAAAATCATCGCGGTCAACGAGTTGAGGATTAAGTTGGGCAACGGCCAATTTTTCTTTCCAAAGCGCTTTTGGAATGTCGATGTGGATGCCGACGCCATCTCCTTCTCCGTTGATAAATCCTGCGCGATGATTCATTGTGACGAGGGCGTTAATACATGTTGTAATGTTTTCTCTTGTCGGGATGCGTCGTTTTTCAACCGCAGCGACAATTCCACACGCGTCGTGCTCATGTTTGTAAAAATGTTGAAATGAAGCTGGATTCCACCGTTGTTTCATAGCATGCGGCTTACAAGCGACTATCATTCGCTTCTCGCCTTCGCCACCTCCTACAAAAACTTTTTTAAAAAAATGAAATTTTCTAAATTTTATAGTTTATATTAGCACGTTCATAAAGGAAAATCAATTATTTATTCATGTTTTTGGATACGATATTCAAGCTATGTAACCAATCGTTCACAAATAATGTAAGCGTTTTCATTTTGTTTTAGGCAAAAACAACGAGGTGGAGAACATGCTCCTACCCCGTTGTTTTTGTATATTTATTCATTTTTTAATGTTTTAAATGCCCGTTCTACCGCTTCAATTGTATATTCAATATCTTCCTCTGTATGTGCTAACGTAATGAACCATGCTTCATATTTCGAAGGGGCGAGGTTAATGCCTTGATGAAGCATGAGCTTAAAAAATTTTGCAAACATCTCTCCGTCTGTTCGTTCCGCTTGTTCATAGTTTTCTACTTTTTCTGTTGTAAAGTATACGGTGAGAGCCCCTTTTAGACGGTTAATCGTCACAGGAATATCGTATGTTTTGGCGTGGGTTAAAATTCCTGCCTCTAACATGGCGCCGAGATGGTCGAGATGCTCGTACACGCCTTCTTGTTGTAATACTTCTAAGCAAGCGATGCCTGCTAAAATGGAAGCTGGGTTCCCTGCCATCGTCCCTGCTTGGTAAGCAGGACCAAGCGGAGCTACTTGTTCCATAATGTCTTTTCTTCCCCCATATGCTCCAATTGGTAAACCGCCGCCAATAATTTTCCCAAGTGCAGTTAAATCCGGCTCGATATGAAGTAAGTTTTGTGCCCCGCCATACATAAAGCGGAAAGCAGTAATGACTTCATCGTAAATCACAAGCGCTCCAACTGCATGAGCAATGTCGTTGATTGCTTGCAGAAAACCTGGTTTTGGTTCAACGATGCCGAAGTTGCCTACAATAGGTTCGACAAGCACAGCGGCTACTTCATGCCCCCAACGATCCATCGCGTGTTTAAAAGCATGTATGTCGTTAAAAGGTACAGTAATGACCTCTTGTGCGATGCTTTTTGGTACGCCGGCGGAATCTGGAGTTCCTAACGTTGATGGACCGGAACCTGCGGCGACGAGAACGAGATCAGAATGTCCGTGATAGCATCCAGCAAATTTTACAATTTTGTCTCGGCCGGTATAAGCACGGGCGACGCGAATCGTCGTCATAACCGCCTCTGTTCCTGAGTTGACGAAACGTACTTTTTCGAGGGAAGGGATGGCCTCTTTTAACATTTTTGCAAACGTAATTTCATACGGTGTTGGCGTTCCGTATAACACACCGTTCTCGGCTGCATGCTGAATTGCCTTCGTAATGTGTGGATGGGCATGTCCTGTAATAATAGGACCGTAAGCGGCCAAATAATCGATATATTTATTGCCGTCTACATCCCAAAAGTATGCGCCTTGCGCCCTTTCCATGACGACAGGTGCACCGCCTCCAACTGCTTTATATGAACGTGAGGGACTGTTGACGCCGCCGACAATATGCTCAAGCGCCTCTTGATATAGTTGTTCAGACTTCGTAAAATTCACGCGAAGCCTCCTCCTTTTATGTAAAATTTCTTTCATGGTGTTTATTTTATCACATTTATTTGAGCACACCATTTGTTGAGTTGAAACATTTTCGTTACACTATTAAATAGTGATTTTTTGAGAGGTGAGAAATATGTATGCGATTGAAGTAGAAAAACTGCGTAAAGAATTTAAATCGTACTCGAGCCGATCTGGTTTAGCTGGTGCGTTTCGTGATTTGTTTACGAGAAATTATAAAACGATTCGGGCAGTTGACGACATTTCGTTTACAGTGAAGCAAGGGGAAATGGTTGGCTATATCGGGGAGAACGGAGCAGGTAAATCGACGACAATAAAAATGCTGACAGGAATTTTAACGCCGACATCTGGGCGAATCGTTGTAAATGGGATGAATCCACATAAAGAACGGGAACGTTTCGTGCAGACGATCGGCGTTGTGTTTGGTCAACGTTCGCAGCTATGGTGGGATATTGCGGTGCAAGAATCGTTTCGCTTGTTAAAAAAAGTATATCGCGTTTCTGATCATGACTATAAAGAACATATGGATCATGTCATTGAAACGCTAGATATTGGTTCGTTGTTAGATAAACCTGTTCGTAAGTTGTCGCTCGGGCAGCGAATGCGCTGCGAATTAGCGGCGGCGCTCATTCATAATCCTCCGCTTTTATTTTTAGATGAACCGACGATCGGCTTAGATGTGCTTGTCAAACTAAAAATTCGTCAATTTCTAAAAGAAATTAACGAAAAGTACAACACGACCATTTTATTAACGACTCATGATATGACGGATATTGAGGCGCTTTGTGAGCGTGTCATTATGCTTGATGAAGGAAAAATTATTTATGACGGTTCATTGCAACGGTTAAAACAAAATTGGGGAGAAGGGAAGCAAATTCAGTTTCAATTTCGCGATGTTGTTTCCAAAGAGCAGCTCATTTCGCTTATCGATGTAACATGGGAGGAAGGGGAAGATCGGCATAGTTGGATTGCGCATGTGCGAGCGGATGACATGGCTCATGTGATCGGAAAGATTGTGTCTTCCTATGAACTTAAAGACATTCACATTCGTGAAGTATCGACGGAGGAAGTGATCCGTAATATTTACGAAGAAGGGATTCATCATGGGTAAATACATTGAAATGATTCGAATGCGTTTTTTAATGATGCTAGCTTATCGCACGAACTATTATAGCGGCATTTTTATTTATAGCATTAATATCGGAGCGTATTATTTTTTATGGTCTGCCATTTATGGAGGACAGCCGTCTATTCAAGGAATGACAGTCGAACAAATGACGACGTACGTCGCTATTGCATGGATGGCAAGAGCATTTTACTTCAATAATATCGATCGTGAAATTGCAATGGAAATTCGCGAAGGAAAAGTAGCGATTGAGTTAATTCGTCCGTACAACTACTTAGTTATGAAGACGATGCAAGGGCTTGGCGAAGGAATTTTTCGATTGTTTTTCTTTTCATTACCAGGGATGCTCATTGTTACTTTCGTATTCTCGCTTCAATTTACAACGAACGCGCATACGTGGGCATATTTCGTCTTGTCGACAATACTCAGTTTTATCATTAACTCTCAGCTCAATTTGCTTGCAGGGATGGTTACATTTTTTACATTAAATGGGGAAGGACTACTCCGAGCTAAACGGTTTATTATTGATTTGTTTTCAGGACTTATTTTGCCAATCAGCTTTTACCCGGAATGGGCACAAGATGTGATGAAATATTTACCTTTCCAAGCGATTAGCTATATTCCGAGCATGATTTTTACGGAAAGTTTTACCGAGAATGAAGCGGTGCGAGGAATGATGTTTCAAGCCGTTTGGTGTATCGTATTAATTGTTCCAATTTATTTACTATGGAAAGCGGCTAAACGAAAACTCATCATTCAAGGGGGGTGAGCGCATGTTTTATATGTCTATTTTCTTTCAATATATGAGCCAATATGTAAAAACAAAGTTGCAATATCGGACAGATTTGTTTGTTGAGTTTTTATCTGACTTAATGTTTCAAGGTGTGAATTTAATTTTTATTCTTGTTGTCTTTGGACATACACAACTATTAAACGGATGGACGCGTGATGAAATTATTTTTATTTACGGCTTCTTTTTAGTTCCGTTTGCTTTATTTGCTTCGTTTTTTAACATATGGGACTTTAATGAACGGTACATCGTACGGGGCGAAATGGATCGCGTGCTCACCCGTCCGGTGCATAGTTTGTTTCAAATTGTGCTTGAGCGCATGGAGCTCGAGTCGCTTCTTGGAGGGATTACTGGCTTAGTCATTATGAGTTATGCTGCTGCAAAATTACATTTGACGTTTCATTGGTATGACGTCATTTTGTTTGTTCTTTTTGTATTAGGAGGTACGTTCGTTTACGCAGGTATTTTTATTTCATTAGCTAGCATTAGCTTTTGGTCCGATGCACGCAGTTCGATTATGCCGATGATGTATAATATCGGAAACTATGGAAGATACCCTGTTGATATTTATAATCGTGTAATCCGCTACGTTTTAACTTGGGTTTTGCCGTTTGCATTTGTTGGTGTATATCCGTCGGCTTACTTTTTGCGCAAAACGGAATGGTACATGTATTCATTTTTAACACCGGTCATGGGAATCGTATGTTTTACTTTGTCTGTTTTGCTGTGGAATGCAGGAGTCAAACGTTATCGCGGAGCCGGGAATTAATTGCGACATCCTCTCGTATATATGAGGACAGGAGGGGGTGTTGTGATATATGTATTCATCGCGCTAATTGTTTTTATTATATGTATGAGTGTTTTCTCATTTTGGCAAACGAAACATTCCGTCATCTCAGTAAAAAACTTCATTGCGATCATATTCGTCTATTCAACGACGATGATTGGATTTGCGCTTGTTTATACAATTTTGCATATAAATGGACATGTTGTTATGATGGAAAATGGGAAGAACATAGAGGCTTCTCATTTTTTACAATATGTTGAAACGAGTTTATATTTTAGTGCGGTCACATTGCTTTCCGTTGGTTATGGGGATATTGTACCAATCGGGATTGGTCGATGGATTGCAATGCTCGAAGCGTTGCTCGGCTATGCGCTGCCAGCTGCCTTCGTCGTTCGCATTGTTATGGACGTAGAAAGGAAGTAGGAGGGAAAATATGCAAGCACCTGATTTTACATTGCCAGCGAGCAATGGCGAACAAGTCACATTGTCGCAATTTCGTGGGAAGTATGTCGTTTTGTACTTTTATCCGAAAGATATGACGCCAGGGTGTACGACGGAAGCTTGTCATTTTCGTGACCATTATGAAACGTTGACTAAGCTCGGGGCGGTCGTTATCGGTATTAGTCCTGATTCACTTGAGCGTCACAAAAAGTTTATCGAAAAGCATAACTTGCCGTTTTTACTTCTTTCCGATGAAAAACAAGACGTAGCAAAAGCGTATCATGTATGGAAGTTGAAGAAAAACTTCGGGAAAGAGTATATGGGCATTGAGCGTTCGACGTTTTTAATTGATCCGAATGGTCACATAATAAAAGAGTGGAGAAAAGTGAAGGTAAATGGGCATGTTGAAGAGGTGCTAGGCGCTTTAAAAGAGGCGATTGGCTCAAACGAATAACACGATCGTTGCGTACGATATAGCAGAACACACCTCCTCAATGATGTATGCGGCGATTCTTTAAGAGTCGCCTTTTTTTCTTGCCTAAAAATACAATTGACAAACGGTTTCAGTTTTTTGTACACTGTTTATAAAAATTACAAAGTAATAATTATAATTTTTATAAATGAAAGTGGGGTGCATGACGGTGACGCACGCACAGCAATTAAAAGAAGCGCTTCACACGTTGAAAGAAACCGGCGTCCGTATTACACCGCAACGTCATGCGATACTCGAATATTTGATTCAGTCGATGTCCCATCCAACAGCGGATGAAATTTATAAAGCTTTGGAAGGAAAATTTCCAAATATGAGTGTCGCGACGGTGTATAACAACTTGCGTGTGTTCAAAGAGGTCGGTCTTGTCAAAGAATTGACGTACGGTGATGCCTCGAGTCGTTTTGATTTTGTTACGACGCATCATTATCACGTCATTTGTGAAGTGTGTGGAAAAATTGTTGACTTTCACTATCCGGGGTTAGATGAAGTAGAAGATTTAGCGGCACATGTGACGGGATTTAAAGTTAGTTATCATCGTATGGAGATTTATGGAACTTGTCCGACCTGTCAAAAAGGACATCATTAACATAAAAAGCTGGTAGCGGTATGCTATCAGCTTTTTATGTTTCTTGTTTTTCGATTATATTTTTCATCAAACTCTTTTCCTTCAAGTGTCGGATCAAGCGTAAGAGGCTCGTTGCAGTACATGCATACGTCGACTCTGCCTAACATTTTTGTCACTTTATTACATGATGGACAAACGACTTGTACGGTTTTTGTGGACAACATCCCGATCCAAAAATAAACGACCGTGCTTGCAATAATAAACAATAATCCTAAAATCATAAATAACGTCATGACAATTGGGGATGTACGAAAAAATATTCCGGCGTACATGACGAAAAAACCGATAAAAATTAAACTTAATGCAAATGTACGAATTTTATTGATCTTGCTTGAATATTTTACACCCACACTATCGCCTCCTATGCATAACTATATCATAAGTTTTAAATGATAAGCAGTAATCAGCAGGAGTTTTTTGAAAAATGTCGAATACGGTCAAACAATGTTGAAAAATGGAGGAAACGGGTATGGAAGATTTGTTGCGTCCGATTTACCAAGAGCGCGCTAGTCACCCTCATACGCTTGGAATTTTAATGGTTGAAAAAGGGTCGGATTACTCTCCGGAGACGGATTTATTTGACGTTATTTTATTTGTTATTGTTCAGAAAGGAGAGGAAAAAGTTTTTATTAAGCATTATGCATTTGAAGAAAAAAGCGCATCGTTGCACGTCGTCGACGAACATCAAGTAAAAGAATGGGTGCTGCTTGGCTCAAATCGAAAAGTGATAAATTGGCTGTTGAACGGGAAGGTTTTGTTTGATCGAAATGAATATATTGAGCAGTTGCGACAACGTCTCTTGCAGTTTCCAGAAGAAGAGAGAAAGGTCAAGATGGGCATTGAATTTGCAAAATTAGCTCGTCGTTACATAGAGGGAAGAAGTTTTTTTGAAAAAGATCAGTGGCTGGATTCTTACAATCATATCCTTCATGCTCTTCACCATTTGGCGCGCCTAGCTATTATTGAAAATGGCTTTTATCCTGAGGTGACTGTATGGAATCAAGTGAAGCATATTGAACCGCAAATTTACAAACTATATGCCGAGTTAGTGGGAAGTGAAGAGCCGCTCGATAAGCGATTGCAGTTATTATTTTTAGCAAGTGACTTTTTTATCCATTCGAAACTCAAACAAGGGGCAAGCCATCTTTTAGATGTGCTTACAAAAAGGGAGACATCATGGTCTATGGCCGAATTGCTAAATGAGGAAGAGCTGGCGGTATACGGGGTTGATTTAGCTATTTTCCTTGAATTTTTAGTTGAAAAACACGTGCTCTCTGTCGAAAAAATAACAACGAAAGGACAAGGGGTGTTTCATAGACATTATGTAGTTGAAAAAAAAATAAAGAAAAGGTGTTGACGTTTAGAAATGTTCGTGATATATTTTTAATCGTCGCTGCTGAGATGTGGCGACGGTTAAAATGAAAAAGTTTGTTGTTGACATGAGATTTACGATATGATAGTATGAAAAAGTCGCTTAAAAACGACAAAGATGTTCCTTGAAAACTGAACGAAGCGAAAAGCGTATGAAGCTAGAGAGATAAACTTTCTATGGAGAGTTTGATCCTGGCTCAGGACGAACGCTGGCGGCGTGCCTAATACATGCAAGTCGAGCGGACGATTCGAAAGCTTGCTTTTGAATCGTTAGCGGCGGACGGGTGAGTAACACGTGGGCAACCTGCCCTGTAGACGGGGATAACACCGAGAAATCGGTGCTAATACCGGATAACACGAAATGTCGCATGACGTTTCGTTGAAAGGCGGCGCAAGCTGCCGCTACAGGATGGGC
>NZ_FOJQ01000004.1 GCF_900111795.1 Anoxybacillus pushchinoensis | reverse complement strand
CTATCATATACAAAAGAAAGGAGGAAGGGCGATTCCTCCCCGACTTTCGCTCTCGCTTAGAAGTCGGGGTCTCCTCGCCAAAGATGATGAAAAAAGTGGGAGAACAAACAATCGTTTTTGATAACGACATTTACGTTGAATCGGTCGGTACGGTTGTAGGACCAAAAGAACGTCAAGGTCCGCTCGGTTCATCATTTGATCGGGCATACGGTGATTTATATTGCGAGGAACAAAGTTGGGAACTAGCAGAGCGGCGGCTTATGAAAGAAGCGATTACGATTTGTTTAGAAAATGGAGGCGTATCCGTTCAAGATGTCGATTTATTTATTGCAGGAGATTTACTGAATCAAACTGTTACTGCCAACTATGTAGCAAGCGAACTAAACGTTCCATTTTTAGGGGTATTTAGCGCTTGTTCAACGATAACGGAAGCGATGCTCGTTGCTGCTACATTTATTGATGGGACGTTTGCTCGGCGCGTATTAGTTGCTACAAGTAGTCACTACGGGGCAGCTGAGCGTCAGTTTCGTTTTCCGACGACAATCGGTGTGCAAAAAGGGGAAAGCGCATCATGGACAGTGACAGGGGGGGCGGCTGCGTTGTTAAGTACGACTCGTTCGCCATTTCGTATTCGTTCGGCAACGATCGGTCGCGTCGTCGATAGCGGTGTGACCGATCCGCTCGATATGGGACGAGCGATGGCACCAGCAGCGTTTACGACGATAAAGCAACATTTGGTCGATTGTGGCCTTTCTCTACAATCTTATGATGTCATTGTGACAGGAGACTTAGGAAAAGTAGGAAGTAACGAGTTCAAGTCGTTATGTGATGATGCGAACATGAACATAGGCGACCGATACACAGACTGCGGTGTGCTTATTTATGATGCAGAACAACAAGCGTTTGCAGGCGGTAGTGGCTGCGCGTGCTGTGCGGTCGTCACATATAGCTATTTTCTTCGGCAAATGAAAGAGAAAAAAATAAATACAATGCTCGTTGTGGCGACAGGTGCATTGTTCAATAGCACGATGGTGAAGCAAAGACAAACGATTCCAGCGATCGCTCATGCCATCTCAATCGAAGCGGTGATATAAGTAAGGATGGAAACGTACGTATATGCGTTTGTTGTTGGTGGAGTATTATCGTTTATTGGGCAATTATTACTGGTGAAATGGTCGTTCGTCCGTACGATGACGATACTTATATTGCTCGGTATGGTCATAGAAGTGGTCGGATGGTACACTTCGTTTCAGTCGTTAGCGCATGCAGGTGTGGAAACGACGCTTGTTCATATGGGAGCTTCTTGCATACAAGCGGTAAAAACGGGGGACTTTACAAATGTCGTCTTTTTTCTTTCTTTTCCGATTGCTGTTGCATGGGTAACCGCGTTCGTCTGTAAGCCGAGAGGAAGGATGGAATGAAAAAAAGAAAAGTGATTTTAGTAACAGATGGAGATCAGCATGTGCAACGTGCGCTTGAATGGTTAGCAAAGCAACTCGGCGGTCGCTGCATTAGCCAGTCGCAAGGAAATCCATCACGTTTAACAGGTAAACAGCTCGTCGATTTTATTTTACAGACGCCGTATGATCCTGTCTTTGTTATGTTTGACGATAGCGGTATTATTGGTGAAGGGGCAGGGGAACAGGCGCTTCGCTATGTCGCGACGCATAAACAAATCGATGTGTTAGGTGCAATTGCAGTAGCATCTGATACGAACAATCAAGAATGGACAAAAGTACATGTTTGCATCGATTACGATGGGAATTTCACCATGTACGGTGTAGATAAAGAAGGCATTTGTGAGTGGGAAGTCGGTCGAATCAATGGCGATACTGTATATTGCTTAGATGAATTATCGATTCCGATCGTCGTTGGTATTGGGGACATTGGAAAAATGAGACGTCGCGACGATATTCGCAACGGTTGTCCGATTACGAGAAAAGCAATTGAATATATTCTTGAAAGGAGTAGGCGTGATGAAAATAGAAAGTTGCATACCGATTTCTCCGAAGTTGAATGAAAATGAGCAGTTTTTTAAAGATGCGATTGGGGTCGGAACGAGCTTCGACTTAGGTGTGCGTAAATTGCACATTTTAAAAACAGATGTGCATCTATATTATTGTAACGGTCTTTGTGATACGCAATACATCATCGAACTGCTCGAAATGCTCGTTCAAGTAAACGATCGTGAGCGACAATCGGTAAAGCTGCCCGAAATCATTGAAAATCGTCTCGTTCATCAGCAAGTAAACCTTGTAAAAAGCTTAGACGAAGCGGTTGATTTTTTATTAACTGGTCTCATTTTACTATTTATTGATGGGGAAACGAAGGCGTTTGCTGTCGATGTGCGAAGTTATCCGGGTCGCTCGCCTGAGGAGCCCGATACGGAAAAAGTTGTGCGTGGCGCGCGTGACGGCTATGTTGAGAACATTGTTGTCAATACAGCGTTAACTCGGCGCCGCATTCGTGACGAAAGGCTTCGCTTCGAGATGATACAAGTTGGTGAGCGCTCGAAAACAGATATTTGTATTGCATACATTCAAGACGTAGCTGACCCGGGTCTTGTTGAATTAATTAAACAAGAGTTAAATGAAATTAAAATTGACGGGTTGACGATGGCAGACAAAACGATTGAAGAATTTTTAGTGAAACAAGGATACAATCCGTATCCGCTCGTGCGGTATACAGAGCGGCCCGATGTAGCTGCTACCCATTTATTAGAAGGGCACGTTATTATTATGGTCGATACATCGCCAAGCGTCATTATTACGCCAACAACGTATTTTCACCACGTTCAACATGCCGAAGAATATCGGCAATCCCCAGCGGTCGGAACGTTCGTACGCTGGGTGCGTTTTTTAGGCATTTTCGCATCGCTCTTTTTGTTACCACTTTGGTTTTTATTCGTACTCGATCCGTCATTGTTGCCAGAAAAGTTGTCATATATTGGTCCGAATGAAAAAACGAACATCCCTGTTTTTGTGCAACTTTTGATTGCGGATATCGGTATCGAATTTTTACGAATGGCTGCTATTCATACGCCAACGCCATTATCGACAGCGATGGGCTTAATTGCAGCCGCATTAATCGGGCAAATTGCTATTGATGTTGGGCTGTTTGTGCCGGAAGTCATTTTGTACGTATCGATTGCTGCGATCGGTTCTTTTGCTACACCGAGTTATGAATTAAGTATTGCAAATAAAATTTTCCGTCTCTTATTTTTAGTTGTTATTGCTTTGTTTGGTATACCTGGATTTATGATTGGTGTGACCGTATTTTTACTATTTCTCGCCAACATTCGCTCGTTAAATACACCATATTTATGGCCATTTATTCCGTTCGATCCGGGGGCGTTTATGCAAATTATCGTTCGACGATCCGTTGCTGGTTCTTCCATTCGACCGAGTATCGTTCATCCACAAAACAAGCAAAAACAACCGACATAAAAAGGTTGAAACGTACCAAAAATTATGGTACGTTTTCTTTAATTATTTCGGAATCATCAGGGGGATTGTATAATTATGCATGGAACGATGCAAATAAATGAACGTGGTCATTTACAAATTGGAGGTGTCGATGCGATTGAACTTGCTCGCACGTATGGGACACCGCTTTACATTTACGATGTTGCGCTTATTCGTGAGCGGGCGCGGGCGTTTAAACGAATGTTTCATAAACATGGGGTGCGTGCGCAAGTAGCGTACGCAAGCAAAGCGTTTTCGACGATAGCGATCGTACAGCTGATGGCAGAGGAAGGATTGTCGCTTGATGTAGTTTCGGGTGGCGAGTTGTACACTGCTTTAGCAGCCAGCTTCCCTGTTGAACGTATTCATTTTCATGGGAACAATAAAAGTAAAGAAGAGTTACAAATGGCGATTGAGGCGAAAATTGGTTGCATTGTTGTCGATAACTTTTACGAATTAGAGCTACTGCAACAACTTTGTTCTGCTCATGAATATACGATGCCTATTTTATTGCGCGTCACACCGGGAATTGAGGCGCATACCCACGACTATATTTTAACAGGTCAAGAAGATTCAAAGTTCGGTTTTGATTTGCATAATGGACAAGCGGATAAAGCGTTGCAGCGCGCTCTCGCTTCTTCTCATCTTCATGTGCTCGGTATTCATTGTCATATCGGTTCGCAAATTTTTGATGCGACAGGCTTTGTACTTGCAGCGAAAAAGTTGTTTGAAAAACTTTCCTCATGGCGTGATGCATACGATTTTACTGCTCAAGTTGTCAATCTCGGGGGCGGTTTTGGTATTCGTTATACGAAAGATGATGACCCGCTTGCGCCAGAACAATATGTCGAGCAAATTATTGAAGAAGTGAAGCGAAACGTTGCTCGTTTCCAACTTCCGTTTCCAGAAATTTGGATTGAGCCGGGGCGTTCGCTCGTGGGGGATGCTGGAACGACGATATATACGATCGGCTCTCGGAAAGAAGTGCCAAACGTCCGTCAATACGTCGCAGTCGATGGAGGAATGAGCGATAACATTCGCCCGGCGCTATATGAGGCAAAATATGAGGCGGTGCTAGCTAACCGTATGTACGATCATTGTGAAGAATTGGTCGCGATAGCTGGGAAATGTTGCGAATCAGGTGATATGCTCATTTGGGATTTACCGCTCCCAAAGGCGCAACCAGGAGACTACTTAGCTGTTTTTTGTACCGGTGCTTACGGATATGCGATGGCCAATAACTACAACCGCATCCCGCGGCCAGCGGTCGTATTTGTTGAAGACGGTGAGGCAGAGCTTGTCGTGAGACGTGAAACGTACGAAGATTTAATTCGACTCGACTTGCCGCTAAAAGCGAGGGTGAAAAAATAACCGAGGCGGTTGCCTCGGTTATTTTTATGCTCCAAATGCGCCGCGGAGCGCATTCCATATTTCACGTAAAATGTCAACGATGCGTTGAATGAACGTTCGACCTTCTTCAGTTTGCAAAAAGGCTGATAGCTTGTCTTTTGCTTGGGCCAACTGTTCATTTACTTGATTCCAATCGATGTTGATGTTTTTCATTTTGTTAAATAAAGAAAGTAAGCTATTGATTTCGTCTTCCGTTAACGTAATGCCAAGCTGTTGAGCGATTCGTTCAATAAGCGCACGCATGTCGGCATCAGTTTTTGGGGGATTTTTCGCAATTTCTTCTTTAATCTTTGCAAGCAACGCTACCGCTTTGTCGTTGCCGATTGATTCACCGAGTTGCGCCGTTTTCACCATTTCTTCATTCGCCACTTTTTTCACTTCATCAGGAATGACTTCGTTTGAAGAAAGTTCATACGCTTTCATTAATCCTGTCAGCGCAGCCGTTCCTGATACAGGAAATGGTGCGGTAATGTAAATGACCGCATCTTTCACCCCCGCCGTAATGAGCGCGTTCATATACATTTCTTTTGTTACCCAGTTAATGTTGTTCGTCTCGACTTGTAGCCCTGAGCCGGGCGCGCCAATAGTAATTTTAGATGATGAAATGGCTTTTGTTCCAATTTGTCCTTTCGGAATGATGCCGCCGAGATATTTATGCTCTTCCGCATTTGTAACTGTAATGATTTCAGCGCTGTCTGGTGCATTCATTTCTTTCAATATTTGTTGTTTTTGCTGCTCTGTTAAGTTTTCACCAAGCGTAATGATGACATCCCCTTCAATCGCATCAGCGAAAGTAATCGATGGAATAATAAACAACAATAGAGTAAATATCGTAAACCACTTTTTCACCATGAAAGCCTCCTTCTTTTTTCCTCTGTACTGTACTATTGTACAAATATTTGCGTGAACATAGAAGCGAAATATAGTAAAATGAAGCTACATTTGTTTTTACGATAGAAAGGTGGCGAAAGTTTCAATGAAGAAAAAAGGTTATATCATGATGGAGAACGGTGGAAAGGTGGAGTTTGAACTATTTCCAAACGAAGCGCCAAAGACGGTAGCGAACTTTGAAAAACTAGCGAATGAAGGGTTTTATAACGGATTGACATTTCATCGTGTCATTAAACGGTTTGTGAGCCAAGGTGGCTGCCCGATTGGAAACGGAACAGGCGATGCAGGATACACCATCCCGTGTGAAACGGACAACAATCCGCATAAACATATTGAAGGGGCGATGTCGATGGCGCACCGTGGTCGAGATACGGGAAGCTGTCAATTTTTCATTTGTCACGAGCCGCAACCACATTTAGACGGTGTACATACAGTGTTCGGACAAGTGACTAGTGGAATGGACGTTGTCAAAGCGATGAAAAATGGTGATGTGATGAAAGAAGTAAAAGTGTGGGACGAACAATAGTGAAAAGGAAGGATGGGAGATGAAAAAAAATTGGTTATTGTTTTTCCTCCTTTTGCTCGTTAGCTTCGTTTGGGGAGCGGCGTATTGGCTGTTTATTGCAAAATAATAGACATTTCGTTTTATTGTGCTATAATGAATAAAAATGGAATATACGCATCCTTCGGGGCAGGGTGAAATTCCCGACCGGCGGTAATGAAACGTACGTTTCTCAGCCCGCGAGCCGTTAAGGCATGATCCGGTGCGATTCCGGAGCCGACAGTATAGTCTGGATGGGAGAAGGATTGCCGAAAACTCACGCCACTTATTCCACTTATTTGGAAAATAACGGTCGGCGATGGGTTATTTTTCTATGCGAAAAAGGCGATCTTTTATATACATCTTGCCCTAGGACGTTGTTCCTAGGGTTTTTATGTTATACAGGAAAGGTGGTGCAAAATGGACGAACGATATATGCGCTTAGCATTACAGCTAGCTGAAACAGCGCGTGGTCAAACGTCTCCAAACCCACTTGTCGGTGCGGTCGTTGTAAAAGATGGCGAAGTTGTCGGTTTTGGAGCGCATTTGAAAGCAGGAGAGCCACATGCGGAAGTGCATGCGCTGCGTATGGCAGGCGCGAAAGCGGAAGGTGCAACTGTTTATGTGACGCTTGAGCCGTGCAGTCATTATGGGAGAACGCCACCATGTGCCGATTTGTTAATTGAAAAAAAGGTGAAGCGCGTTGTCGTGGCGACAACAGATCCGAATCCACTCGTCGCGGGAAAAGGTATTGAAAAATTAAGGCGAGCGGGAATTGATGTGACCGTCGGGGTGTTGAAAGAAGAAGCGGATGTGTTAAACGAAATGTTTTTTCACTATATCTCAACGAAAACCCCGTATGTGACATTAAAATATGCGATGAGTTTAGATGGGAAAATTGCCACGAAAACGGGAGAAAGCAAGTGGATTACGTCTGAAGAGGCGCGTCGCGATGTGCATCGTGAGCGAAAGCAGCACGACGCGATCGTTGTCGGCGTCGGCACCATTTTAGCAGATAATCCGAGCTTAACCGTTCGATTTGGTCACGAAGGAAAACAGCCGATTCGAGTTGTGCTCGATACACATTTGCGCACACCGCTTCAAGCGAACATCGTAACAGACAACATGGCGCCAACATGGATTGTCGTCGGGCATCATGTGACGGAAGACCAAATGAAGCCGTATGAACAAACGGGAGTACAATTCATTCGTATGAATGAACATACGATTCATATTCCATCTCTTTTACGTGAACTTGGTAAGCGCAACGTCATGTCCATATTCGTTGAAGGTGGAGCGCATGTGCATGGAAGCTTTTTATCTTCTTGCTCTGTTCAACAAGTCATCGCTTATGTCGCCCCGACGTTGATCGGTGGCAACGAAGCCCCTTCAGCAATCGGTGGGGAAGGTTTTGGTCGAATGATGGATGCGCTTCGCTTGCAAGTGAAACATGTTGAGATGATCGGATCGGATATTAAAATCGTTGCTAAAGGATGATCGCCATGTTTACAGGAATTATTGAAGAAATAGGAACCATTCAACAAATGAAACAAACAGGTGATGCGATCGTTTTTACGATCGGAGCGCATAAAGTGCTACAAGATGTGCAGCTCGGTGACAGCATTGCAGTGAACGGTGTTTGTTTAACTGTCACATCGTTTACAAATCGCTTCTTTACAGTTGATGTCATGCCGGAGACGGTGCGTGCAACGTCATTAAAAACGCTGACGGTAGGAGCGAAAGTCAATTTAGAACGGGCGATGGCGGCGAACGGTCGTTTTGGCGGTCACTTCGTTTCTGGGCATGTCGATGGTGTTGGACGTATCGTTCGCAAACAACCTGTCGCTAACGCGGTGTATTATGACATTGAAGTGCCGGGTCATTTGCGCAAATACATGATTTTAAAAGGTTCTGTTGCGGTTGACGGCACAAGTTTAACGATTTTCGGTTTAACGGATCGAACGTTTACGATTTCACTCATTCCGCATACGCAAGAAGCGACGATTTTAGGGGCAAAAAAGGTTGGCGATATCGTCAATATTGAATGTGACATCATTGGTAAGTATGTAGAACAGTTCGTTGCCGGTAAGCATGACGGGTTGACGTTGCAATTTTTGCAAGAGCACGGATATAAGGAGTGAGCGAAATGTTTCATACAATTGAAGAGGCGATTTATGATTTAATGCAAGGAAAAATTATTATCGTTTGTGATGATGAAGATCGTGAAAACGAAGGCGATTTTGTGGCGCTTGCAGAAAAAGCAACGCCGGAAGTAATCAACTTTATGATTACGCACGGTCGCGGTCTCGTTTGTGTGCCGATTACAGAAGAATTGGCCGATCGGCTCGATTTAGCACCGATGGTCAATCATAATACAGATGCGCACGGCACAGCGTTTACCGTCAGCATCGACCATAAAGCAACGACGACGGGCATTAGCGCGTTTGAGCGCTCGTTGACGATTCAAGAAATGTTAAATCCAGAAGCGAAAGCAAGCGATTTTAAAAGACCAGGGCATATTTTTCCGCTTGTGGCGAAAAAAGGTGGCGTGTTGCGGCGGGCAGGTCATACGGAAGCCGCTGTAGACTTAGCTCGTCTTTGTGGGGCAAAGCCAGCAGGAGTCATTTGTGAAATTATAAAAGATGATGGGACGATGGCGCGTGTGCCTGATTTAAAACAAATAGCGGAAACATTTGATATGAAAATGATTACGATTAAAGATTTAATCGCATATCGCAATCGGAAAGAAAAATTGATTAAACGTGAAGTGGAAATTTCGTTGCCGACCGATTTTGGCGAGTTCAAAGTGATTGGATATTCCAACACGTTAGACGGTAAGGAACATATCGCAATTGTGAAGGGAGAAATCATTCCAGATGAGCCAGTGCTCGTGCGCGTCCATTCGGAATGCTTAACAGGGGACGTGTTCGGTTCGCATCGTTGCGATTGTGGTCCTCAACTTCATGCAGCGTTAGCGCAAATTGAAGAAGAAGGTCGTGGAGTGTTGTTATATATGCGCCAAGAAGGTCGCGGTATCGGCTTGTTAAACAAATTGCGCGCATATAAGTTGCAAGAGCAAGGCTATGATACGGTCGAGGCAAACGAAAAGCTCGGCTTCGCCCCAGACTTGCGCGACTATGGAATTGGCGCGCAAATTTTAAAAGATTTAGGTGTGACAAAAATGCGCTTATTGACGAACAATCCGCGCAAAATTACTGGGTTAAAAGGATACGGATTAGAAGTTGTTGAGCGTGTTCCGCTACAAATGCCAGCGAAGCGCCATAACGAGCGCTATTTGCGGACAAAATACGAAAAACTAGGACATATGTTGCATCTTTAAGGAGGAGAATGGCATGAACGTATATGAAGGAAATTTAGTTGGAACAGGGTTAAAAGTCGGAATTGTCGTTGCGAGATTTAATGAGTTTATTACAAGCAAGTTGCTCGGTGGTGCGCTCGATGGCTTGAAACGTCACGGGGTAGCGGAACATGATATCGACGTCGCTTGGGTGCCAGGTGCGTTTGAAATTCCGCTTGTAGCGAAAAAAATGGCAGAGTCGAAAAAATATGATGCAGTGATTACACTTGGTGCAGTTATTCGCGGGGCAACGAGCCATTACGATTACGTATGTAATGAAGTGGCGAAAGGAACGTCCCATGCTGCCCTTTCTTCAGGTGTACCGGTCATTTTTGGGGTGCTGACGACAGATACGATTGAACAGGCAATTGAACGGGCTGGGACGAAAGCAGGAAATAAAGGATGGGAGGCAGCATTAAGCGCCATCGAAATGGCGAATGTGATGCGTACATTTTCTTAAGTAAGTAAATAGTCAATATATGATCGCGATAAAAAAGGTTTAAAAAAGCGACAAGACCGTTTATAATAGCAATAGCGAGTAAACAATAAGTCTTGTCGATAATGAGGGATTCATATGCTAGTTCGCTATCGAAAAAACTATGAGAAAATTGCCATGGGTCTTTTGTCGTTTATGCCAAACGAAAAAGACTTAAAGCAGCTTCAACAAACGATGAAAAATTATGAGACAAACGACGATTGGCAGCTGTTTCTATGGAAAGAAGGAGAAGATTTTATCGGCATTATTGGTGCGATTGTGCGCGAACATGCGGTTGAAGTGCAACATATTAGCGTTAATCCGTCCCATCGCCATCAAGGAATTGGGAAGCAAATGGTGAAAGCGTTAAAAGAATTGTATCCAAATCAGACGTTATGTGCCAATGACATGACCGCTCCATTTTTGGATAAATGTGAATAATGACAGGGATCAACGTCCCTGTCTTTTTTGTTTTTGCCGTTCTCGCTCAGCGATGACGTCGCTTCGGTCGCGCAACATATGTTTATGAATGATATATTCGTTTGACATGTCGCTTTTTTTTCCCCATATTAGCCCTTTTTGTTCGCATTGTCGTTGGCATATATGTAAGAGCGAACGATCGACAATAGGTAAACAAGCACTTTCATACGTCTCCCTATTATCCATTCGTCTTATATATGTATGAATGAGAGCTAGCAGTTGCTCAGCATGAATGCCTAGCGATTCGTACGCCTGCTTTTCTTTTTCACATGCGTTTACCGCTTTCGTTAACATTCGTCTTGCTCCAGCGATATTTCCTCGGCGATAATGGTACATTCCGACAGCGAGCTGAATAAGCCCGATCCATACCTGTTCATTCGTTCGTTTCCAATGTTCTTCTAACACTTCATGGCATTCAAAATAATCGCGCGTCGCGTGAAAGTGAAGTAAATAGTCGATATATGCCTTCGGATACAATATAATGCCCCCTTTTTTTCGTATGCTTATCTGTATTATACTATTAGTTATGAATAAAGGTGGGATTGATGTGCACTATCATGTGAAATTAGATCAATTTGAAGGGCCGCTTGATTTATTGCTCCATTTAATTCATCGGTATGAAATTGATATTTATGATATTCCTGTTGCACAAATTACGGAGCAGTATATGGCTTATATTCATGCGATGCAAGAATTGCAGCTCGATGTAGCGAGCGAGTATTTAGTGATGGCAGCAACACTCATTGAAATGAAAAGCAAAATGTTGTTGCCGAAACATGAAGATACACTGGAAGACGACATATTTATTCCAGAAGAAGATCCACGTGAACAATTAATGCAACAGTTAATTGAGTATAAAAAGTTTAAAGAAGCGGCGAAACAGTTGCGCGAGCGAGAAGAAGAGCGCGCGCTTTTATTTACGAAGCCGCCAAGCGATTTAACCGCTTATGCGAAAAACGGTGCGCCGCTTGCTCTCGATGTCGATGTATACGATATGCTTGGGGCGTTGGCGAAGTTGTTGCGGCGCAAAAAGTTACAAAAGCCGCTTCATACGAAAGTAGCACGTCAAGAAATTCCGATCGGACAGCGGATGGAAGAAATTATATATATATTAAAAAGCGGGGAACGAATGAACTTTTACGATTTATTTCCGTATGACGATCGCGAGCAAATTGTCGTGACGTTTTTAGCGTTGCTTGAACTGATGAAACGAAACGAAATCATTGTCGAGCAAGAAAGCAATTTTGCTGATTTATACATTCGACGAAAAGGTGATTGAGATGAATGAATTCGCAGTAATTGAGGCGTTATTGTTCGCGGCAGGTGAAGAAGGATTGACGTATAAGCAATTAGCTGATGTACTCGATGTAGAGGAAGAGCGAGTATATGAGCTTATTCAACGAGCGAAAGACATGTATGATGTAGATGAGCGCGGGATTATGATCGTGGAAATGGCAGGGACGCTTCAGCTTGCAACGAAAAAACAATGTGCGCCGTATTTACAAAAGCTTGTCGAGTCACCAACGACATCATCGTTGTCACAAGCTGCGCTTGAAACGTTAGCGATCATCGCCTATCGCCAACCGATTACGCGCGCAGAAATTGAACAAATTCGCGGCGTGAAAAGCGACAAACCGCTTCAAACCCTATTAGGAAAAGCGTTAATTAAAGAAGTCGGTCGTGCAGAAGGAACAGGTCGTCCAATTTTATACGGGACAACGAAAGAGTTTTTAGATTATTTTGGTTTAAAAACATTAGACGAACTTCCACCTCTCCCAGAATGGGACGAGCAAGAGGAAGAACGCGAAGCCGACTTATTTTTCGAACGTCTAAACGAACAACTGCAAGAAGCGGGCGAACAGCGGTGACTGAGCCTGAAAAAACAGGTATCTTTGTGTGCCTGTTTTTTCTTTTTTTATAGGAATGATAAAATTTTTCGCATGATTCATAATTTATGGTAAAATAAATGTAGCTTCGTTGTTGGAAAAAGGGGTGTATTGTTTGTGAAAATTATTTCTTGTCATGGCTATGAACTGCAAAAAGCACAGCCGAATACGTCGGAAGATTTTTTTAACCGTTCGGAAGTGACGTTTGTTGACGACGATGGAACAGAGCGAACGTTGCATGTGCTATATGTTCGTTATTTTGATGAACGTTTTTTTGAATGGACGCCTTATGAACAAGATCCTGTATTTCAAGCAAGTGGGAAAGACGTATATTTTAAAGACATTGTCGCGCTCGTCTGTTTGCTCGTCGATCCATCACTTCGGACGCGAAAACGTGTATATGTAAGTGAGGAAGAAGAGCTTCGTCGCTATTTTTCATCGATCGACTTCGCCAAACTGCCGGAAGTTTTTGAGTCGCTTGCGAAGCAACAAGCGTACGATGTGAAATCACCGCTTTTATTTATTGCACAACCGTAAAAAAGGGAGGATGCATATGGGCAACACTATTGTTTTGAATCAAACGAAGCAAGTCGAGCAATTGTTGAGTCGCATTGTCGAGCAAATTACTCGTTATTTAAACGAAACGACGATTGAACGAATGCAGGCGGAATGTGCGGGCGATCGTCACTATTATGAAGGGGTGCTTTCGGATTTACGCCGTTTAGCCGTATATGGTGAAGAGGGAATTGACGCATGTCGCATCGTCCTTCAAGAAGAGCCGTTTCGAAAAGCTGCCGCGGAACAAGCGTTATACAAAATTTATCATTCATGTGTGGCGGAATTTTTTACGCCAAAACGCGATTTATGGTATGAAGATAGTCGCTCAGCGTATACAGGAAGACATTCAATTAAATTGAGACAACCTGCTCCTCCATCGTTACAACAATTGCTCCATGCGATTGAGGCTGATTTTCAAACGATGCGGGAAGAACTCGAATTTTATGAAACAGACTACCGAACAAAAATGATTCAATCGCAATAAGAAGCTGCGTGTGTCAGCTTCTTTTTTTTGTTGCATATGATGCCGAGGGAGGTGGGAGTATGCAACAATATATTCATAACGTGTAAGCGTGGCTTGAGCGTGTAAAGTCATTTGTAGAGGAAGAGGTGGTTGACGAATTAAAGGTGGAACTCGGAACGGGGAGATGTCGCGCGACGATTTGTAAAAGCAAAAGACCGCGTCATGTAGCGGTCTTTTTGTCATACATCATTGACTGGCGCATACACTTGTACAAAACGGACAAAGGGATGAGAGTGTATGCGACGGCAATGGTTCATATGGATGATCGTGCTTTGTTTTTTTTGTTCGCTTTTTCCGAATGAAGCGAAGGCGATGTCGGTTAGTGCGAAAAGCGCGATTTTAATGGAACAAACGACAGGACGAGTGCTATTTGAAAAAGATGCCCATACGAAACGACGCATTGCGAGCATTACAAAAATTATGACCGCCATTTTAGCGATTGAATCAGGAAAATGGGAAGAGATTGTGACAGTAAGTGAACGGGCGGTTCGCACAGAAGGGTCCTCTATTTATTTGAAACAAGGGGAGAAAATTGCGCTCAAACATTTAGTATATGGGCTCATGCTTCGTTCTGGAAATGATGCAGCGGTGGCAATCGCTGAACACGTGGGTGGCAGCGTTGAAGGGTTTGTCTTTTTAATGAACGAAAAAGCAGCGGAAATCGGGATGACAAATACACAATTTGCGAATCCGCACGGGTTAGACGATGCCGAAAACCATTATTCCACTGCGTATGATATGGCGCTACTTATGCGATATGCAATGCAAAATGAACAATTTCGCAAAGTGTCGGGAACGAAATTGTATCGTGCCCCAAATCCGACGGAAGATTGGGATCGGGTTTGGCGTAACAAAAATAAGTTATTGACGCATTTATATGAATATTGTACAGGTGGAAAAACAGGCTATACGAAGCGGGCGAAGCGCACATTAGTGACAACTGCTTCAAAAGATGGTCTTGAACTGATTGCAGTCACCATTAACGCAGGGGACGATTGGAACGATCATATTGCTATGTATGAGCACGGATTTGCGAATTATGAACTTGTGACGATTAAAGCAGATACGATTGTGAAAGATATGGACGATCCTTTTTATGATCATCATTTGTTTGTTGCACGCGATTTTATATATCCGGTCACAAAAAAAGAAGAGTCGTTAATTCGTTTAGAGCGAAAATTGCTTCGTCCACAAGAGAGCTGGAAAGAGACAGGCGTGCCGTCTGTCGTTGGAAGGGCTGAGCTATACATCGGAAACGAAAAAGTTGACGACACCCCTATTTTTTATAAGCAGGAAAAGAAAAAGCGTTCTTTTTTTGATTGGCTGTTAGGGGTGGGCAGCGATGGTTAATCTCATTTGGGTTGCGCTTTTAATTATTGGGCTCGTATTTGCTACGATAAACGGCACGATCAAAGATGTGAATGAGGCGATGTTTCAAGGGGCGAAAGAAGCGGTGACAATTAGCATTGGGCTTATTAGCGTGCTCGTTTTTTGGCTCGGTTTAATGAAAATTGCCGAACAGTCTGGGCTACTTTCGTTTTTTGCCCGTTTGTTTCGACCAATTGCCAAAAAAATTTTTCCGGAAGTGCCGCCTGACCACCCTGCGCTCGGGTATATATTATCGAACATGATCGCAAATATGTTTGGGCTCGGCAATGCTGCGACTCCCCTTGGCATTAAAGCGATGGAGCAATTGAAGCAATTAAACGGTCAAACAGACGAACCGAGCCGTTCGATGATCACGTTTGTCGCTTTAAATACGGCAAGCATTACACTTATTCCGGCAACGGTCATATCGATTCGAATGACATATCAATCCGCTTCTCCCGGGGAAATTATCGGCACAACGTTTGTTGCCTCGCTTATTGCAACTATATCAGCCATTATGATCGACCGTGCATTTTACATACGGAGGCGGAAAAAAGGAGGACTGTGATGCACGTTATTCAATTTTTATCGCTTTGGCTCATTCCAACGTTAATTGCGTGCATTTTGTTGCACGGAACGTACAAACGTGTACCGACTTATGAAGCGTTTGTTGAAGGGGGAAAGGAAGGGATTCAAATCGCCTTTTCTCTCATTCCGTATTTAGTTGGTATGCTCGTTGCTGTTTCTGTTTTTCGCGCTTCCGGTGCGCTTGATTTTTTTATTTCATATATAAAACCGTTCATCGTCCCGCTCGGACTGCCGTCTGAAGTCGTTCCGCTTGCGATCATCCGTCCGATCTCAGGCACCGCTTCGCTCGGAATCGTTACTGATTTAATCGCGACGTATGGTCCAGACTCATTTATCGGGCGATTAGCCTCTACGATTCAAGGAAGTACAGAAACGACGTTATACGTGCTCACCGTTTACTTCGGTGCTGTCGGCATACGCAAAATGGGCGATGCATTAAAAGTCGGCCTGCTTGCTGACTTTGTTAGCTTTATCGTATCATTTGTTGTTGTATTATGGATGTTTGGAAAGTGAAGCGGTCCATTGCGATCGCTTTTTCTTATTTTTGAACTCCTGTACCGAATATGGTAAAACTATATAGTGAGGTGAATGAAATGGAACGATTACAAAAAGTGATTGCCCATGCTGGCATCGCATCGCGAAGAAAAGCAGAGCAATTGATCGTCGAAGGAAAAGTGAAAGTAAATGGAAAAGTTGTGACGGAACTTGGGGTGAAAGTGAGTCCACAAGATCGCATTGAAGTGGATGGCATTCCGCTCGAACGCGAAGAGCCGGTATATTATTTATTATACAAGCCGCGCGGTGTAATTTCTAGCGTAAAAGATGAGAAGGGAAGAAAAGTAGTGACCGACTTTTTTAAACATGTAAACAAGCGCATTTATCCGATCGGACGGTTAGATTACGATACGTCTGGATTGTTGCTGCTGACAAACGATGGGGAGTTTGCTAATTTATTAATGCACCCGCGCTATGAAATTGAAAAAGTGTACATTGCAAAAGTAAAAGGCATCCCAGCACGCGAAAAAGTGAAACAGCTTGAGAAAGGTGTTGTGCTAGAAGATGGGGTAACAGCGCCAGCGAAAGCGAAAGTATTGTCAATTGACAAACGGAAACAGACAGCGATCGTTGAACTTCGCATTCATGAAGGGAGAAATCGTCAAGTGCGCCGCATGTTCGAAGCGATTGGACATCCTGTTTTAAAGTTAAAGCGGGAACGTTATGCGTTTTTAGACTTGAAAGGGATGAATCCGGGAGATTATCGAGAACTGTCGCCGCATGAAGTGAAGCAATTGCGTGCGCTTGCATTAGCTGGTTCGCCGTACGTATTATAATTTTGTCACATTTTGTTCAAATAATTTTCATTACTTATATAGTGATAACTTGTATAATGAGGTTGATGAAAACGGTTTATAGGAGAGTTGGCGATGAAAGAAAAGCGATTTTGGCTTCGAACAGTCATTTTAGCCATCATGCTCGCGGCTATTGGTTATACGATTTATTCGAACGTTTTTGTCGAGAAGAAGACGATTCAAGTGGGCGATTCGGCGCCAGACTTCGTACTTACCGACTTAAACGGCAACAAAATTCAATTATCTGATTACCGTGGAAAAGGTGTGTTTTTAAACTTTTGGGGAACGTGGTGTAAACCGTGTGAAAAAGAAATGCCGTATATCAATAGCCAATACAATGTATACAAAAATGAAGGAGTAGAAGTGATTGCGGTTAACGCAGGGGAAGCGAAAGTAACAGTACAAACGTTCGTTGATCGCTTTCAACTGACGTTTCCAGTCGTCATCGATCAGCAAGATCAAGTCATGAATGCATACAATATCGGTCCGTTGCCAGCGACATTTTTAATTGACAAAGAAGGCAAAATTGTAGATATCATTACAGGGATGATGACGGAAGAGGATGTAAAAAAATATATGGAGCGAATTCAGCCATAAGGGGTTTTTGACATGGAACAAGTAAAGTGTGAATGCGGGCACGTGAATCCGATTGGTACAGTTCTTTGTGAAGCATGTGGTAAACCGTTAGAAGAAGTGCCAATGTTATTGGACATGCGTTATGAAGGAAGCGCTCGCCGTTCGCAAACGTACAACCAAACGATTGTTGATAAAATATGGAACTTCTTTTCGTCTGTTAAAGTTGGGGTTTGGCTTATCGTTATTACGTTAGTCGCTTCGGCCATCGGCACAATTTATCCACAACAGATGTACATTCCACCGACCGTGTCGCCAGCTGAATATTATGAGGAGCAGTACGGTTGGCTCGGGAAATGGTATTACGCGCTAGGATTTCACGATTTGTATAGCTCATGGTGGTATATGTTGCTTATAGCGCTCATTGGTGTATCGCTCGTCATTTGTAGTTTAGACCGTGTCGTGCCACTATATCGGGCGTTAAACAATCAGCGGGTGACGAGAAATGAACAATTTTTACAACGCCAACGTCTATTTAGCCGTTCACAAGTGAAAGACTACGAAAATGCTTTACCTCGCGTGGTCGATCGGTTAACGAAACGGGGCTATCGTATTCGTGAAGAGAACGGAAATATTTTGGCCGAAAAAGGCCGTTTCTCTCGTTGGGGACCGTACGTCAACCATATTGGGCTTATCGTTTTTTTAATTGGCGCGATGCTTCGCTTTGTTCCAGGAATGTATGTCGATGAAAGCATGTGGATTCGTGAAGGTGAGATAAAAGAAATTCCGGGAACGAACGGGAAATATTTTTTAGAAAACAAAACGTTTATTTTTGAAGTATACGAGAAAGAAAAGGAAAAAGAAGCGTTTCAAGCTGCCATTGACCGTGTCGGTAGCGGAATGATGGCGAAAAACTATCAAACAGATGTAGTGTTATATGAACGTGTTGGTTCAATTGTTGCTGGTGAAGAGCCGAAATTGAAAGAAGTAAAAAGCTTTTCCATTCGGGTCAATGAGCCGCTTAAACACGACCATTATGCATTGTACCAAGTGGACTTTAAATTGAATGAGCTAAAAAGTATGTCATTTCATTTGACAGATAAGCAAACGGATAAGTCTTTTGGTACGATTACAGTTGATTTAATCCAACCCGAGAAAGAATATGATCTTGGCAACGGTTATAAAGTACAACTATTAAGCTATTTTCCAGATTTTTATTTTGATGAAAACGGCAATCCAAATACGCGTTCGAAAGTACCGAACAATCCAGCGTTCGTATTTAAAATGTTTGCCCCAGACCGTCCAAAAGGGGAAGTGAGCTTTACTGCCATTCGTCAAACAATCGAACCGTTCGGTGATAACAAGTATAAAATGGCGTTTGCTGGTGCTGACACACGACACGTATCGGCGTTAACGGTTCGTCGTGATTTCACGCTTTGGATTTTAGGTATCGGGGGCACCATTTTTATGATTGGCCTTATACAAGGAATGTATTGGAACCACCGGCGTGTATGGATTCAGCGGATCAACGAAGATGTGCTTATTGCAGCACATACAAACAAAAACTGGTTTGGATTAAAAAAGGAGCTTGAAAGAATATTTAACGATACACCGTTTGTCATGCCAATCGATCAATTGGACAAGCGGTCATAAGGGGGGAACATCGTGGTTCAGTTAAGTAGCACGTTACTGTACGTTGCATTTGTTCTTTATTTAGTCGCAACATTCTTCTTTGGGGGCGCGATTCGTCCTAAAAAGAGAGAAGGAGTAAACCGTTGGGCAACGCTCGGAATTTTTGTAACGATCGTTGGGTTTCTCGCTCAGCTTGGTTATTTCATCACGCGCTGGATCGCAGCCGGACATGCACCTGTCAGCAACTTATTCGAATTTACGACGTTTTTTGGCATGATGATTGTTGGCGCGTTTATTGTCATTTATTTTATTTATAAAACGAGTTTACTCGGCTTATTTGCTTTGCCAATAGCCATTTTAGTGATTGCGTATGCAAGCATGTTTCCAAGGGAAATTTCTCCGCTCATCCCAGCTTTACAAAGCGATTGGTTGCATATTCATGTCATAACCGCAGCAGTTGGCGAGGCCATTTTAGCTATTAGCTTTGCAGCGGCGCTCATTTATTTAATTCGAGTAGTCGATCAGTCGAAAGCGAGTCAACGTACGTTTTGGCTAGAGTTTGTGTTATTTTTCTTAATTAGCACGCTCGGTTTTGTTATCGTAACTACATCGTTTCGTGTGGCTGGTTATGAAGCTACGTTTGAATGGATTGACAAAAATGGACAGCAAAGTGAAATGGTATACCACATGCCAGCGCTTGTCGGCCCGCATGAAGGGGTGTTAAAAACGGAAGGACGGATGGAACCGTTCGTTGATATGCCTGCAATTATTAATGCTCGCAAATTAAATACAGTGATTTGGTCATTGTTTGCAGGTGGTGTATTATATGGATTGCTTCGCCTTTTCTTACGCAAACGTATTGCAGCAGCTTTGCAACCACTTGTGAAAAACGTGAATTTAGATGTTGTTGACGAAATCAGCTATCGTTCTGTAGCGATTGGGTTTCCGATATTTACACTCGGTGCGCTTATTTTTGCGATGATTTGGGCACAAATTGCATGGACGCGCTTTTGGGGCTGGGATCCGAAAGAAGTATGGGCGCTCATCACATGGCTGTTTTATGCAGCGTTTCTACATTTACGATTGTCAAAAGGTTGGCACGGTGAACGTTCTGCTTGGCTTGCAGTCATCGGTTTTGCTATCATTATGTTTAACTTAGTAGTAGTAAATTTAGTTATTGCCGGCCTACACTCTTATGCTGCGTCTTAACGCCTTCATAAAGAAGGCGTTTCTTTTTATGGGGAGTAGAAAAAAGTATGGCAGTTTTGTACAATAGTGAACGAGGAGGGAATGACATCATGGAGAAGGAAATTAAAATTTTAGTTGTCGATGACGAAGAGCGCATTCGTCGTTTGCTTCGTATGTATTTAGAACGTGAGCAATATATGATCGATGAGGCGGAAAACGGTGAAGAAGCGCTAGCATTAGCGCTTGACAATGATTATGACTTGATTTTGCTTGACCTTATGTTACCTGGAAAAGACGGTATTGAAGTGTGCAAACAGTTGCGTGAGAAAAAAGCGACACCCGTCATTATGTTAACAGCGAAGGGAGAGGAAGCTAATCGCGTGCAAGGGTTTGAAGCAGGAACGGACGATTATATCGTTAAGCCGTTTAGCCCGCGTGAAGTGGTGCTCCGCGTGAAAGCGTTGCTTCGCCGTACAGCGAACTCTCCATATGTAACAACGGATACGACAGCACGAGATGTACTCGTATTTCCTCATTTAACAATTGACCATGATGCACATCGGGTGACAGCAGATGGGCATGAAGTCAGCTTAACTCCGAAAGAGTACGAGTTGCTTCATTTTTTAGCGAAGTCACCAGATAAAGTGTTTGATCGTGAGCAATTGTTAAAAGAAGTATGGCATTACGAATTTTTTGGTGATTTACGAACAGTTGATACGCATGTCAAACGGTTGCGCGAAAAGTTAAATAAAGTATCGCCAGCAGCAGCGAAAATGATCGTCACCGTTTGGGGCGTTGGGTACAAATTTGAGGTCGTGAATGAATGATGGCACTATGGCGTAGTGTAGTTGGCAAATTATGGATGACAATTTTATTGCTTGTTGCTTTCGTCCTCTTTATTTTAACCGTTTTGTTGCTAAGTTTTTTTGAAAAATATTATTTGGAAAAAACGGGAGAGCAACTCACTCAACAAGCAGTAAAAGTTGCCCGCGTCGTCGCCGAGCATGATGAGCAGTTTGCTCGCTCAATTGCATGGACGATGGTTGATGATGTATCCAAACTAATGATTATTATTGACGATCGTCATTATTGGTACTCACCAAATGAACAGCTCGTTGATTTGCCGCTTTCGTTTGTTCAACAAGATAAGCAGTTGTCGCGCGTATTTAATGGGGAGACAGTAGTGAAACGGGCGATGATGCCAAACGAAACGATGCGAAATCGGGTTTATAACGAGTTGTTTATTGTTGGTGTGCCGCTTCGCACATCTGATGGAAACGGTGCTGTGTTTGTATATCAATCGCTAAAAGCTGTAGAAGAAACGACAAAACAAACGACGAAGTTTATTTTTCTTGCTGCATTTATTGCTATTGTGTTAACGACGGTATTTGCCTTTTTCCTATCAACAAGGATTACGGCACCGCTTAGAAAAATGAGACAAGTCGCGTTTGAAATGGCGCGCGGGAAATTCGATTCCAAAGTGCCGATCGTCACCCATGATGAAATTGGGGAACTGGCTATGGCGTTTAACCAGATGGGTCGGCAATTGCAATTTCACATTAATGCGTTAAATCAAGAAAAAGAGCAACTAGCGAGCATTTTAAGTAGCATGGCAGACGGGGTGATTACGCTTAATCGAAATGGCGAAGTGCTTGTTACGAATCCGCCTGCCGACCGTTTTTTACAAGCTTGGTATTATGAACAAGGGCAGAGCGACGATTTATTACCCCTCCCTCCGCAAGTAAATGAATTGTTCAAAAAAGCGGTAACGGAAGAAAAAGAACAAGCGATAGAAATTGCTTTACAAGGTCGTAATTGGGGCATTGTTATGACTCCGCTATACAACGGCAAAATGATTCGTGGAGCTGTTGCGGTGCTTCGTGACATGACAGAAGAACGACGATTAGATAAGCTACGTAAAGATTTTATCGCAAACGTCTCGCATGAGTTGCGCACGCCGATTGCGATGTTGCAAGGATATAGCGAAGCGATCGTCGATGATGTTGCTGCAACAGATGAAGAGAAAAAAGAATTGGCAAAAGTCATTTACGATGAATCGTTGCGCATAGGTCGGCTCGTTAACGACTTGCTTGATTTAGCGCGCATGGAAGCGGGGCATTTAACGCTTCATCACGAGCAAGTACCGCTCAAACCATATATAGAGCGCATTATTCATAAGTTTCAAGCGTTAGCGAAAGAAAAAGGAGTTCATTTGCTTGTTGAAATGAACGATGAGCTCATCGTTTCATTCGACCCTGATCGCATTGAACAAGTGTTGACGAACTTAATTGATAACGCTCTTCGTCATACAGATGAAGGCGGGGAAGTGCGTGTCATTGTCGATACAGACGAAGAAGTAGTACGCATTTCTGTACAAGATTCTGGTTCAGGCATTCCAGAAGAAGACTTACCGTTTGTATTTGAACGTTTTTATAAAGCGGACAAAGCACGAACGCGCGGCCGATCGGGTACGGGATTAGGTCTTGCGATTGCGAAAAATATCGTTGATGCGCATAAAGGAACGATCGCTGTTCATAGTAAGCTCGGCGAAGGAACGACGTTTACGTTTACACTTCCATTGAAATAGAAAATTTTTGTTGTCATAGGCGACGTTTTCGGCTATGATAGAAACGTAAAAATTGTTCGACAATTGTATACGTTCGTTGCAAAAAGGTGTCGAATGGGAAACCTAGTAGACTTAATAGGGAATCTGGTGCAAGTCCAGAACTGTCCCCGCAACTGTAAATGCTGACGAAATGAAGGACGCCACTGTACAATTTGTACGGGAAGGCTTCAAAGTAGGATGACGCATAAGTCAGTAGACCTGCCTTTTTGCATCGTCATTCGCGTCTTCGGGGAGTGAGACGTCGAAACGACAAAGGTGACGGTTGTCTTTTGTTGTTTCCAGCTCATTCCATTCGGGGTGAGCTTTTTATTTTTATATACAAAGAGGGGGAAAAACGATGAAAAAATGGAAACAGTATGTATGGCTTTTGGTGCTCGTGCTGACGCTCGGATTAGCGGCGTGCGCGAATAACGCAGAGCCGGCAAAAGAGATAAAGCAAGAGGAGAAAGTAGCGGAGGCCGCATTCCCTGTCACAGTAAAAGATGCGTTTGGTGACGTGACGATTGAAAAGGAGCCAGCGAAGATCGTTTCGCTTATCCCGAGCAATACAGAAATTGCGTACGCATTAGGACTTGGTGACAAAATCGTTGGTGTAAGCGATTTTGATAACTATCCGGAAGATGTGAAAAATAAAGAAAAAATCGGCGGCATGGAGTTTAATGTTGAAAAAATTATCGCGCTTCAGCCGGACGTTGTGCTTGCACACGCGTCAAGTGCACATAACTCTGAAGAAGGATTAAAACAATTGAAAGATGCGGGCATTACAGTCATTGTTGTGCCAAATGCTACATCGTTGAATGACGTGTATGCTTCCATTGAATTAATCGGTAAAGCGACAGGGAAAACGAAAGAAGCATCGGACGTTGTGAAACAAATGAAGCAAAAAATCGATGCCATTGCTGAAAAAGCAAAAGAGGTGAAAGAAGAAGCAACCGTTTGGGTCGAAGTCTCGCCTGCACCAGAAATTTATACAGCTGGAAAAGGAACATTTATGGATGAAATGTTAACGATCATTCATGCGAAAAATGCGGCAGGTGATCAAGAAGGATGGCCGATGTTTACGGAAGAAGATGCAGTGGCGTTAAACCCGGATGTCATTATTACGACGTACGGTTATTACACGCCGAACGCAGTTGAGCAAGTGCTCGCTCGCCCAGCATGGAGAGACGTCCCTGCCATTAAAAATAAACGCGTATATGACGTCAATTCGGATTTAGTTTCTCGTCCAGGACCACGTTTAGCTGAAGGAGTCGAAGAAATTGCCAAAGCCGTTTATCCAGACATTTTTCAATAATTACATCGTTGCATTAATCATTGCCATAACTACAATATTGCTAGGGATATCGATTGGATCACAATCGATTCCCTTTTCTTCTATATGGGGGACATTGATTCATACACCGACAGTGCCTGCCACCGATTCGCAAATCATTGTTTCGATTCGTCTACCGAGGGTTGTGCTCGCTTTTCTCATCGGAGCAGCTTTAGCTATGGCGGGCGTTGCTTTTCAAGGACTATTGAAAAACGTTTTGGCTGACCCG
Organism: Anoxybacillus pushchinoensis; assembly: GCF_900111795.1. Lineage (GTDB taxonomy): Bacteria > Bacillota > Bacilli > Bacillales > Anoxybacillaceae > Anoxybacillus > Anoxybacillus pushchinoensis. The sequence goes on along the minus strand of NZ_FOJQ01000004.1, from coordinate 64,903 downwards.
TACACGATCGGTGTCTCATCTGGGGCAGCTGTCGGAGCGGTCATCGTTTTTTTCTTTCACCTTTATCTGCCGTTTCTTGGGCGTTTTACGTTGCCGATTGTTAGCATTATATTTGCACTCATCACATTGTTGTTCGTTTTGTTGTTCGCTCGTCTTGCCGAGCGAAATATGGCAATGGAGACGATTGTTTTAATTGGTATTATGATGAACGCTTTTTTCGGTTCGCTCATTTCGCTTATGGTTGCCCTAAGTGGAGAAGAGCTACGTCAAGTCATTGGCTGGCTTATGGGGAGTGTAGCGATGCGCGGTTGGTCGTACGTTTCCTTGTTTTTTCCGTTTTTCGTGATCGGTTCTATCGGTCTATTTGTTCATATTCGCGAGCTAAACGCATTTTCGTTTGGGGAACAAGCAGCTGCAAGCATTGGCGTGCATGTGTTACAGCGCAAACTATTTATTTTGTTGAGTGCATCGCTACTTACAGGAGCAGCTGTGGCAGTATCAGGAACGATCGGGTTTGTTGGTCTTGTCATCCCTCATATGACGCGTCTCATTTGTGGAGCTAATCATAAAAGATTATTGCCGCTTTCTTTTTTGTATGGGGGAACGTTTCTCGTATTAGCAGATTTAGTTGCGCGAACGATCGTTGCCCCGCGGGAGTTGCCGATTGGGGTCATCACATCATTTATTGGCGCACCATTGTTTGCAATATTGTTATTTAAAAGTTTAAGACGGAAGACGTGATCGATATGATAGATGTAAAGCACGTTTCGTATCAATATGGGGAAAAAAAAGTGTTGGAAGATGTTTCGTTTACCGTTTATGAAGGGGAGTTTTTCGGTATGTTAGGACCGAACGGAAGCGGGAAAACGACGCTAATGAAACTGATGAGCCGTGAACTTCCTTTGCAACAAGGGGATATATTTGTTTACGGTCAACCGATTCAGACGTATAAACCGAGACAATATGCAAAGCTCGTTGCGACGTTACCTCAACATACAGATATTTCGTTTGGTTATACAGTAAAAGAAATGGCTGAACTCGGTCGTTATCCTTATCAGTCATCGCTTTTGCCGCGCTGGACAAACGAGGATGAACAAACTGTTACTGAAGCGATTCATTCCGTTACATTGACGCATAAACAACATGTACGGTTAGAACAATTAAGTGGAGGGGAACGGCAACGCGCTGCACTCGCACGGTCGTTAGCGCAACAACCACGCGTATTGCTTTTAGATGAACCGACGAACCATATGGATGTGGCGCAGCAGTTTAAGTTGCTCAATTTATTAAAACAATCAGGGCTTACCGTTGTAGCTATTTTTCATGATATAAATATTGCCTCGCTTTATTGCGACCGACTTCTTTTATTGAAAGATGGAAAAGCTGTTGCATGCGGAACGCCGCGGGAATTGTTGAGCGAATCAATGATTGAGTGCGTATTTGAAACAAAAATGAAACGTCACGAACACCCGGTTTTACCGAAGCCGCTCGTCACATTCATTCCATTTTCTATGCCGCATATAGACGAGGGATTGTGGCACGTCAAAGAACACGAAACGATGCTCGTCGTAGAGACAGCTAAGCCGTTTAAAGTGCTTTCATCTGCCCTTGTTGGCGGCGGTATACGTTGGGCAACGACGTTCGTCAATCGGCATGTTCCGCTTGATTATCGTTGTGACGATGCCGAGCAGGAGATGATTCAATTTTTGAGGCAACACGGTTTTGATGAGCAATGGACGGTCGGAATGATGACCGCTGTCGATGTGAAAGATGTGGCGTTTTCATTTGTTGATGAAGATATTCGGTTGTTTGTTGCGGTGACCGCTGGAGTTGGAAATGCGGTAGATAGTGCAAATGCTTGGCGGCGTACAGATGTAGTCGCTTCTCCAGGGACGATTAATACGTTCGTTTTTATCGATGGTCATTTATCAGAAGCTGCGTTCGTGCAAGCGCTAATGACTGCAACAGAAGCAAAAGCAAAAGCGTTGTGTGATAAACAAGTCGTCGATCCACAAACGAATACAATCGCTACAGGAACATCAACCGATTCTATTGCCATCGCCGCTTCTCAACAAGGAACATGTTATGCATACGCTGGAACGATTACACCGGTTGGTAAACAGCTTGCACGTGCAGTATATGAAGCGACGCAAACAGCTATTGACCGCTATCGAAAGCGAAAGGGGGAAAGCCGATGACGCACGTATGGGCTGTGATCATGGCCCTTTTTCTTGATCGGCGATTTGCTGACCCTCATCGTTTTCATCCGGTATGTTGGATTGGATGGTGGATTGCTTATATTGATCGCCATTGGAATAAAGGAAGATGTCGCAAATGGAAGGGAGTAGGGGCATCATTTATCGTTTGTGCGTTGACGTTTATCGTTAGCTATGCAGTTATCGTTATTTCGTATCGACTGTCGACAATATTTGGCGTTTTCATTGAAGCGCTTATCATTTTTACTTCTATTGCCCCGACAAGCTTAGCAAAAGCGGCATATGATGTGCTCCGTCCATTAGAAAAGGGAGACATAAACGAAGCAAGAAAAAAAGTAGGAATGATCGTTGGACGCGACACCGAGGCGCTACAAGAAGAAGAAATTGTGCGAGCATGTGTTGAGACAGTTGCAGAAAATACGAGTGACGGAGTGACAGCACCATTGTTTTACGCGTTCATTGGCGGCGGAGCTTTCGCAATGTTGTATCGGGCAGTAAATACGTGCGATTCAATGCTCGGATATAAAAATGCACGGTATGCCCAATTTGGCTGGGCTTCAGCCCGTTTAGACGACGCGTTCAATTACGTTCCTGCGCGACTGACAGCGTGTGTGATGTTGCTTATTCATCGCGCAAATATACGCATGTGGAAACTATTATTTCGTGATGCTCGCAACCATCCAAGCCCAAATAGCGGATGGTGTGAGGCAGCGATGGCTGCCCTATTAGGTGTTCAACTCGGAGGGGTGAATACATACAACGGGGTCATATCCGTTCGTCCAACGATTGGCGATGCATCCGTTCCGTTGAAACATGAGCATATTAAGCAAGCAGTGGCGATAATGAGACGTACAACAATAGCTTTTACGATCGGGGGGAGTTTGCTTGCAGTTGCCTGCACATGGGGCTAATCCGCGTCGTTTATACGAAGCGATGAACATGGATATGCCAAGTTCGTATATCGATTTTAGCGTAAATGTGAATCCGTTTCCGCTTCCAGACGAATATATGCCAACCGAACAACAATGGGTTCGCTGGATGAGCGTATACCCTGAAGAGCGAAGCGAAACGCTTCGAGCAATCATTGCCGAACGAGAACATGTAACGCGCTCCAACGTATTTGTCGGCAATGGTGCTGCAGAATGCATTTATTTGCTTGCTCAACAGTTTGCAAAAAAACATATCGGCATCATTGAGCCGACGTTTTCAGAATATGAGCGCGCATGCGAGACGTACGGTTGTACAATCCATTCGTTTTTGTTAGATGAACATGGACAACCGCCAATTGATCAAATCATTGAGCGTTTATCGTTTTTACACGCACTATTTCTTTGTCATCCGAACAACCCGACGGGGACGGTCTGGCCAAAAGAAACGATGCATGCTTTGTTGAAAGCCGCACACGATGAAAAAGTATTTGTCATTGTCGATGAAGCTTTTTACGATTTTTGGCTTGATGGCTATTCCGTTTCGTCTGATTTGCCTATGTTTGACCGCTTAATTGTATTGCGCTCGTTAACGAAAATGTATCGATTGCCAGGTGTACGGCTCGGTTATGTGCTCGCACATGAATATGTCATAAAAAAGATGATGGAAAAGCAGCCGCCGTGGAGCGTCAATACGGTCGCGCAACAACTAGGCGAACGACTGTTGCGAGATGATGAGTTTGTGCGCCGAACAAAAGTGCATATCGCATCGGAACGAGATCGGCTATTTACGCAATTTGCTAAACTTGGATACATTCATTCTTCGTCTGTTGTAAACTTTTACATATTGCAAGATGAGACGATGACGCTTTTTCCATTTCTTTTACAACATGGCATTGTTGCGCGTCATACGTTGAACTTTCGCGGGCTTGCCGGGAAATATATTCGTCTCGCCGTTCGAACGAAAGAAGAAAATGACCGCTTACTTTCTTATTTAAGAAGGTGGAATATGTGATCGTATTTATTAGCGGTGGGGTGCGTAGCGGTAAATCTTCCTTTGCGGAACAATGTGCCAAAACGATCGCACAAGAAACATGCTCACTTCATTATATCGCGACAGCGATGCGTACCGATAAGGAAATGGAAGCACGCATTGCTCATCATCAACACGAGCGGCAATACGATCGATGGCAAACGTGGGAACAACCGTATGATCTCGATGTGCTCCTTCCTATTTTTTCTGAGCGTCATGTCGTTTTGCTTGATTGTTTAACGAATTTATGGGCAAATGAGTTGTTTCGCGATGACGAATGGAACGTACATGTAAAAGTGCCGCGCATCGCCCAGCAAATAAAACAATTAGGCGAAAAAGTGCAAGCGCTCATTGTTGTGAGCAACGAACTATTTTGCGGTGGTGTGCCGTGTGAGCGAGGGACGTATGCATATATGCATGGACTCGGTTTGCTTCATCAACATATTGCGGCATGGAGCGATGTGGCTATATTGATGAAATACGGTTTGCCGATCGTAAAGAAAGGAAGATGGCTATGTGGCGTGGAGTTATATTAGCGGTACAGTTTTTAACTGTTCTCCCGCTACGAATGCAAGTGGACTGGAATGAACGAACAGGGCGCATAGCTGTGTTGTCGTTTCCGCTCGTCGGTGCAATCATTGGGGCGCTTCTCGTTGCCCAACATGCGTTATTACTCGGTCACGTTTCTTTGCTCGTCTTATCATTTTTACTATTATTTTCATCTATCTTTTTTTCAGGTGGATTGCATGCGGACGGCTGGATGGATTGTAGCGATGCATATTTTTCGTATCGCGATCAACAACGACGCCTCGAAATTATGAGCGACTCGCGCGTTGGGGCGTTTGCGGTGCTCTCGCTTTTCTTTTTGCTCGGCTTTCGTTTCATTTTTATGTTTGAAACGATCGCACATCTCTCGCTATTTTCTCTTTTTTGCCTTCCGTTCCTTTCGCGTCTCGGGATGACGTTGCTTTTATTGACTGCGCCGCTCGCGAAACAAACCGGAATGGCATCATCTTTTCGTCAACATGTTGACCGTCGCTTTGTGCCGTTTGTTGCTATGTATGGGGGTGTTTGCTTATTTTCGCGTGAGACGCTCGTTTTGTTTTTGGCGCTTATGTTGTTTTATGTGATAGCGAAAGCGTTTGTCGCAAAACATTTCGGTGGAGTAACTGGCGATGTGTTAGGAGCGTTTATTGAAGGGAGCGAAACGTTTTTATGGTTCGTCATTTGGCTATTACATGCATTCGCCATTTTGTAACGAAGGAAAATGAGGAGAAACGATATATCGGATGGACGAATGTACCGATTGTGAAAAAGCCGAATGTGTCGCACTCGTTACACGCCGATGTCGTGATTACAAGCGACTTGCTTCGTTGTCGACAAACAGCGCATCTTCTTTTTCCTCATGCTTTAATCGAATGTTCGTATCGTTGGCGCGAATTGAATTTTGGCGATTTTGAAGGAAAAACGTACGCCGAGTTACAGACGGTCGAGTCATATCGGCGATGGATAGATGATCCCATTCACCATTCACCACCAAATGGCGAATCGTTTCGCCATTTTCAAGGGCGTATCGAACGAGCGATCGATGATCTCATTAGCCGCTCGGCTTCTCATATTGTCGTTGTGACGCATGGGGGAGTCATACGTTACTTATTGTCGCAGTACGCTCCTAAAACACGTCCGTTTTGGGAATGGCACGTTCCGTTTGATGAAGGAGTAGCACTTTACAATACGAACGAGCGATGGAAGGAGAGAAAACGATGCATTTCGTTAGCGGCGGTGCGTTTCAAGGAAAGCGAAAATGGGTAAACGCATATTATTCACTCACGCATACCCCGCATATTTGGCATTGCGCATATGAGCGACCACTTCCGCCTCCCCATGATGAAAAAACGGCATCTGTTGTTGTGCTAGAAGGAATAGAACAATGGATTCGCGAAAGGTTTCTTCCTTACACAGATGAGCAAAAAAAAGCGATGATGTCGTATGTGCACGCATGGGAGCAATGGGAAAAAGAAGGGGAGCGGACGGTCGTTTGGATCGGATGCGATATCGGACAAGGGATCGTCCCGATTGAGGCACATGAACGAGCGTGGCGAGATGCGGTCGGTTGGTCGTATCAACAATTGGCGCGCATATGCAGCCGTGTTGATTACGTATGGTGTGGGATAAATGAACAAATAAAATAGGGGTGGTTCATATGAAATTGTACACAAAAACAGGAGATCAAGGGCAAACAAGTTTAGTTGGTGGGAGAGTCGATAAAAATCATGTGCGTGTCGAGGCGTATGGAACGATTGACGAAGCAAATTCGGTCATCGGTTGGGCGATGACATTATTACAAGATGAACAGTTTCGCGATATTTATCAAGAATTACAGCGCATTCAACATGAATTGTTTGATTGTGGCGGCGATTTAGCCATCGTTGGCGAGAAAATGCCATACAAAGTAAAGCCCGATATGGTCGCGTTTTTAGAGGGACGTATCGATGTATATATTCAGCAAGCACCGCCGCTTGAACGATTTATTTTGCCAGGGGGATCCCCACAAGCTGCGGCGCTGCATATGGCGCGTACGGTGACGAGACGGGCGGAACGTTGCGTTGTCGCGCTTATGAAGCAAGAAAAAACGAACGACGTCGTTTTGCAATATATGAATCGTCTATCGGACTATTTATTCGCTGTTGCACGCGTCGTGAACGCCCGTTTACATGTAAAGGACGTAGAATATGAACGAAGCGCCATTGTGTTTCGTGACAAAGAGGAGAAGAAAGGGGAATGATGATGCGTCGTCTTACCTTTCTTGTTATGTTTGTTAGTTTATCCGTTATTGGTTCGCTCATTAAAATCCCGTTTACGATCGGAAGCATCGCGTTAGATAGTGCGCCTGCCGTTGTTGCTGCATTTTTACTTGGCCCAACAGCAGCCGCGCTCGTAGCGTGTATTGGTCATATTGTATCTGCGCTATTTGGCGGATTTCCACTCGGACCTTTTCATTTGCTTATCGCGTGCGAAATGGCCGCCCTTCTATATATCGTCGGTTTGCTCATTAAAAAAGGTTGGCTCGTTCGCAGCTATATATGCTTTTTTGTAGGGAACGCATGTATCGCCCCTTTACCTTTCGTATGGATCATTAGCCCGGCGTTTGTATTGTCTATCTTTCCGTCGCTCGCATTCGCTACTGCAGTCAATTTAGCGATTGCTGTCGTTGTTTCAAAAGCGTTGCAACGTGTATGGGGGGAGCGGCATGCGTGACGTATTATGTGTGCCGCTTGACGAAAAGATGGAGCTTGTTTTTGCAGCGGATTGTTCCGGGGGAATTGGCTTAAAACAACATGATGTTGTTCGAGTACCGTACGATGTTGTCGGTTATCATGGTGCTCGTGTAGCGCTCATGGAGCTCATGAGTATCGGTGCGATCCCGAAAGCGTTCATTATGCAAAATTTTGTGTCTGACGATGTATGGGCCGCGCTCACTTCAGGAATTGAACAAGCGATGAGGGAACTGCAATTGTCTCTACCGATCGTAGGAAGTAGTGAATCGAATATGCTGCTTATGCAATCGGCTGTTGGCTTTGTCGTTGCTGGAACGGTAACAATAGATCGTAAAAAAATAGGTGTAACGCCACGTGATGCTTGTTGGGCGGTCGTCGGTGAGCCGCTCGTTGGCGAAGACGTTATGAAAAGAAAAAATCGTATGCTGCCGCTTTCGCTTTTTCGCGAACTTTTACAATTAGATGGCGTGTATGAAATCGTCCCAATCGGTTCAAAGGGGATCTACTATGAATGGAAACTCGTTTGCGGCGATCGTCCTATTCATTGTTCTTTACCGCTCCATGCGTCTGCTGGTCCAGCGACATGTGTATTAATCAGTTATGATCGCAAACAAGAGTCGTTGTTGCGGTCAATCGCCCAAACGCTTTTTTATCCAATTGTAAATAAATTGTAAACTATCGCTTCCCGTTGTTCTAACCGTTCATATTTTCGCATACAACATATATGGTTATCGTGAACGGGAGGGAATGTACGATGGAAGATATGTTGAAGCGTGTGCTTGTTGTTGTTGGTATGGCAGCTTGTATTCATTTATTGTTTCTCGTTGGTTTAAACAACTAGAAAAAGAGAGCAATGTGCTATATAATGTAGAACAATACGAGAGAGGGGGAGAGAGAAATGTTAACAGATTACCATAATCATTTAGAGCGTGGGACGTTGACGCTCGATTATTTAAAGCAATTTACGGACGAAGCAGCGCGAAAAGGCATTGAGCATTTCGGCATTTCCGAGCATGCGTATCATTTTTATCAGACGAAAAACATTTTATCTAACCCGTGGATTGAAGAGCGCCGCTATTATGATATGGCTGATTATGTTCGGCTGTTTCACGAAGCGTGGAATGCGGGAATAGATGTAAAAATGTCGATTGAAATGGACTACACGCCGGGGAAGCATGACGAAATGGCGCAATTTATTCGCGCTTACGATTTTGATTATGTCATTGGTTCAATCCATTGGGTTGATGACTTCGGTATTGATTTAGCCGAGTTTCGAAAAGAATGGGATCGTCGTGATATATACGATACATATCGAAAATATTTTGATCAAGTTGTTACGCTAGCCGAATCTAATTTATTTGACATTATAGGTCATTTAGATTTAGTGAAAATTTTTAAATATGTACCGGAAGATGAGGAGTTTTTGCTTGAACAATACGATCGTGCAACAACAGCTCTAGCAAACTGTAAAACGTGCGTGGAAATTAGTACGGCAGGATTGCGGAAACCTGTCGGGGAACTGTATCCTGATCCGCGCCTGTTGCAAATGTGCTACGACAAAGGTATTCCGATTGTCCTATCTTCTGATGCACACGTTCCGCAAGATGTCGGCGCTGATTATGACAAAGCGGTTGCCCTTGCTAAAAAGGTCGGTTATACCGAAATTATGACATTTTCGAAAGGGGAACGGAAAGCCGTTCCGCTTGGATAAAAAAGGTTCAGCCTGATAGCTGAACCTTTTATACTTCCAATCTTTTTACAACATCAATATCTTCAATGCTTTCAAGTGTGTCAACGAGTGCATCATCGAGCGGTTTATCGAGCGAAAGCATCATAATCGCTTTTCCTCCTGCTTCTTGACGACCAACTTGCATCGTAGCGATGTTCACTTGGTGGTCACCTAAAATATTTCCGACTTTTCCGATCATTCCGGGCTTGTCGTGATGTTGAATGTACAATAAATGTCCTTCTGGGGCAAAGTCGATCGCAAAACCGTTAAAATGGACGATACGATCTCCATAATGGACGATATGTGTTCCTTTCATCGTAAACGTTTTGTTCTCACCATATACTGTCAACGCAATACTATTGTTATAGTCGTTTCCGTTTGCTGAAAATTTTTCGCTAAAAGCAATGCCTCGTTCTTTTGCAATCATCGCAGCGTTTACTTCATTGACCGTTGAAGCTACGCGCGGTTTTAAAAATCCAGCAAGTAAGCTGCGCGTAATAAATGTCGTTTCTAAATCAGCAACGGATCCGGAATACGTAATAGCAATTTCTTGAACAGGTTCACCCATATATTGCGACGCAAGTATGCCCATTTTTCGGGCAAGTGTGTAAAACGCTTGAATTTTTTCATACACATCTTTTGAAAGTGTCGGTAAGTTAATAGATGACGTAACGGGCTTACCTTGTAAAAATTTCAATACTTCTTCAGCAACTTGTGTTGCTACGTTTACTTGCGCCTCCACAGTAGACGCTCCAAGGTGCGGAGTGACAATGACGTTATCGAACGAAAGAAGCGGATGATCCCCCGGTGGTTCTTGTTCAAATACGTCGAGGGCCACCCCGGCCACATGTTTATTTTCTAAAAACGGGATGAGCGCCTGTTCATCAATGATTCCCCCGCGGGCGCAGTTAATTAAGTATACCCCTTTTTTTGTTTTTGCTAAATTTTTTGGACCGAGAAGTCCTTTCGTTTCTTTTGTCAGCGGCGTATGTACAGTAATGATATCCGCCTGTGCAAGTAGCTCATCGAGCGTACACACATCCACACCAATTTTTTCTGCCCGTGCCTTCGTTAAAAATGGATCGTAGACGTGGACGTGCATACCAAACGCACGAGCCCGTTTCGCCACTTCTGAACCGATGCGCCCAAAGCCGATAATGCCTAAATGTTTTCCGAACAACTCGACACCGACGAAAGCGGAACGATTCCATTCGCGTGATTTCACGGAGATGTGCGCTTGTGGAATGCGACGCACTAACGAAGCCATCATCGCAAATGTATGTTCCGCTGTAGAAATTGTATTGCCGTTTGGAGCGTTAATAACGACGACGCCGTATCGTGTCGCTGCATCGACATCAATGTTGTCAACCCCGACTCCGGCACGCCCAACAATTTTTAAATTCGGCATTTTTTGAAGTAACTGTTCTGTTACTTTCGTTGCGCTACGAACGAGCAAGGCATCAAATTGATGAAGTTCTTCTTCTACTTCGTTTACCTTTTTTTGCACTACTTCAATAGTTGGATCAGCAAGGAGAGGCGCGAGACCTTCTTCGCTCATTGCATCTGATACTAAAATGCGCACCACAAATATTCGCTCCTTTCAAATAACAAGTTTTTAAATTTCTGATAATTTAACATAACGATATACACGTGTCAATAACTTTCGGAAAGGTCATACAAATGAAAGCGTTTTTATATATAAACGTTCGGAAAAAAGACAAAAAGCTGGCATATGGCCAGCTTAGAAAATGAAAATTATTTATTTTGCTCGTTGTAACGTGCGATGCATTCGTCAATAAGCTTCGCAGCAGCTTCCGCACCTTCCCACGTGCCGATTTCTGTTTTCTTTCCTTCTAAGTCTTTGTAGCGTTCGAAGAAATGAGCAATTTCTTTCAGTTTATGCTGTGGAAGATCTTCGAGACTGCGCACATCAGCGAAGCGAGGATCATCAACAGGAACGCCGATTAATTTCGCATCTTCTTCGCCGCCGTCAACCATGTTTAAGTAACCGAGCACACGCGTTTCGATGACGCAACCAGGGAATGTTGGATTTGTTACGATAACTAAAATATCAAGCGGATCGCCATCTAATGCAAGCGTATTTTCTAAATAACCATATTCCGCAGGATAAAACATTGGCGAATATAACACGCGATCAAGCTTAAATACACCGCGCTCTTTGTCATATTCGTATTTGTTTTGGCTTCCTGTTGGAATTTCAATAAACGCTTCAACAGCTTTATTTTCAAACGCCATGTCAAATTCCTCCTTTTTCAATTATGTATACTTTATTTATTATAGTCGATTGGACAAGTTGTGACAACGATAGAGGAAAAGAAAAGGGCAAGCTTCACATGAAGTTTGCCCCTCGTTGTTTTTATTCGAACTTATTTGGATCGCCGTCAAATGGCTCGTCCGCAACTTTGATTGAGTCTGTTGGACAGCCTTCAAACGCGTCCATCATATCATCAATGAGGACGTCCGGCACTTCAACGATTCCTTGGTTGTCGTCTAATGTGACGTACGCAATACCTTCATCATCGTAGTCATAAATGTCTGGTGCAGCTGCCCCACAAGCACCACAGGCGATACATGTTTCTTTGTCAACAATTGTGTACTTTGGCATACAATGACCCTCCTTAATTATATGGAACCAATCGCTTCGTATGAAACGTTGGAAACGTATTCCTCACACTTTTATAATAAATGTGTTTCGGTAACTTTTCAATAAAAAACTCCATTGAAAATGCTTATCAGTACATAGTTTCCCCTCACACCTTCTCGCTTAATCTGGTAAAATGAAAGAGAAAATGGAGTGAATGTTTCATGTTGCAACATATCGTTTTATTTTGTATCGATCGTTTTCGCGGCGAGCGGTCTATTGCCGCGATTGATCATTTGCTCAATGGAAAAAAAACAGCGCAAACGTTACAAGATAGTAAGTGGTACAACGTTAGCCGGCTGTTTGGAACAGTGCCGATTGATCGTTCTCGTTTGCTTCATATTGCGCGTCAATTAAAAGCGAACGGATGGATTCACGAAGTGGACGAGCATATATATTGCATAACCTCAAGTGGAAAAGAGGAGCTTCGTTATTTTGTCTTCCCTCCTCACGTGGACGGATGGAAATATATGAACGAGTCTTCTTTATTTTGGAAGCGATTTTCTTTACTTATTCAAACGGTCACAAACGTTATTTATCGCACGCCGTTTGAGCCTGTACATCGCGATGAGCGCATTCAATCATTTGTGAAGCGCTGGCTATTTCAACATAAACATATGCAGGCGCTCGTTCGGTCGTTATATGAAGAAATGTATGGGCTACTTAGCCGTGTAGAAGAGAAAGAAGCAAATATTTTTGTTTGGCGTTTGACGACCCGTGACCGCATCGGATGGACGAACGAACAAATTGCTTACGCTATAAAAGAAGAAGATGTAGCCGTATGGCTATCGTTTCAAAACGTTTTGCATTTTATACTTGGGACGATAGAAAAAGAAAAGGAAACGTTTCCGCTTTTATATTCCTTGCGTGAACAAAAACAGATACCATTGACAACGTCAGCTAAAAAAACATGGGACTTATTAAAAAAAGGGTATGGTCTGGAACAAATTGCGCAGCTACGCCGATTGAAAAAAGGAACAATCGAAGATCATATTGTAGAAATCGCGACATATGTTCCATCTTTCGTTACAACGCCTTTTTTGGAAGAAAATAAACGTAAACGCATTATTCAGCAAGCATATCAATTACAAACAAACAAATTGCGGGCGATAAAAGAGGCGCTTCCTGATGTGTCTTATTTTGAAATTCGCCTCGCATTAGCAAGATGGGAGAAGGAAGATGTTTGACGTATTAAAGGAGCGATTCGGTTACGATTCATTTCGTACAGGACAGAAAGAAATTATTGAAGATGTGCTTAACGGATGGGATTGTGTTGCTATGCTCCCGACTGGGGGAGGGAAATCGCTTTGTTATCAGCTCCCTGGCTACATATTAGAAGGTAGCGTGTTAATTATTTCTCCGCTTGTGTCACTTATGGAAGACCAAGTGCAGCAGTTGCGAAACCGTGGTGAAAAACGGGTGGTGGCGCTCAATCGGTTTCTTTCTTATCGCGAAAAACAAGACGTATTGCGCGAATTAGCATCGTACCGTTTTATTTACGCTTCCCCAGAAATTTTACAGTCCCCGATGCTTATTGAAGCGTTAGCGCGTATACGTATTTCGTTGTTTGTTGTAGATGAGGCGCATTGTATTTCGCAATGGGGGCACGATTTTCGCCCTGATTTTTTAAAGCTCGGTCTTCTTCGGGAGATGTTCGGCGATCCTCCTTGCTTAGCATTAACAGCAACAGCTACCCGTCAAGTCGTTGAAGATATTGTGAAGACGTTAAACCTTAAGCATGTAAAACATCATATATATCCGCTCGATCGTCCAAATATTTGTTTATACGTCCAATACGTTCATACTGTTGAAGAGAAAATCGAGGCGCTGAAAGAGCTCATTGCCTCGTTGCCTAAGCCGGGCATTGTGTACGTATCGAGTCGTCAATGGGCAGAAGCGTTAGCGCAAACGTTACACGGAGAGTACCGTGTAAGTTATTATCACGGTGGAATGGATGGTGAACAGCGCCTCCTCATCCAACAGCAGTTCGTTTACGATCAGCTAGATGTTATTTGTTGCACAAATGCTTTTGGCATGGGCATTAATAAATCTAACGTTCGCTTCGTTATACATTTTCATTTACCGACACAGCCGGAAGCATATTGGCAAGAAATCGGACGCGCTGGGCGAGATGGAAACGAAAGCATAGCCGTATTGTTATATGCCCCAGGTGATGAACAACTCGGACAAGCGATGATCGACATAGAATTCCCAACGATAGAGCAAATTGTATATGCGTTGCACGCTTTACGAAGTGAACAAAAAGAGACGGGATTAACAGACGTACAACAACGTCTCCTTTTATACTGGCTAGAACAAATGGATACTCAAGAAGATGTGAACATATTAGCAAAGCAACTGTACGTTCATATCGAACAAAGAAAAAAAGAGAAAATGAACAAATGGATATTTATGCAACAATGGGTGAACGAACAAACATGTCGTCGACGTGCGATGCTTTCCTATTTTGGACAACAACCACTTCCGAATGAACGTTGTTGTGACCGATGCGGCGCCCATATATACGTAAATGCTCCCACAACACATATTCAACCTATCCAGTTGCGTCCATGGCGCGAAGAGCTTCGTTCAATGTTTGCGATAAAGGTGGAGACGGAATGATTAAAAAACAAATGGATATGGCTAGTCAAATAAGCGAGCGAGAAATTGTATACCATTTATATATCACACAAGCGCTTATTTTTCTTATTGCATTAGCATTAGGTTCATATTTATTTACACGAGATACATTCATGGCGATATGGCAATGGGATGTTCGGGAAATATTATTATATGGTGGTGGATGCGCCGCACTCGTTCTTTTTGTCGATTTTTTACTTATTCGCTATGCTCCTGAACATTGGTATGATGATGGGGGAATTAATGAAAAATTATTCCGTTCTCGCTCAGTCCCACATATTTTTATGATGACCGCGGTCATTGCGTTTTGTGAAGAACTGCTGTTTCGCGGTGTCATTCAGACGCATGCTGGCTTGTTTTTCGCGAGTGCTATTTTTGGTTTGTTGCATATTCGCTATTGGCGGAAGTGGCTTCTTCTTATTGCTGTCGTTAGTTTAAGTTTTTGGATTGGATTCGTATATGAGTGGACAAACAACTTATGGGTGACGATTTTTGCCCACTTTCTCATTGATTTTATTTTAGCGTTACACATCCGGTATCGTGTGAAAGAGGTGAAAGGCGATGCGTGAAGATCAAGCAGAAAATTTACGTAAAAAAATGGAGAATATAAGTGATCAACAAGAGAGCGATGAACTTCATTTGCCACCGCGTAGCCAAGTGCATAATAAAAAGAAGAAAACAAAATGGAAAATCAAACATCCGCTCGTTCGCATACTTGCTCTTTTTTTCATTTTGTTACCTATTGCGATTTATAGCATGTATCACCTAGTTGATAAACGACCGATTCAAGTAGTTACGATTGATGGCGAAAGCTACGAAACGGTCGATGTCGATCAACAAAAAGAAAAAGCTCCGCCACGAAAGCCGCTTGAAAATGAAGCGAAAGAGGAGGAGCGTGCGCCGGATGAAGCGGAGTCGGCATTTACTTATCACACCGTACAAGAAAACGAGACGCTATACAGCATTGCGATGAAATATTATGGAAATGAAAAAGGGATGGATCTTATTAAAGAATGGAACAATTTAACGAGTACGAAGCTGCAAAAAGGCCAAGTGTTAAAAATCCCGAATATGAATGGAAAATAGGTATACGACCCTACCGATGGACATACAATCGTAATAAAACGTGATCGGTAGGGGTGGCTATGATTTTCCCGATAGATTTAGATGAAGTGACGAAGGTTATTTTACAGCGCATAATTGCTCATAAAAAAGAATGGAGCGATATGGAAAAAAGAATGAAATGGGCACTTATTTTGTTTTTGTTTTCTCTTATTTTGTTCGGATTATATACATATCAAACTATTTTTATTCCGAACCATACATCGATACAACGAATGATTGGGGCAATCATTCGTGATGAACGCATGCTTTCGTTTGTCGCATTTGTTAGTTCGGTTGGGTGGCTTGTTTCTTTTTATAAAAAGAAAAGCGAAAAAGCAGAACAAGATTTTCATGCTCTTCGTTGCGAATTTATTCAAAAAAGTAGCGAATTGCTTCAAGAAGAGGCGTGGAAAAAACGACATCTCCTTTTTACGTGGATGAAGGAAACGTACGATATTCAACTTTATCATGAAAACAAGTGAACACACTCTCGCTCATTTCATATGCTAATGGCGGGAGGGAGTATAAAATGTGGCTTTTTTTATTAATCGGGTTCGTATGTGGATATTTTATGATTGCTTGGACGCCGATGGTGGAACCGTTCGTGTTTGAAGTGTTTTTAACGGATATGATCTTTGATCCGTTAAAAACATTTTTTGCGCTCGTTAGCTTTTTTATCGGTTTTATCGCTAACGGTGTGTTAATTCGCACTGCCGTTTGGCATACGTGGCAAGCATGGCGAAAAGAAGCAACGGGTCGAAAAGAACAATTTTTGTCATACGGTGTGTTGCTCATATTTATTGTATTAGCAATGATTGATGTGAAAAAAACAGCAATCTTTTTCCTCTTTTCTTTTTTATATGGTATGATGGCCATGAGTGCATATAAAGAAAGGGAAATTTGAGATGGTATATGTTGTAGTAGCGTTTGTCGGGGTCATTATATATATGTGGATTGAAGCGCATCGCAATCGTGTTATTTTTCATTCGTTACCGTTTCCCACGTTTCCAAAAAGCTTTTCTCGCCTGCGAATCTTTTTTATCTCTGATATTCATCGTCGTCGCGTATCCGAAACATTCATTGACTCATTGAAAGGAAAAGTGGATCTCGTCATCATTGGTGGCGATTTAACAGAAAAAGGAGTCCCGTTTTCACGCGTCAAACGAAATATTGAGTTGTTCAAGCAGCTTGGCCCTGTTTACTTTGTTTGGGGAAACAATGATTATGAAGTAGACTACCATGAATTAGATGCGCTATTGCTTGAAAGCGGTGTGAAAATATTAGATAATACAGCAGTCATATTTGAAAGTGAACAAGGTGATCGGATTGCTTTGCTTGGGGTAGACGATATGAATCAAGAAAGGGAGCGTCTTGATCTTGCTTTAGAAGACGCAGGAGATGCGAATTTTCGCATCGTTGTCAGTCACGATCCGCGAATCATTCAAAAAATAGCACCAGAACATCACATTGCCCTCGTTTTAAGCGGGCATACACACGGCGGGCAAATTCGTTTCGGTCCATTCGGTTTATATGAAAAAGGACGTTTACAAAACGTAAACGGCACGATGTTGCTAGTTAGCAATGGATACGGAACAACGACGCTTCCCCTTCGTTTAGGAGCGCGAGCAGAAACACACGTAATCGAGCTAAAACATAAAAAAAGTTAAGCAAAACTTATACAAATTTTACACACCTCCTTCATATTCGCTATAATGTTGACAGAATGACGCGAGATATGGAGGATTTTTTATGTCAGCGCAAGAAGGAAAATATAATGTAAAAGCCGTATCGAATATGTTAGGGGTGCAACCTGGGACGTTGCGTGCGTGGGAACGCCGTTACCAAATTATCGCGCCACCGCGCAATGAAGCTGGCCACCGATTATATACAGAGGAACAAGTGCAAATATTAAAATGGCTCGTTGATAAAGTGAATCAAGGGTTCACGATTAGTCAGGCGATTTCCCTTATAGAACAACGCCATACAGATGTGCACGTCGAGGCGAAAGATCACGTCGCCGCTCTTCGTGAACGATTGTTGCAGGCGCTTTTATCGTTTCAAGAATGGACGGCACATGAATTGCTAAATGAGGCATTTAGTTTATATACGGTTGAAAAAGTTGCGCTCGACTTATTAACCCCGCTTCTTGTGCGAATCGGGGACTTATGGAAACATGGTAAAATTACGAGCGCACACGAACACTTCGCCACCGCTTTTTTGCGTTCACGTCTCGGTATGGCGTTTTCTATGCTTCCAATTAATCGATTGTTACCGAAAACGATTTCGGTATGCGGACCGAACGAATGGCACGAGATCGGATTATTTATTTTTACATTATATTTACGGAGAAAGGGATACGAAACGATTTATTTAGGAGCTGGTGTTGACCAGCGCGATTTACCGATCGTTATTAACGAAGTGAAGCCTGCTTGCATCTTTTTGTCTTGCACGTTGCAGCAAAATGTCGCAGCGACATTACAACTTGTTGATGAATTGAAACAAACATGCCCTCATATTCGTATTGGAGTTGGAGGACGGGCGTTTGATGAAGTTGATGAACAAATAAAAACGAAGTATGGTGACCATCTTCTTGGACAGTCAAAAGAACAATGGGATGAATGGTTAAAATCCAATGAAAAATACTTGTCTAAAAGGGGGAAAACGATGTAAACTCATTATTAATATGATGAACGTTTTTACACGTTTATCATATGCTAACAGTAAAGTCTGTGTAGGTAAGGAGGGATGTTTATGCGGCTTGAACGCTTAAACTACAATAAGATTAAAATATTCCTCACATTTGACGATTTAGTCGAGCGCGGTTTAACGAAGGAAGATTTATGGAAAGATACGTTTAAAGTGCATGAACTATTTCGTGATATGATTGAGGAAGCAAGTGAGGAGCTCGGCTTTGAAATTAACGGGTCGGTCGCTGTTGAAGTGTACTCTTTACCGGCACAGGGCATGGTCGTGATCGTAACGAGCGAAGGTGAGATGACAGATGAGGAAGACGAGTTTGGCGATGATTATATTGAAATGCAAGTCACGCTAGATGAAAGCGACGATATATTTTTTGAATTTCAAACGTTTGAAGACGTCATTCAGTTAGCTACGCGTCTTTATTCGCTCGGTTGTCATGGCGGCTCGCTTTACAGTTATGAAGGACGCTTTTATTTACATTTCGCTGAATCTATCATTCCAACGGACGACTTTGTTGCGATTTTAGCGGAATATGGAAGTCCGTCTACATTAACGATTTATCGTGTTGAAGAGTACGGCAAAAAATTGATTGCACATGAAGCGATTGCCGAGCTATATAAATATTTTGTTCAAAAATAACCTTCGCGAAGTAGGCGAAGGTTTTATTTTTAAAACGGGTAAGATAGGTGGTTTTCTTTTGACCATGCACGAATGAAATACTCTCGATTTTGAAACTTATGGAATGACTCGTTATGAACAGACGGGAATACGCGCTCAACGGATAAATGTTGCGTTCGGTGCGCAAGTAAAGCTTGGCGCACTTTTTTTGCTTCCTCTTCCGTGAATGTGAAGATGATGTCGATGTTTTCTATCGGATCGCCAAAGCGATCAGGTCGGCCGACAACAGTTACGTAATACAATTGTTCGACAATATGATCCATCGCTGTCACCGCTCGATATGTCGCCCGTTGAATCGCTTGATGGTCTCGATGCCCAGAAATACCGTGCGGTGGGAACGTAACGACAACAGTTGGTTTATATCGTTCAATGATGTGACAAATGTCCCGAACGAGTGGCTCCTCATATTCAGATAACTTTCCATCGGGATATGTACCAATAATGAGATGATCGACACCTAAAATGTTCGCTGCTTGCTCTAATTCCTTTTTGCGCACTTGCGGTAGCTGTTCTTTTGTGCAAACAGGTGGGTTTCCACATTTCCCTGCATCACCAGGCGTCGCGCTATATACGATCGTTTCCACATCGTCTCGTTTCGCTAACGAGGCAAGCAATCCCCCAACAGTAAACGTCTCGTCGTCAGGATGTGCAAAGGAAAATAAAATGCGTTTTTTCATCTCTTTCGCCCCTTTCGCCCCTTTCTGTCGTACGTTCATTATAGCGCTTTCGTTTTCTTATGTGAATGATCGATTTTTTTGAAAACGATTACAAAAAATCGATAAAAACTTCTTTGCATATGCGCATAGAAGGTGTATACTATGACATGAAAGGCGGACAATATTTTACAAAAGGTTATGGGAGGTTTACAAATGGTAGCCGAAAAGCATACTAATGATGAAAAACATGATGTTTTACGAGCGACGCAAATCGTCATACATAGAGCGCTTGAAAAGCTCGGATATCCTGAAGAGGTGTATGAGCTGTTAAAAGAGCCGTTGCGCATGTTAACGGTCAAAATTCCGGTGCGCATGGACGATGGCTCAGTAAAAGTGTTCACTGGCTACCGTGCACAGCATAATGATGCGGTCGGTCCAACTAAAGGGGGTATTCGCTTTCATCCGAACGTCACAGAGCGTGAAGTGAAAGCACTTTCTATTTGGATGAGTTTAAAATGTGGCATTGTTGATTTGCCGTACGGTGGTGGAAAAGGTGGAATTGTGTGCGATCCACGTACGATGTCGTTTCGTGAGTTAGAGAGACTTAGCCGAGGCTACGTTCGCGCCATTAGTCAAATTGTTGGTCCAACAAAAGATATCCCTGCGCCTGATGTGTTTACAAACTCACAAATTATGGCGTGGATGATGGATGAATATAGCCGCATTGACGAATTTAACTCACCGGGATTCATTACAGGAAAACCGCTAGTGTTGGGCGGTTCACACGGTCGTGAAACAGCAACAGCTAAAGGGGTTACCATTTGCATTCGTGAAGCGGCAAAAAAGCGCGGCATCGACTTGAAAGGCGCGCGTGTTGTTGTGCAAGGTTTCGGTAATGCCGGAAGCTATTTAGCGAAGTTTATGCACGATGCAGGGGCGAAGGTGATTGGCATTTCCGATGCGTATGGCGGTTTATACGATCCGAACGGTTTAGATATTGATTATTTATTAGATCGTCGCGACAGCTTTGGTACGGTGACGAAGCTGTTTAAAAATACAATTACAAACAAAGAGTTGCTTGAACTAGATTGTGATATTTTAGTGCCAGCTGCCATCGAAAATCAAATTACAGAAGAAAATGCGCATAACATTAAAGCAAAAATTGTCGTTGAAGCGGCAAACGGCCCAACGACGATAGAAGCGACAGAAATTTTAACAGAGCGAGGCGTATTGATCGTTCCGGACGTTCTTGCAAGCGCTGGTGGGGTGACTGTTTCTTACTTTGAATGGGTGCAAAACAACCAAGGTTATTATTGGACGGAGGAAGAAGTAGAAGAAAAGCTTGAAAAAGTGATGGTCAAGGCGTTCAATAACGTATACGAAACAGCGCAAACACGCCGTGTTGACATGCGTTTAGCTGCGTACATGGTCGGTGTACGCAAAATGGCAGAGGCGTGCCGTTTCCGTGGCTGGATTTAATGTTTGCATGAACAAGCGAAATCTCCTATCATTGTATGATAGGAGATTTTTTGCTGAGGTGATTGTCAAGTGGAAAAAGAAAAAGTCATTATCGTCGGTGGAGGTCCTTGCGGGTTAGCTGCTGCCATTGCGTTGCAACATGCGAACGTTTCTCCGCTCGTTATTGAAAAAGGGAATATAGTTAATTCATTATATCATTATCCGACGCATCAAACGTTTTTTAGTTCGAGTGATCGTTTAGAAATTGGCGGTGTGCCGTTTATTACGGAAAACCGAAAGCCGAAGCGCAACCAAGCTCTTGCGTATTATCGGGAAGTTGTAACGCGCAAAAATATTCGTGTTCATGCCTTTGAAAAAGTCGAACGTGTCATGAAACGAGAGAGTGGAATGTTCATCGTTGAAACGAGCAAACGTACGTATGAAGCAACGTATGTCATTATTGCGACAGGATATTATGACAATCCAAACTATATGCATGTGCCTGGGGAACATTTACCAAAAGTGACGCATTATTTTAAAGAAGCACATCCGTACTACAATACAGATTGTGTCGTGATCGGTGGGAAAAACTCGAGCGTTGACGCCGCGTTAGAACTCGTTAAAGCAGGTGCACGCGTCACCGTTTTATACCGGGGTTCACAATATTCCCCGAGCATTAAACCATGGATTTTGCCAGAATTTGATTCGCTCGTACGTCAAGGAATTATCACGATGGAATTTAACGCTCATGTGAAAGAAATTACAGAAGATGCAGTCATTTATACAGTGAACGGCGAGGAAAAGAAAATAAAGAATGACTTTGTTTTTGCGATGACAGGATATCATCCAGATCACGATTTTTTAAAAAACATGGGCGTTCACATTGATGAGGAAACAGGGCGACCGATGTACAATCCAGAAACGATGGAAACAAATGTGGAAGGTATTTTCATCGCAGGCGTCATTGCGGCCGGAAATAACGCAAATGAAATTTTCATTGAAAACGGTCGTTTTCACGGTGACCTCATTGCTGCATGCATTGCTAAAAGAGAGAAGAAGGTGTCCGAATAAAATTCGGGCGCTTTTTTTATTGTTTTATATTGTTAACTGTAATAAAATATAGGTTGACAAATAAGAGGGAGAGGAGCATAATGAAAGGTTTTTTTATTACAGGGACAGATACAGACGTAGGAAAAACATTTGTCACTGCTTGTATGTTGCGCACGCTTGTTGACAAGCGTATACGTGTGATAGCTTATAAGCCTGTGCAAAGTGGAGCGCAATGGCAAGACGGGAAGTGGATCGCGCCTGATGTCGACGTGTACCGAAAAGTGATTGATGTGACTGATGAGGATGGATGTACATACTTACTACAAACTCCTTGTTCGCCGCATCTTGCTGCAAAAATCGACGGAGTGACAATCGAGCCCGATCACATTGTGGCACACGTCCATCAACTGCAACAAACTTATGATTTCGTGCTTGTTGAAGGAGCAGGAGGAATTGCGGTTCCACTCGTTGATAAGTCGTTTCTCATTGCCCATTTAGCTCAACTGCTACATCTTCCGTTAATCATCGTCGCGCGAGCAAGCGTTGGAACGATCAATCATACGGTGCTGACAGTGGAATATGCGAAAGCATTTGGTTTACAAATAGCTGGCATTATTATGAACGGCTTTTCTACACCAAAAAATGAAATTGAACAAGAAAACATACGAATGATTGAAGCGATGACACATGTTCCGGTGATCGGCGAAATTCCGCATATGACAAACTTTTCACATCAACAAATTGTATGGAGAAAGGAATGGTGGCAATGAACGAGTGGATTGAAAAAAGTAAAACATATTTATGGTTGCCGTTTACACAAATGAAAGATTATGAACAACATCCGCTCGTTATCGAAAGCGGGGAAGGCATTTTTTTGACGGATGTAAACGGAAAAACATATTATGACGGATATTCATCTCTTTGGTTAAACGTTCATGGACATCGAAAAAAAGAAATTGATGATGCCATTCGTGCTCAGCTTGAACGTATTGCTCATTCAACGCTGTTAGGGGCAGCGAATATTCCTGCCATTGCATTAGCCGAAAAGCTAATCGAATGGACGCCAAGTCATTTAACGCGCGTATTTTATTCAGACAGCGGAGCAGAAGCTGTAGAAATTGCGCTCAAAATTGCCTTTCAATATTGGAGAAACATCGGAGAACATAAAAAACAAAAATTTGTCACATTAACAAATGGGTACCACGGAGATACAGTCGGCGCCATTAGCGTCGGAGCGATTGATCTTTTTCATACCGTATATGAACCACTTATGTTTACGAGCTATAAAGCACCGTTTCCGCTCGTCTATCGCCATCCAAGCAACGATCCGAACGTTGTGCGCGATGAGGCGTTAGGTGCATTAGAAGCGTTATTTGCTGAACATCATGAAGAAATTGCCGCCATGATTGTTGAAGGAATGATTCAAGGGGCAGGTGGTATGCATGTCATGCCAAAAGGATATTTAAAAGGGGTAGAACAATTATGTCGGCAATATAACATTTTATTCATTGTCGATGAAGTAGCTACCGGTTTTGGCCGAACAGGAAAACGATTTGCGATCGAGCATGAAGATGTGCAACCTGACATCATGACGGTGGCAAAAGGCATTACGGGCGGTTATTTGCCGATTGCTGCTACATTGACGACCGAAGCGATTTATGAAGCATTTTATGGCGACTATACAGAGTTTAAAACGTTTTTCCATGGACATTCTTACACAGGAAACCAGCTCGGTTGTGCCGCTGCTTTAGCAAATATACAAATTTTTGAACGTGAGCGACTGATAGAACAAATAGAACAAAAAGCCACATTTGTCGCTGAACAGCTTGCATCGTTTAATGAACTTAATCATGTCGGTGATGTACGTCAGCTTGGACTCATGTGTGGCATCGAACTTGTGCGTGATCGCCGTACACACGAACCGTATCCGTGGACGGAACGGATGGGGTATAGAACGACATTAACGATGAGAGAAAAAGGGATGTTAACACGCCCGCTCGGCGATGTGATCGTTTTTATGCCACCGTTAGCTAGTACGTTTGAGCAACTAGGGGCGATGGTCGCTATTATGAAAGAGGCGATTATTGAAACAACAGAAAAAAGGGGCTAATTGTCAGCCCCTTATATTTCACCGTATATCGGTTCAGGATTTTGAAGTTTTTCTACCTTTTCTTCAATTCCATTTTGCGCATTAATAAAAATGCGATATGTGTCGTCTCCGAGCGTTCCTAAAAATTCGTAGCAAAGCACTTCTTCATTCATGTTGTTCATGATAATCGCCTTTCTTTCTTCCATAATGGTAACATTCGGACTCATTTTTTTGCGCGCTTGCTCAATTGAAATTGCTGGTTTTGGAATCGTTCGGTCGCGCTTAGATGATAGGTAGTCACGTGCGGAAAAACCAATGATGTTCCCGTCATCTAGTGCGATTTTCATTTTAATCGACTCGGGGTAAATACGAACTCCATTTTGCGACGTAACGAATGTGAGTACAGCAACATGATCATATTGAGTGCTTTCGTATAATTCAAAGTTGTTGAATTTATGTTGCTTTAAAAACTGAAGCCCGCGCATCGTCGCTTCGTTTAAACTGATGTTTTGTTTATTAACAGGACGATTTTCAATGACCCAAATTGGATATCCGCCTTTTTCAGTAACATCCATATACGTTTCGCTTTTTGTTTTTGGGTTTTTTATTGTTATGCTATAAAAGGCATCGCTTGCCCCTTCTCCGCTATGAACGACTTCAATTTTTTCATTCCCTTTTAAACCGAGAAACGTTTTTGCGATTTGTTTTGCTTCTGCTTCCGTAATCTTTTTTCCAGAAATATGTTCAAATCCTTTTTCTCTTTTTTCTACGCTTGTGAACGAAGGACCGAAATCAGTTTCATTATAAGATTGAACATTTTTCTCTACCGTTTTAAATCCATCTATAATGGTGTTGTCGTTTGGACGATTATTTGTCGCAAGTGCCAACTCTACATCCATCCAGCGCAAGTTGTTTTCTAATACAAGATGCTGGACGTTTCGTAACTCTTGTTGAATGTCAGCAGACTTTTTGTACAGTTGTTGTAACGCTTTATATTCTTCAGCGTTCAACGGTTGTTTATCTAAATCGCGAATCGCGGCACGATAGCTAAATGAACCGATATTTGATAAAAATTCTTCTGTTTTATTGAACGGCAATAGAGAAAGTGGTAATTGCCCGACAGTTGCGTGCGCTTCGGAAGCAAGGCGCCATACTTCCACAAGCGCAGGTGATAGCGATTGTCGGGAGTTCATCGCTAATGTTGTTCCGATTTGATCGTGCAGTAAGTCGATTTGATAAGTTAAATCATGAAAAGCTCGTTGATAATTGTTTTCTGCGTGAATTAAAATCGCGTTTTTTTGTTGATGTTCCCGATATCCCCAATATGCTGTTCCGGCGATGCCAACAGATAGTGCTGCAATAAGTAAAATACGTAGCAAAAAACTCCCCTCCTATTTACAGAAAATGTGTCTTCCAATTCGTTTAATTTGTGGACGGCTCCATATCCAACCGTTTGTCGCTGTGTTCGGGTTAAAGTAGTATAACGCGCCACCTGATGGATCCCATCCATTTAATGCATCGAGTACAGCCTTGCGCGACGTTTCGTTCGGAGTAAGCCAAATTTGTCCATCAGCTACAGCTGTAAATGCTCCAGGTTCAAAAATGACGCCAGCCACTGTATTTGGAAAAGAAGGGCTTTTTATGCGGTTTAAAATGACTGCTGCAACAGCTACTTGTCCGATGTACGGTTCACCGCGAGCCTCTCCGTGTACAGCGTTGGCCATAAGCTGTAAATCATTTTGTGAAAATCCATTTGGGACGTTGACGGCCGCTGTTCTTGCATTTCTTGATGCTGTTTGTTGTGGATTAGTCCGTTTTTTTGGTTGTGTATTGGCTGCTTTTTGAGTAGCCGTTCGGTTGCTTGTCCTTGTCTGCCGGACTTTTACTTGCTTACTTAGCGGAACTCCCCCGTAATGAGTAAAAGTGTTTCCTTTCCGTAAATTTTCATGGACAAACGATTTGTAATATTTTGAAGCACGAACGAGTCTTTGCTTTGTTTTTGGCCCCGCTAAACCATCCACAGGTAATTTAAATCTGGATTGAAAGTTTCGCAAAGCCCAATATGTTTGCCAACCGAACACACCATCGATCTTCCCCCTGTAAAAGCCGAGATATTGTAGTCTTGCCTGTAACTCAATAACATCGTCACCTACCGCTCCACGTTGGATTACTTGTTGTGAAAATGCATGTGCTTGGGACGTATAACTGACCGAAAAGATAAGAAATAAGCAAATAAACCATTTGCGCATTGTGACTCCTCCCTTGAATGTGTAAACAATACCTTTTGACGCTATTTTTTGTCACAATAACGTTTTTATACATAAAAAAGAAACCAAGCGTTACGCTTGGCTTGATGATTGGGTGATATCAATTGTCATAATTCTTGCGAGTTTTACTTTCCGTAAAGCGAGCCACCATAAAAAGATCATAAACGGAAGTATATAATATATCCACTGTTCTTGTGTTAATAAAATATAGTTATATATCCCATGAAATAAAAATGGAAGCAGAAAGGATAACAATATATACCCTTTTTCCCTTTCAGGTAAGCTGAATTTAGCTTTCCCTAGGTAAAAGCCCATGATTACACCAAACAGGGCATGGCTTGATACGGGCAACAGTGCACGAGTAACAGCAAACTCGACCCCGTTTGCTAACAAGTATAAAATGTTTTCAAGCGTAGCGAATCCGAGCGATACACTTACGCCGTAAACGATGCCGTCATAAGGTTCATTAAACTCACAACGATCATAAATCGCATAGTAAAATACAAACCACTTAAAAAACTCTTCAAGCAAACTTGTCGCTAAAAATGCTTCGACGAATGGGTTTGGCAGCATATCCTCGACTTTTAATACGTACTGAATAAACATAAGCGGAAACACTAAAAATGTTCCGTATAAAAACATGCGCAAAACAAGGGATAACGGTTCTGTTTCATATTCATCTTTCAAATAAAAGTAGCTGAGCAAAGCCAATCCCGGGGCAATCCCTGCAGAAATAATAGCCCACATAATTTCTTCCTCGTTCCCAATTCTTTTATTTTCATTTTGATGGTATCATGTTATTGTCAAATTGAAAATGCTTTGAGGCATATTTTTTATGCAATAAAGGTAAAGAAGGAAATGTTTTTAGCGAGGGGGAACATACGTTGATTAAAATCGGGGTGCCATTGACGCTTGAACCGAAATATAGCGAGCAAATGGAAAAATACAAATGTAAAGTCGCAGAGATGGAGGATGGGAAAATTTATATTGATTATCCGATTGATATGAGCACGAATCGCACCGCATTTTTGTTAGACGGAACGCAATTAAAAGCGAGCTTCGTCGGGGAAGATGAGGCGGTTTATGCGTTTGAAACAGAAGTGTTAGGAAGAACGAGACGCAATGTGCCCTTGCTCATTTTGTCATATCCTGGAGACAATCAGCTCCTTCGCATTCAACGTCGGCAATTCGTGCGTGTCGATGCCATTACGGACGTGGCCGTTCATCCGTTGAATGAAGAGTTTGCTCCATTTACGACAGTAACAAGCGACATGAGTGCCGGTGGGGCAGCCATTGTGCTACCGCATCATGAAACGGGATTGAAACATGGAATGACAATTGAAATTTGGCTTGTGCTTCATATGCGTTCAGGGGACTATCATTATTTACGCTTTCCCGCGCGCGTTGTTCGTATATTTGAAGAAAGAGTCCCGAAAGCATCTTTGCAATTTTTAGAGGTGAGCGATGTTGATCGCCTCACATTAATTCGCTATAGTTTTGAAAAGCAGCTTGAAGCGAGAAAAAAGGAACAATTTGAAGCATAAGTATACGTATTTTCTCCCATAATAAAAATAAAATGACAGGGAGGAAGAGGCGAATGAAGACAATTGAACGGATGTTGTGGAAGCTTGCTATTATACAGTTTATTTTTTTATGTATCGCTCAATATGTCGTTTTCCATTCGTCATTTGCACCTTACGTCGTGAAAGTGATTCGTTACGAAGGTGTCATGAAAAATTCTGAAACAAAAACGATTGAAACATTCGACCAACGATAAACGGTATGATACAATATAGAAGCAGGAACGTCCCTGCTTTTTTGTTGAAACGAAAACGACTGACAGGAGGCATTATGAAGAAGAAAATTTCGATCGCGATTGATGGACCAGCAGCTGCTGGCAAAAGTACGGTCGCGAAACGACTAGCTGAAGCGTTGTCTTACGTTTATATTGATACGGGAGCGATGTATCGCGCCTTAACATATTGTGCGCTTCGGCGCGGTGTAGACGTTCATGATGAAAAACAATTAATGAACGTGCTAAATGATACATATATTGAATTAAAACCTTCGCCAGCTGGGCAACTTGTATTTGCAAATGGCGAAAATGTTACAGAAGAAATCCGAAACAACGATGTGACAAACAACGTGTCATATGTAGCGAAACACCCAGCGGTTCGCGAAGAAATGGTTAAACGCCAGCGTGAGCTAGGTCGACACGGCGGCGTTGTCATGGATGGCCGCGATATTGGAACAAACGTGCTCCCGCATGCGGAAGTGAAAATTTTTTTGCTTGCGTCTGTTGAAGAGCGGGCAAAACGTCGTCACGAAGAAAATATAGCGCGCGGCATTCCGTCTAGCTTAGAGCAACTAAAAGAGGAAATTGCTCGCCGCGATCAAATTGACTCACAACGTGCAGTAGCTCCGCTGAAAAAAGCGGAAGACGCCATTGAAATCGATACGACGTCATTATCGATTGATGAAGTCGTTGATCGTATTATGTGCATTGTTTATGAAAGGGTGGAGGGACAGTGAACTTTTACATGTTTGCTCGCACAGTTGTTAAACATGTACTTACTCCGCTTTATCGCATAGAAGTAAGTGGGGTAGAACATATTCCAAAAGAAGGTGCTGTCCTCATTTGCGCCAATCATATTAGCAACTTAGATCCACCAGTTGTCGGGATCACATGTCCGCGTCCTGTTCATTTTATGGCGAAAGAAGAACTGTTTCACACACCTATTGTGAAGCAACTCGTTTCTCGTCTGCACGCGTTTCCTGTTCGTCGAGGAATGGGAGACCGAGAGGCGTTGCGGACAGGGCTAGCTTTATTAAAAGAAAAAAAAGTGCTCGGATTATTTCCGGAAGGGACGCGAAGTAAAGACGGGAAATTGAAAAAAGGGTTAGCTGGTGCGGGTTTCTTTGCGTTACGTAGCGATGCTGTTGTTGTGCCGTGTGCCATCATCGGACCTTATCGTGTCGGAAAGCGATTAAAAGTCGTATACGGTGCCCCAATTGATTTCGCTCCATGGCGGGAAAGAAGAGCGAGCGCTGACGAGGCCACAGCCGTCATTATGGAGCATATTCAGCAACTTTTAGATGAACATCAGTAGTTATGACTTGACAAAAACAACACTTTAATACAGATTAGTAAAAAAGGAAGTTTTTTCTTTGTGGTTAATGGACGAGCGCATCGTTGTTCGCCCATTCAACATATATTTCTGTCGTCGAGCAGGTGTGGAGTGTAAGGAGGTATTCGCTATGGAAGAGATGAATCAAGTTGATGTACGCGTCTATGAAGTAGGCGACACAGTGAAAGGTCAAGTAACAAAAGTAGAAGACAAACAAGTGCTTGTTGATGTAGAAGGAAGCAAGCTTGTCGGCATTATCCCAATTAGTGAGCTGTCAAGCCTTCATATCGAAAAAGCAAGCGATGTGCTGTCGGTTGGGGATGCAGTCATCGCAAAAGTGAAAAAAGTAGAAGATGAAGCAATCATTTTATCGAAGAAAGCTGCAGATGCGGAACAAGCGTGGGAAGATCTTGAGCGAAAACTTACAAACGGCGAGACGTTTGATGTAGTCGTGAAAGATATTGTAAAAGGCGGGCTTGTGGCTGATGTCGGCGTCCGTGCCTTTATTCCAGCATCGCTTGTTGAGAAAGATTTTGTCGAGGACTTCACAGACTATAAAGGACGTACGTTAGCTGTGAAAGTCATTGAACTTGATCGAGAAAAAAATCGCGTCGTTCTATCTCATCGGGCTGTTGTAGAAGAAGAAGAAACATCGAAAAAGAAGGCGGCATTGCAGTCGCTTCACGTCGGTCAAGTGCTTGAAGGGACAGTCGCGCGCATTACAAACTTCGGCGTGTTCGTCAATATTGGTGAGATTGATGGTCTCGTACATATTTCTCAGCTTGCCCATACGCGTGTAGATCATCCGTCAGACGTCGTGAAAGAAGGCGATGTCGTAAAAGTGAAAGTGCTTGCGATTGATGAACAAAGCGGTCGCGTTTCTTTATCGGTGAAAGAAGCATTGCCAGCTCCGTGGGATCATATCGAACAAAAAATAAAAGAAGGCGATGTGTTAGAAGGGACAGTAAAACGTTTAGCGCCATTCGGGGCGTTCGTTGAAGTGTTACCAGGTGTTGAAGGTCTTGTTCATATTTCGCAAATTTCAACAAAGCATATCGGGACACCGCATGAAGTGTTAAAAGAAGGCGATGTTGTAAAAGTGAAAGTGCTTGCAGTAAGCGAAAAAGAAAAACGCTTATCGTTAAGCATTCGTGAATTGCTCGAAGATGACGTACAAGAAGACTATCGTGAATATACAACCTCAACAGAGACGACGACGGGATTTCAAATTGGTGAAGTGATTGGAGAACAGCTAAAAAAATTAAAATAAATGGTGATTGCAGTGGATCGTGCAAAACGGAAATTACAACATATTGAATATGCTCTTGCAACAGGACAGCACCGCTTGCACGGGTTTGAAGATGTAACATTTGTACACAATAGCTTGCCGAATATTTCCACTGCTCATATTGATTTGCAAACGACAATCGGCGAACTCTCTTTACGTTCGCCGATTTTTATTAATGCAATGACGGGCGGTGGAGGCGAACAGACGGCGAAAATTAACGAACAGCTTGCTTACGCCGCTAAACAGTGTGGTATAGCTATGGCTGTTGGTTCACAAATGGCTGCTTTAAAGGATGAGAGAGAACGCTCGTCGTTTACTGTGATTCGGAAAGTAAATAAACATGGACTTGTTTTTGCTAACTTAGGTAGCGAAGCGACAGTCGAACTGGCAAAGCGAGCAATCGACATGATTGAAGCAAATGCCATCCAAATTCATTTAAACGTTGTTCAAGAGTTAGTTATGCCTGAAGGTGACCGAGATTTTTGTGGAGCGCTTTCACGCATTGAACAAATTGTTTCTGCTGTTGATGTACCGGTCATTGTAAAAGAAGTTGGCTTCGGCATGAGCAAAGAGACGGCGCGGAAGTTAGAACAGATCGGCATATGTGCAGTTGATGTTGGCGGCTTTGGGGGAACGAATTTTGCGCAAATTGAAAATGAGCGGCGTAAACAACCATTGACTTATTTTAACGAATGGGGAATGACGACGACCGTATCGATTGCCGAAGTGGCAACAACTACCGAGCGATTGTCCATTATTGGCAGCGGCGGCGTGCAACATGCCCTAGATGTAGCTAAATGTATTGCGCTTGGTGCTTCTGCGGTAGGAATGGCAGGCTATATGTTGCGTTTCCTTATCGAGAAAGGGGTGGAAGCATTAATTGAGGAAATTGAGCGTCTGCATAATGATTTAACACTTATTATGACCGCGCTAGGTACTCCGACAGTTGCCGATTTGCAAAACGCGCCCCTTGTCATTACAGGGAAAACACATCATTGGCTGCGTGAGCGAGGCATTGATACGACGCATTATAGTCGACGATCATAAAGAAAAGGTGTCCTAAATGGGCACCTTTTCCGCTTATTTTTCCGTTTTTGTACTTCCTTTAAAATTTTTAGCTGGATCGCGATCGGACTCAACGCGTCGCGATTGTTTCAGTTTTTTCTCTTGGCGATCTTTCCCCATGTTTATCCCTCCTCTGTTTTTTATTTTGTCCATTCCTTTTTTTCACATACAGAGATTAAATTTTTAAAAATAAGACATAATGGAGAGTGGAGGTGTTACGGTGGAAGGAGGTTATTTTTATTGGCTTTCTTGGTTTTTATGGATCATTTACACGTTCTTCGCCCCAAAAAATCGTGCGCGCCTATGGATTTGTGTATGTGCTTTGTTGTTAATTATACTGTCTGCCCACAATGTGACAATTCACTCGTTTCACATCTCACTTGCATACGTCTTCATGCTTTTTGTTAGTTATTTTTTCGTCATGAAACAAACGGGAATGACGTTCATATATTTTGCATTTGCAAGTGCAAGTATGACGTTGCTATACGCTTCCTTTCATTTCCTGTTATTGTTTGATCCGATCTGGGTATTTGCAGATGCAACATGGTTGCTCGCATTTGCTCTTTTGCTTGCATCGTTTTCATTGTATCGAACATTTCACGATCGTTTGCTCGTTTTGACGGTCGGTTGTTGTCAAGGAGACTTTTTGTATGCATTTGTGTTAAAGCAATTTTCATTTCCTCACGTCGTTGGCTCATTGCTATTTTTAGATGAGTGGGCGTTTGCAACGGCATGTTTATTTATATGGAAGTGGCTTGAACAATTACCGCTGTATATCGATACAAGATTTTACAAACGGACAAAGGAGGCTAAAACGTGAACGAATATACGTATCCAATTTTATTTGGTGTCATTGTCGGCGTGGTAACGAGATTATATTTACTAAAAACAGATTATCGCCAATATCCAACATATTTGCATGGGAAAATTATTCATATTGCGCTCGGCTTTATTGCGGCAGGCCTCGGAACTGTAGCGGTGCCCGCCATTATGGAAAAAGAGTTTGCTGCCATTACCTTTTTAGCATTGGCAGCCTCTCAGTTTCGTGATGTGAGAAACATGGAGCGAAATACGTTAAATGAGCTCGATCAATATGAACTTGTACCGCGTGGTAAGACGTACATTGAAGGGATTGCCATCGTCTTTGAAGGGAGAAATTATTTAGTTATTTTTGCGTCATTTTTAAGTACGTTTGCATATTTAGTTTGGAACGTATGGCTTGGGATCGTGGCTGCTGCGCTTTCATTTATTATGGCTCGTAAATTCATGTCTGGCAGCCGGCTTGGCGACATTGTCGAGGTGGAGTATGTGGAACCTCACTTTAAGGGAGCCGGATTATATGTTGATGACATTTACATCATGAACATCGGTCTAGAAGCGAGGAGAGAAGAAATTTTACGCTATGGCATGGGATTTATTTTGAAACCAAAAAATTTCGATGCCCGCTCCACAATTGCCAATCTTGGACAACGGCAGGCAATTTTGCACGATATTTCGACCGCGTTGGGCGTATATCGTGATTCAGGTACGCCAGCGCTCGTTCCCCTCGCCAAGCGGGATTTAGACGATGGACGAGTTGGCATCTTTATTTTACCGCAAGAAAAAGATGTTGAAAAAGCAAAAGCAATTATTCGGAATGTGCCGACGTTAGAAAATGCGATTCGCATGCCAACGGAATCGAAAACGAATCAAGCAGGGAGAGTGTTACGATGACTGTAGAAAAAATGATTTTAGCCGTCATTACAACGTCACCTCATAAAGTGGCTGGTGGCGTGACATTTATTTGTGAAAACAATGAGGAAATGCAACGAGTGGCTGCCAGCTTAGAAGCCATTTTAGACGGCATCGCTCATGCACTAAGCGATGATTTGCTCATTATTGTGAAACATTGATTTTTTTGATAAAATGGGAAAGCTAGACCCTTCAGTAGAAGGGCTTCTTTTTTGTTCGGGTTTCGAAACTTAATGAAGGAGTGTGATCGTATGACGAAACCAGTTGTAGCTATCGTTGGTCGCCCAAATGTCGGGAAGTCGACGATTTTTAACCGCATTGTCGGAGAACGTATTTCCATTGTAGAAGATGTACCAGGAGTAACGCGCGATCGAATTTATAGTAGTGCAGAATGGTTAAATACAACGTTTAATATTATTGATACAGGTGGTATTGACATCGGAGATGAACCGTTATTAATGCAAATTCGTCAACAAGCAGAAATTGCGATCGATGAAGCGGACGTCATTATTTTTATGACGAATGGTCGAGATGGCGTCACGGCTGCTGATGAAGAAGTAGCAAAAATTTTATACCGTTCGAATAAACCAGTTGTGCTAGCAGTGAACAAAATTGATAACCCAGAAATGCGTGAAAACATTTATGATTTTTATACGCTCGGATTCGGGGAGCCGATCCCGATTTCTGGTACGCACGGATTAGGGATCGGGGATTTATTAGATGCAGTCGTCGCCCATTTTCCGAAGCGAGAAACGAAGGAATACGATGCCGATGTCATTAAATTTTGTTTAATTGGTCGGCCAAACGTTGGGAAATCATCGCTCGTTAATGCAATTTTAGGTGAGGAACGCGTCATTGTTAGCGATATTGCAGGTACGACGCGCGACGCGATCGATACGACGTTTAAACGCGATGGTCAAGAATATGTCATTATTGATACAGCAGGGATGCGCAAAAGAGGAAAAGTATATGAAAGCACCGAAAAATATAGTGTGTTGCGCGCGCTAAAGGCGATCGAGCGTTCTGATGTTGTCCTTGTTGTCATTAATGCGGAAGAAGGAATTATTGAACAAGATAAAAAAATTGCGGGGTATGCGCATGAAGCTGGTCGAGGTGTCGTCATTGTCGTAAACAAATGGGATGCAATTGAAAAAGATGAAAAAACGATGATCGAATTTGAGAAAAAAATTCGTGACCATTTCCAATTTCTTGATTATGCACCGATCGTATTCGTATCGGCAAAAACGAAGCAACGGTTGCATAAGCTGTTGCCGATCATTCAAATGGTAAGTGAAAATCATGCGATGCGCGTCCAAACGAACGTATTGAACGAAGTATTGATGGATGCGATTGCTATGAATCCGACACCGACACATAACGGGCAAAGATTAAAAATTTACTATATGACGCAAGTAGCAGTAAAACCCCCGACGTTTGTCGTATTTGTCAATGATCCTGAACTCATGCATTTTTCGTATGAACGGTTTTTAGAAAACCGAATTCGTGATACATTTGGGTTTGAAGGAACGCCAATTAAAATTATTGCACGACCGCGTAAGTAAGGAGGGATTCAATGGTTACTGTATTAGGAGCTGGTAGTTGGGGTACGGCTTTAGCGATCGTTCTTGCTGATAACGGACATCATGTTCGGCTTTGGGGACAGCGCCAGGAACAGATTGATGAGATTAATGAAAAACATACAAATGAAAAATATTTACCAAATATTCATCTTCCGAAAGCGATCGTCGGTTATGTTGATCTTGCTCGAGCGCTTGAAGGAGTGGAAACGGTCGTATTAGCTGTACCGACGAAAGCGATCCGCGACGTATTACAGCGCG
Organism: Anoxybacillus pushchinoensis; assembly: GCF_900111795.1. Lineage (GTDB taxonomy): Bacteria > Bacillota > Bacilli > Bacillales > Anoxybacillaceae > Anoxybacillus > Anoxybacillus pushchinoensis. The sequence continues at coordinate 29,367 of NZ_FOJQ01000004.1, read as the reverse complement.
TACGAACGTGCGCGAAACAGCCGATTACCATCGTTTCCGTCAGCAAAGGAATTGAGCCCGATACAAATAAACGTATTTCTGAAATTATTGAAGAAGAAATGCCAGCGCATTTGTTGCGAGATGTCGTTGTTTTGTCAGGTCCGAGCCATGCGGAAGAAGTGAGTTTACGCCATCCGACGACGGTGACGGTGTCATCGCAAAATATGGAAGCTGCTGAGCGCATTCAAGATTTATTTATGAACCATCAATATTTTCGCGTATATACAAACCCGGATTTAATTGGGGTAGAAATTGGCGGAGCTTTAAAAAATATTATCGCGTTAGCAGCGGGAATTACGGATGGGCTCGGTTACGGAGATAATGCGAAAGCGGCGCTTATGACACGCGGACTTGCAGAGATGGCGCGTCTCGGTAGCCGACTAGGGGCGAATCCGCTCACATTTGCAGGATTGACAGGCATCGGTGATTTAATTGTGACGTGTACAAGCGTTCATTCGCGCAACTGGCGCGCTGGCAACTTGCTTGGTAAAGGACATGCGCTTGACGATGTGTTAGCGAACATGGGAATGGTCGTAGAAGGGGTACGTACAACAAAAGCTGCCTACCAATTAGCGAAAAAAATGAATGTCGATATGCCGATTACGAATGCGCTTTACGATGTATTATTTAACGGCAAAGATGTGAGGCGTGCAGTTGATTCCCTCATGGCGCGTGGCAAAACGTCAGAACTTGAAGATTTAGCAAACATTTCGTTATAATTTTGTTTGAAATGGGCATGTGAAGAGTGCGTTGTTATGAATATTGCATACAATGCTATGAAAACATTCTCAGGCTTAAATGGATGGTGCAAGTTAGTCATCGTCTGAAGTAAAGAAGCCCCGCTTTACTTCAGCTTTTTTATGTATTGATCAATATGGGAGAAAGTGAGGGAGAGCGATGTCACCGGGTCTATTAAAAATGTGGATTTCTTTAACAGGAATTGGATTAATGTTTGTAGCTGTATTTTCCATTTATTTTAGCCGATATAAAGTGAAAAATAAGGTGTTGAAAATCGTTTTAGCGACGATTGCGTACATAAGTATGATAATTGCTGGTCTTATTATTGTGTTTGTCGTATTTAGTGGACCAGTGCAAGAATAAAAGGATGGATGAATAATGAAAAAGTGGCTGCTTTCTGCAATGGTCGTTAGTATAGTGATGCTGTTATCCGGATGCTTATATCCGCAAGAGCGTTTAGTACAAAATCAAATTCCATACAAAGAGCAAGTCGAGCGCGTTCAACAAGCGGTAAATGAATATCGTCAAGCGACGGGCGGACTGTTGCCTATTCGAACGCGCGACATGTCGACGCCGATTTATCAAAAATATCCGATTGACTTTAACATGCTCGTTCCAAGATATATGGCTGAACCGCCAGGCAATGCATTTGAAAGCGGTGGCGTATATCAATATGTTCTCGTTGATGTTGAAACAAATCCGACGGTGAAACTGCTAGATCTTCGTTTAGCGGAAGCCGTTCGTGATTTGAAGTTGCGCATTCGCATGTATCAAGATGCTCATGGTTATCCACCGTTTAAAGATATGGTTGCTAAAGGAGTATTTACGCTTGATTATAAAAAGTTACGTTTAGATGCTCCTCCTCACGTCGTCAGCCCTTTTTCAGGGAAAAATCTTCCGCTTATTATTGACGGCAAAGGGGAAATTTACATTGATTATCGCATCGACTTGTATGAAAAGTTGCAAACAGAGACGCACAATTATCGCTACGGAGACGATATTCGCGACTTGCTTGTGAAGCATTCCCTTTTTGTACCAGCTTATTCCCTTCCGTACACAATTGATGAAAAGAAAAAAGAGCCTATTTTTCTCTTAAAATAAGTCATGATTCCTTCTCTAAACAAATACATTTTAGAGAAGGGATTTTTTTAGTCATAAACAAATAGGACAACAACATATGCATATAGTGTCCTCATATGTTTTAAATATAAGGGAGGGAAGGCAGTTGGAAAAGGTCGATCTTTTTAGAGATATTGCTGAGCGAACAGGCGGAGATATTTATTTAGGAATTGTGGGCGCCGTTCGAACAGGAAAATCGACGTTTATTAAAAAGTTTATGGAACTTGTTGTCATTCCAAATATTCAAAACGAAGCAGATAAAGCTCGGGCACAAGATGAACTGCCGCAAAGTGCAGCAGGGAAAACAATTATGACGACAGAGCCGAAGTTTGTTCCGAATCAAGCTGTGAAAGTGAAAGTTGATGATGGACTTGAAGTGAACATCCGTCTCGTCGATTGTGTCGGTTATACGGTGCAAGGGGCAAAAGGGTTTGAAGATGAAAACGGTCCGCGCATGATCCATACCCCGTGGTATGAAGAGCCAATTCCGTTTCAAGAGGCGGCTGAAATCGGCACGAGAAAAGTCATTCAAGAACATTCGACGATTGGGGTCGTCATTACAACGGATGGAACGATTGGAGAAATTCCGCGCGAAAATTATATTGAAGCGGAAGAACGAGTTGTCAATGAGTTAAAAGAAGTAGGTAAGCCGTTTATTATGATCATTAATACGGTGCGTCCGCAACATCCTGAAACGGAGACGCTAAAGCAGCAATTAAGTGAAAAATACGATATTCCAGTATTAGCGTTAAGCGTTGAAGGAATGCGTGAAGCAGACGTGTACCAAGTGCTTCGTGAGGCATTATATGAGTTCCCAGTGCTAGAGGTGAACGTCAATTTGCCGAACTGGGTTATGGTGTTGCGCGAAAACCATTGGCTGCGTGAAAGCTATCAAGAAGCAGTGCGCGATACAGTGAAAGATATTAAACGATTGCGCGACGTAGATCGAGTTGTACAACAATTTAGCGAATACGATTTTATTGATGAAGCTCGTTTAGCTGGCATTGAAATGGGGCAAGGCATTGCAGAAATTGATTTGTATGCTCCAGATGAGTTGTATGATCAAATTTTAAAAGAAGTTGTAGGCGTCGAAATACGAGGAAAAGATCATTTGTTGCAATTAATGCAAGATTTTGCTTATGCGAAAGCAGAGTACGATCAAATCGCTGATGCGCTTCGCATGGTTAAACAAACAGGATACGGCATTGCCGCCCCTTCACTTTCTGATATGAGCTTAGATGAACCGGAAATTATTCGTCAAGGATCGCGCTTCGGTGTGCGGTTAAAAGCGGTGGCACCGTCTATTCATATGATTAAAGTCGATGTTGAATCGGAGTTTGCTCCAATTATCGGAACGGAAAAACAGAGCGAAGAGCTCGTTCGCTACTTAATGCAAGATTTTGAGGATGACCCGCTTTCCATTTGGAATTCTGACATCTTCGGTCGTTCACTTAGTTCTATTGTTCGCGAAGGTATTCAAGCGAAGCTCGCCCTCATGCCAGAAAACGCGCGCTATAAATTAAAAGAGACGTTAGAGCGCATCATTAATGAAGGTTCTGGTGGATTAATTGCTATCATCTTATAAAAAGACTCCATTTGGGGTCTTTTTTTGTTTTAGATGAAAAATTTCTCTTGCAGTCAAAAAGAGCGATATGATAATCTTTATTCAGAAAATGTTAGGCTCGTTGGAGAATAATAGGCAAATTGCATGATTTTGTTGAAAAATGTTGAATTATAAGCAAGAATCAGTTAATATAAGGCGTGTTAATGTATAGAAACAATAGAAAGTGTAAACAACTGAAAGTAACGTATAGCGCATACGCTTTGGGAGGAGGTGAATGGCATGAACAAAACGGAATTAATTAATGCAGTCGCTGAAGCAAGCGGTCTTTCTAAAAAAGATGCATCTAAAGCAGTTGATGCTGTTTTTGACGCAATTACAGAAGCGCTTAAAAACGGCGATAAAGTGCAATTAATCGGTTTTGGTAACTTCGAAGTGCGTGAGCGTGCAGCGCGTAAAGGACGCAACCCGCAAACGGGAGAAGAAATCGAAATTGCTGCAAGCAAAGTTCCTGCTTTCAAACCTGGGAAAGCGTTAAAGGATGCTGTAAAGTAAGCAATTACATACAGCGAAAGAGGTAGCCGATTGCGAGCTGCCTCTTCTTTTTTGCCTTTTTTCCGTTTAGTATGCTAGAATCGGGTTACGTGAAGTTGAATGTTAGGAGGATGCTGTACATGAATACGCAACAAATCGAACAGGCGGTTCGCTTAATTTTAGAGGCGATTGGTGAAGACCCGAATCGTGAAGGATTGCTAGACACACCGAAACGAGTGGCAAAAATGTATGCTGAGGTGTTCGCTGGATTAAATGAAGATCCAAAAGTGCACTTGCAAACGGTGTTTAGTGAAGACCATGAAGAACTTGTCCTCGTCAAAGACATTCCGTTCTATTCGATGTGCGAACATCATCTCGTTCCGTTTTTTGGTGTTGCCCACGTCGCATACATTCCACGCGGTGGCAAAGTAACAGGATTAAGTAAATTAGCACGAACAGTAGAAACGGTGGCACGTCGTCCGCAGTTACAAGAGCGAATTACGGCAACGGTAGCTGATGCGATTATGGACACGCTTGAGCCGCACGGAGTCATGGTCGTTGTCGAAGCGGAACATATGTGTATGACGATGCGGGGTGTGAAAAAGCCAGGAGCGAAAACAGTTACGACTGCTGTGCGCGGAACGCTTGCAGAGGATGAAAAAGCGCGCGCTGAAATATTAGCACTTATAAAGTAGGAGGGTGTTATGATGCAAGGGGATTATGTGGTCATTAAAGCGTTAGAAGATGGAGTAAACGTAATTGGATTAACGCGTGGTTCAGATACACGTTTTCATCATTCTGAAAAACTCGATGAAGGAGAAGTGCTCATTGCTCAATTTACAGAGCATACATCGGCCATTAAAGTGCGCGGAAAAGCGCTCATTCAAACACAGCACGGCGAAATTCAATCTGATGCGAAAAATCATCGTTAACGTGAAGGTAGTTTATGATATAATAAAGCTTGAGTTTTTGGGAAGCAAGGGTGATAAATCATGGATATACGACAGCAAATGGAACAAGTACGAACGCGCATTCAGCACGCAATTGCTCATTCGTATGTAGATCGCTATATACAGCCACGCACGATAGACGAAGATCGCATATCGTTTGCTCTTTCTATGTTACGTTCAACTCGAGTGGAAACAAGCATCGCGCTCGATTATGTATTCGCCATGATGTTAATTCAACTCGCCCTTGATACCCATGATGAAGTAGATAAGCAGCAAATGATGCAAAAAAAGCAATTAACAGTGCTTGCAGGAGACTTATATAGCGGATTGTATTACGAGTTTTTAGCAAAAAGACATGATGTGTCACTTATTCGCCGCTTTGCCGAGGCGATTAAAGAAATCAATATACAAAAGATTCGTTTGCAACAGCTGTCGCCAGATGACATTGAACGTTTTCATTGTATCGGTGTAATCGAATCAGCATTGCTTCGCAAGCTTTCAGAACACGTGCATGCTCATGAGTGGGGAGAGCTTGCATATTACTTGTTTTCGCTCAAGCGCATTCAACGCGAAGAGGCAAAATCGAAAGCAATGGTCGATTATACCGATCATTGTAAACGAAAAGTACAAGACCTTTTTTATTTGCATCATGAAGAAGTGAAAGAGCGATTTTCTCATCTCCTCGCTTGATTTCAGTTGAAAGAAGGGGATTTTTATGCACCAGTCAAAAGAAGAACGTGTCCATCGCGTGTTTGAAAAAATTTCTGATCATTACGATCGTATGAATTCAGTCATTAGTTTTAAACGCCATGTCGCATGGCGGAAAGATACGATGAAACGAATGAACGTACAAAAAGGAACGAAAGCGCTCGATGTATGTTGTGGAACGGCAGATTGGACAATTGCGCTAGCAGAAGCTGTTGGACCTAGCGGAGAAGTATACGGGATCGACTTTAGCCGCAACATGTTAAAAGTTGGGGAAGAAAAAGTAAGAGAGCGTGGCTTCCAGCATGTTACCCTCGTCCACGGCAATGCGATGAGCTTGCCGTTTCCTGACAACACGTTTGACTACGTGACGATCGGTTTCGGATTGCGCAACGTCCCTGATTATATGACTGTACTGAAAGAAATGTATCGTGTTACCAAGCCAGGTGGAAAAGTCGTCTGTTTAGAAACATCTCAACCAACATTGATCGGTTTTCGACAATTGTATTACGCATATTTCCGTTATATTATGCCTTTTTTTGGAAAGATTTTTGCAAAAAGTTATGAAGAATACTCATGGTTACAGGAATCAGCACGTGAGTTTCCTGGAATGGATGAGCTGGCAGACATGTTTCGTGAAGCTGGTTTTGTGCGCGTACAAGTGAAACCGTATACGTTCGGAGTAGCGGCGATGCATCTCGGACATAAACCTGATGAATATTAAGGTGAATAGTGATGAAACTAAAGGCGATGTATTCGTTTTTAAATGGGGACTTAAACCGAATTGAAGAACAATTAAAAATAACGGTTCAGGCGTCCGATCCGCTCGTCAATGAAGCGTCGTTGCACTTGCTTGAGGCGGGCGGAAAGCGCATTCGTCCAGTATTCGTTTTACTCGGTGGCCAATTTGGCACATATCATTTTGAGCAGATGAAACGAGTGGCTGTCGCTCTTGAGCTTATCCATATGGCTTCGCTCGTTCACGATGATGTCATTGATGGGGCGACATTGCGGCGAGGAAAAGAGACGATTCAAGCGAGATGGGGAGATCGTTTTGCCATGTACGTCGGCGATTACTTATTTGCCCGCGCGCTTGAACAAATGTGCGAAATTAACGACCCGATTGCCCATCAAATTTTAGCGAACACCATTGTTGAAGTATGTCGTGGAGAAATTGAGCAAATTAGTGACAAATATCGATTTGACCAAAATTTGCGGCGCTACTTACAGCGAATTAAAAGAAAGACAGCTTTACTCATTGCGGCAAGCTGTCAACTTGGCGCCGTCGTCGCCGGGGCACCTGAAGCTGTTCATAAAAAGTTGTATTGGTTCGGCTATTACGTCGGGATGTCATTTCAAATTACGGATGATATTCTCGATTTTATCGGGACGGAAAAACAGCTCGGTAAACCGGCGGGAAGCGACTTGTCGCAAGGGAATGTGACACTCCCTGTTTTATATGCGATGGAAGAACGGACGTTAAAAGAGCAAATTATGAAAGTAAACGAACATACGACAAGTCGTGAGATGGCTCATGTCATTGATGGCATTAAACGAACAAACGCCATTGAAAAATCGTATGAACTCGGTGACCGCTACTTGCAAAAAGCGCTCGATATGCTTCAAAAGTTGCCGCGCAACCGCGCTTGGACGGCACTTTATAACATCGCAAAATACATTGGAAAGCGGAAATATTAAAAGAAAAATTAAATCGTTTTCATGGCGAATGTTGCTAATTTGCATGCACAAATGATATAATTGCGGAGGAGTTATTTCCAATACATAACGTATCAGGGGTGGAGAATTCGTCATGGAAAGAACGTTTCTAATGGTCAAACCAGATGGGGTACAGCGTGGTGTGATCGGTGACATCGTCGCGCGCTTTGAGCGTAAAGGATTTCAGCTTGTTGGAGCTAAACTCATGCAAGTATCGCGCGAGCTTGCTGAGCAACATTACGCAGAGCATAAGGAGCGCCCATTTTTCGGTGAGCTCGTTGAGTTTATTACGTCCGGACCAGTGTTTGCGATGGTATGGGAAGGCGAAAACGTCATCGCCACCGCTCGTCAAATGATGGGGAAAACAAACCCACAAGAAGCATTGCCGGGTACTATTCGCGGTGATTTTGGCTTAACGGTCGGAAAAAATATTATTCACGGTTCCGACTCAAAAGAAAGTGCGGCTCGTGAAATTCAGCTGTTTTTCAAAGAAGAAGAGCTCGTCTCCTACAACAAGCTAATAAACGAGTGGGTATATTAAAAAAAGCGCAAAGCGCTGCCATTTCGCTTAGAGACAGTTTTTTTCTGTAGTAGCAAATCGTATACTTTTTATAAATAAAGGTAGGCGTATGCCTATCTTTATTTTTTTATTTCTGTTTTCTCGCATTTTCGTTATACTGTATGTATGAAAGAAAAGGAAAGAGGAGTTTGTTTATGAGTGATTATCAACAATTTATTGCGAACGTCAAACGAAAAACAGGAATTGATTTGGCGCTATATAAAGAGGCACAAATGAAGCGCCGATTAACTTCTCTTTATGAAAAAAAAGGGTTTAACAATTTCGATGAATTTTTCAAGGCGATGAATCATGACCAAGCATTGTTTCATGAGTTTTTAGATCGCATGACGATTAACGTATCTGAATTTTTCCGCAACGCGAAACGGTGGGAAGTGCTCGAGAAAAAAATCATTCCTAAGTTGCTTGAGAAAAACAAGCGTCTAAAAGTATGGAGCGCGGCTTGTTCGACAGGGGAAGAGCCATATACGCTAGCAATCATTTTATCCAAGTTCATGCCGTTATCACAAGTGTCTGTATTAGCGACAGATATTGACGATAATGCGATGGCCCGGGCGAAACTTGGCATTTATATGGAACGATCTCTTCAAGAAGTTCCAGAAGATGTGAAGAAAAAGTTTTTTATAAAAGAAGGATCTCATTACAAAATTATTGGCGATATTAAACGAACGGTCACATTTAAAAAACATAATTTGCTTGCTGATCCGTTTGATACGAATTTCGATTTAATCGTTTGCCGCAACGTGCTTATTTATTTTACGGAAGAGGCGAAACACGAGTTGTATTTCAAATTTAATCGCGCCCTTCGTCCGGGAGGGATATTTTTTGTCGGCAGCACAGAACAAATTTTTAATCCGACAGCATACGGCTTTGAAGTAGAAGACACGTTTTTTTATCGAAAAATATAGTTGTGACCGAACACGGTCGCTTTCTGTGCAATTCAGGGGTTACGTCGGTGAGAAAAATGTGCTATATTCATACATAATCGCTTTAAAGAGTTGAAGGGAGAGAGAACATTGCGGTACTTAACGGCAGGTGAATCACACGGTCCACAATTAACAACAATTATTGAAGGTGTTCCAGCAGGATTGACGCTTTTAGCAGAGCATATTAATGAAGACTTGGCGCGCCGTCAAAAAGGATATGGTCGCGGACGACGAATGCAAATTGAAAAGGACGAAGTGAAAATTTTAAGCGGTGTTCGTCACGGAAAAACGCTCGGTTCCCCAATTACACTCGTTGTGGAAAACCGCGATTGGAAACATTGGATAAACATTATGGGCGTTGAGCCGCTCAGCGATGAAACAGAGGAAGTCAAGCGAAAGGTGACACGTCCACGTCCAGGACATGCGGATTTAAACGGGGCGATTAAATATGGTCATCGCGATATGCGCAACGTGCTAGAGCGCTCTTCTGCGCGTGAAACGACCGTGCGCGTGGCAGCTGGAGCGGTAGCGAAACGCATTTTATCGGAGTTGGGCATTCGCGTCGCAAGCCATGTCGTTGAAATTGGAGGGATAAAAGCGGAACATACGGCGTATACATCGCTTGAACAATTGCAGCAAGTGACAGAGCAATCTCCTGTCCGTTGTTTTGACGCGGAAGCGGAGAAAAAGATGATGGCAGCCATTGACGAAGCGAAAGAAAAAGGTGACTCGATTGGCGGAGTCGTTGAAGTGATCGTTGAAGGTGTTCCTGCGGGTGTCGGAAGCTACGTTCATTACGATCGAAAGTTAGACGCAAAAATTGCCGCTGCTGTTGTCAGTATTAATGCGTTTAAAGGGGTTGAATTTGGTATCGGCTTTGAAGCGGCACGCCGTTTCGGAAGTGACGTGCACGATGAAATTGTATGGAGTCCAGAAACAGGATATACGCGTAAAACGAATCGACTTGGCGGATTTGAAGGTGGAATGACAACGGGAATGCCGATTGTTGTGCGCGGGGTGATGAAGCCGATCCCGACGTTATATAAGCCGCTCATGAGCGTCGACATTGAAACGAAAGAACCGTTTGCAGCAAGCATTGAACGTTCGGATAGTTGTGCTGTTCCGGCAGCGAGCGTCGTCGCTGAAGCGGTTGTGGCGTGGGAAATTGCAAATGCGATTGTCGAACAATTCGGACAAGATCGTCTTGATCTTATTATTGAAAATGTTGAACATATGCGTCGGTATGCAAAGGAGTTTTAACGATGAAACGCATTCATATCGCTACGCCGTCGAAACGATACGACGTTGTCATTGGAAATGAACTGTTGCACATGATTGATCGTATGATCGATCGTGTCTGTCCACATGTTACAGCTGTGCTTGTCGTTGCAGACGAAACGGTCGCTTCGCTTTATTTATCCGATGTGCAGCATGCGCTTCGTCAAACGTACGATCGAGTGTATACACATATTATTCCAAGCGGGGAAGAAGCGAAGTCATTCGAACAATTTTATGCGTGCCATACCGCTGCGTTAACGAACAATTTAGACCGTGATTCGTTAATCGTTGCCTTTGGTGGAGGGGTCGTCGGAGACTTAGCTGGTTTTGTTGCAGCAACGTATATGCGCGGCATTCGGTTCGTCCAAGTGCCGACGACATTGCTCGCACATGATAGTGCTGTGGGTGGAAAAACAGCGATTAACCATCCACTTGGAAAAAATATGATTGGTGCTTTTTATCAGCCTGAACTCGTCATCTATGACATTTCCTTGCTTTATACACTACCAGAACGGGAAATGCGGTCGGGTTTTGCAGAAATTATTAAACACGCTTTAATATACGATCGCGCTTTTTTCGGTTGGTTACAAGCGAACATACAAAAGCTAGCAGATTTGCGTGGCGACCGACTACAATACGCTATCCAAAAAGGAATTGAAATTAAAGCGGCCGTTGTCGCACAAGATGAAAAAGAGCACGGCGTTCGCGCGCACTTAAACTTCGGCCACACGCTCGGCCATGCGTTAGAGAGCGAGCTCGGTTATGGGGTGATGACGCACGGAGATGCGGTCGCGCTCGGCATGCTATTTGCGATTTTTGTGAGTGAACGTTTTTACAAGCAACCGCTTTTTTATTCGTCGTTCCGGGCGTTATTTCACCGTTACGGTTTTCCGACATCGCTCCCATCACACGTATCGCCTGAACGTCTACTTGCAAAAATGAAAAAAGATAAAAAATCAAAAGAGCAAACGGTGCGCATGGTGCTAATGAAAGAGATCGGGACTGTATGCGTCGAGCGCATAAGTGATGACGAATTATTGCAATGGCTATATGCGTTTGTCGAAGAAGGGGGGAGGCAAGGTTGATTCGAGCGATTCGCGGAGCAACGACGGTGAGCGATAATGACGAGCAAGAAATTATAGCAGAAACGGAACGTTTGTTAGTAGAAATGGTACGCCAAAATGATGTTCGTGCAGAAGATGTCGTATCCGTGTTGATTTCAATGACCGATGATTTAAACGCTACCTTTCCCGCCAAAGCGATGCGTCATCTTGACGGTTGGACGTACGTCCCCGTCATGTGCATGCGCGAAATTAACGTGCCACAAGCATTGCCGAAATGTATTCGCGTCATGATGACCGTACATACGAAGCGGGCACAGCAAGACATTCAACATGTATATTTGCGCGATGCAATCCAGCTTCGACCAGATTTACAGTTGACAAAAAAGTCAGAAATATAATATGATGATTTGTAAGTTAGTTGAGTAGAGTAAGAGTTGAGTAGAGAATGAGTGAGAGCGGAGCAGAGGATCGTTACGTGACGTACGCCTAAGGACTGCCCGTCTTTAGGCTTTTTTGTTTCCTCTTTGTTTCCCCTCATGTTCATTCTCCAAGAAAGGAGAACGATCATGAATATAACTGCATTTTTACAGGCAGCTTCCCAATTTCGAACGATTCCGATTGTGAGGCGATTTTTTGCCGACACGTTTCAGCCAATTCAACTATTTACGGCTTTACGTGATGAGGCAGCGTTTTTGCTTGAAAGTGGAGATGACATGTCTCCTTGGTCGCGCTATTCGTTTATCGGTATTCAGCCATTCATATCGATTGAAAGCGATGATGGAAAGCGGTTTTTTGTTAAAGAACAGCAGCGCACACTTACATGCACATCGACGATGAAAGAAGCGTTCGCGTTTATGCAACAACATGTAAACGTTCAGCCGTTGGCACTGGACGTTCCGTTTCGTGGGGGAGCTGTCGGTTATATAAGCTACGATTTTATTTCTTCTATTGAGAAAGTTCCGTATCATACCTATAACGATTTACAAATGAAAATCATCCATTTTGCCGTTTGTGAGACACTATTTGCTTTCGATCATGTAAAAAAGGAATTGCTGCTCATTCATTATGTTCGGCTAACCGAGAAAGACGATGAGCAAACGTGCATTCAAAAATACGAAGCTGCTTGTCAAAAAATCGATAAGTTGGCGCGCAAAATGGTTCACGGTTGTGATGAACAGGCGCATATGATGTTCGACCGACATATCCCTGTCTCGTTTGATCGTGTGCGCTCAAATATGAATAAAAAAACGTTTTACGAAGCGGTTGAGCGCATTCAATCATACATTGCAAGCGGGGATGTTTTTCAAGTCGTTTTATCACAACGGTTTGCTATTGAAACGTCGATTGACGGACTTGAACTATATCGTTTGTTGCGTTTATTAAATCCATCACCTTACTTATTTTATTTAAAGTTTGGTGAAGAACAAATCATCGGTAGCTCTCCAGAAAAGCTCATTCAAGTGCGGAATCGGGAACTTGAAATCGATCCGATCGCAGGCACGCGTCGACGCGGGAAAAATGAACAAGAAGATGAGGCCCTCATGCATGATTTGCTTCATGATCCGAAAGAGCGGGCAGAACATTATATGCTTGTCGATTTAGCTCGCAACGATATTGGGCGCGTCGCTATGTATGGGACGGTACGCACCACGCAATTTATGCAAATTGGGAAATTTTCGCACGTCATGCATCTCATTTCTAAAGTGAAAGGGACGCTTCGGGATGATGTTCATCCGCTTGATGCGTTGACCGCTGCTTTTCCTGCTGGAACGGTTAGCGGAGCACCGAAAATTCGGGCGATGCAAATCATTCAAGAACTAGAGCCGACAGCGCGCAACGTTTATGCAGGCGCCATTGCATATATCGGCTTTGATGGCAACATTGACTCATGTATTGCCATTCGTACGGCCGTATTAAAACAAGGGGTAGCATACGTACAAGCGGGGGCGGGAGTTGTTGCCGACTCGCTGCCTGCGTTGGAATGGAAAGAAACGCGCAATAAGGCGAGCGCCTTAATTCACGCGATTCAACTAGCAGAACGTGTATTTCGAGGAGGGGAGCAACGTGTTTGAACAGTTGTTGCATAAATGTGCTTCTCAACAAACGTTGACGGAACGAGAAGCGTATGAAGCGATGCACGTAATGATGAGCGGAGAAGCGGATGAAAGACAAGTAGCTGCTTTGCTAGCTTTGTTGCGTTTTCGCGGTGAAACGGTCGATGAGCTTGTCGGATTTATTCGAGCGATGCGTCAACGCATGCACACCGTTTCTTTTGATGAACCGGTAATCGATACGTGCGGAACAGGAGGAGATGGCAAAGGAACGTTTAACATTTCGACAGCTGTCGCTTTGCTTATCGCCTCGCTTGGCGTTGCGGTGGCGAAGCATGGCAACCGCGCTGTTTCTTCTGCGAGCGGGAGCGCCAATGTGATTGAACATTTTCGCATCCCGATGCCAAAAACAGAGGAAGAGGCAAAACAAGCGTTGCAAAACTATCGTCTCGTTTTTTTATTCGCTCCATTTTTCCACGAGGCTATGAAACATGTAGCTCCTGTTCGCCAAAGTTTAAAAATGCGCACCGTGTTTAATTTGCTCGGTCCACTTGTTAATCCTGCTCAGCCAACAAGACAGGTGATCGGAGTGCATCATGCAAAAGATGCGTTAAAAATGGCTGAAGCGCTGCAACGAATCGGAACAGAACATACAGTGTTTGTCACAAGCAGTGACGGTTTAGATGAATGTAGCGTTGCTTCAGAAACATTGTTAATTGAGTTGAAAAATGGACAGCTGTCGCAACGCGTTATTGTTCCTGAAGATGTCGGGTTATCTCGCGGTTGCTTATCTGACATATGCGTCGGTAGCGTAAGCGAGAGTGCCCAACTCATTGAACGTGTGTTTGCAAATTGTGCGAACGAAAGTGCAACAAATGTTGTTTTGCTCAATGCAGGTGTTGCTTTGTATGTTGCCGGTGTAGCACCCGACATTGCAAATGGAGTGAACGTGGCGAAACGCGCTATTGAAACAGGTTGCGCGCATGCGTACTTACAACGTTTGAGAGGTGAAATGTATGCTTGAACACATTTTGCAAACAAAAAGGGAAGAAGTGTCATCATTACAATTGCCAGAGGTATGCGAACACCTTCCTCGTCGTTCATTTTATGACGCTTTAGCCAAGCCGCATCGCTTTTTAGGGCTGATTGCGGAAGTGAAAAAAGCGTCGCCATCGAAAGGAATTATTCGACAACAAATGAACGTCGTGGATATTGCGTGTGCGTACGAACGGGCGGGCGCTGACGCCGTGTCGGTGTTAACAGATGAACAATATTTTAAGGGACATCGATCATACGTGACGAAAGTGAAAAAGCATATTCATATACCAATTTTACGTAAAGACTTTATTATCGACCGCAAACAGCTTGTAGAAAGCGTTCGGATTGGTGCAGATGCGATTTTGCTCATCGGTGAGGCGCTTGATTCGTCTTTTTTACACGAATTATATGAAGAAGCGCACGAAATAGGATTGCAATGTTTAGTGGAAGTACACGCTCCTCAGACGGTAGAGAACATTTTAAAGCGGTTCACGCCGAAAGCGATCGGCATTAATAACCGCGATTTAACGACGTTTCGTACGTCGCTTCATGTAACAAAACAAATTGTTCCGCTTTTACCGGATTGCATTATTGTAAGTGAGAGTGGCATTCATACGTACGATGATGTTCGGACAGTACAACAAGCGGGTGCTCATGCGATGCTCGTCGGTGAAGCGTTGATGAGAAAACAAGATGTTCGTGCAGCTATTTATGAATTGTTTGGGGAGCGAGATGTATGACCGTTTTAAAATATTGCGGCAACCGTTCGTTGCAAGATGTGCAACGTGTTGCCAAAAGCCAAGCAGATTATATCGGGTTTGTTTTTGCTGAAAGCAAGCGGAAAGTCGAACCGGAAAATGTGAGACGATGGCTATCTGGCATTGAAATTGGCGAGAAAAAAATCGTTGGCGTTTTCGTTCATCCAACGATCGTGTCTGTCGCGTCTGTTGTTGAACACGTTCCTTTATCGATCATTCAATGTCATGGAATGGAGACGATGCAAACGGTAAAGCAACTAAAAGAAACGTTTCAACTTCCTGTTTGGAAAGTCATTCATCATGCCCCAGAGGCGTGGACATATATGCGTGCTTGGAAAGGAATCGCGGACGGCTTTGTTATTGATAGCGGTCGGAAAGGAGCGTGGGGCGGAACAGGCATCTCGTTTGATTGGAGCGTTGTTCCGTATTACATGGAAGAAGCGACCCGCCAAGGTGTTCCATGCTTCATTGCTGGAGGCATTACGCCGAACAATGTTGAGCAATTGTTAGTCTATAAACCGTTTGGTATAGACATTAGTAGCGGAATTGAAGAAAACGAGCATAAAAGTGAACAAAAAATAAAACAAATTGAACAGAAGGTGAAAATATGTTGACATTGCCAAATGAACGTGGTCGCTTTGGTATGTTTGGTGGAAAGTTTGTTCCAGAAACATTAATGCGTCCGTTAGCTGATATAGAGCGCCAATTGCATGAAGCATTGGCTGATCCTTCGTTCCATGCGGAATATATGCATCATTTGTATGAATATTCAGGTCGTCCGACCGCCTTAACATTTGCAAAAAACTTGACAGAACGATTAGGCGGGGCGAAAATGTACTTTAAACGTGAAGACTTAAACCATACAGGTGCCCATAAAATAAACAACGCGATCGGGCAAGCGTTGTTAGCAAAACGAATGGGAAAACGAAAAATTATCGCTGAAACAGGTGCAGGACAGCACGGCGTAGCTGCGGCTACCGTTGCCGCTCGTTTCGGCATGGAATGTAAAGTGTTTATGGGCGAAGAAGACGTAAAACGGCAAGCATTAAACGTCTTTCGCATGAAATTGCTTGGCGCGCAAGTCATTCCAGTAACAAGCGGCAATCGAACGCTAAAAGATGCGACAAATGAGGCGATTCGCTATTGGGTCGAGCATTGTGATGACCATTTTTATATGATTGGATCTGTTGTGGGTCCGCATCCGTATCCGATGATGGTGCGCGAATTTCAACGCATTATTGGCGAAGAAGCGCGCGAGCAAATGTTGAAAGTAGAAGGAAAGCTTCCAGACGTGATTATCGCATGTGTTGGCGGCGGCAGCAATGCAATCGGCATGTTTCATCCGTTTTTAGATGATGACGTCGAATGCATCGGCGTCGAAGCAGCAGGAAAAGGAGTGCATACGACTGAACATGCCGCAACGATAACGAAAGGGACAAAAGGCGTCATTCATGGCTCGCTCACATACGTATTGCAAGATGAACACGGTCAAATTACGGAACCGTACTCTATTTCAGCGGGGCTAGATTACCCAGGCGTCGGACCGGAGCATGCATATTTAGCTACAATCGGTCGTGTCCGCTATGAAAGTGTAACGGATGAAGAAGCGATCAACGCGCTGCAAATGACGGCGGAAGCGGAAGGGATCATCCCTGCCATCGAGTCAGCGCACGCGCTCGCCAAAGCGTTTCAAATTGCTCCCCTTCGCTCATCGGATGAAGTCATTCTCGTTTGTTTATCAGGAAGAGGCGATAAAGATGTGCAAACGGTAATGAACTACTTAGAAGGGAGTGAGCCGAGATGAAACATTTTATTCCGTTTATCGTTGCGGGTGACCCGTCTGAAGAAGTAACGATTGATTTAGCGATTGCTCTTGAACAAGCAGGTGCGACGATATTAGAACTCGGCGTTCCTTATTCTGATCCGCTTGCAGATGGACCAATTATTCAGCGAGCGGCGAGCCGGGCGTTAAAACAGGGGATGACGTTGACGACAGCGCTTGAACTCATCGGTCGCATGCGAAAAAAAGGTGTAAAAATTCCGATTATTGTCTTTACGTATTATAATCCTGTGTTACAATTAGGAGAAGAACGCTTTTTTGCTTTAGCGCAACAAAATGGCGCAAACGGCGTACTTATTCCCGATTTGCCGTTTGAAGAAAGCGAACATATGAGAATGTTAGGTGACGCATATGACATCCCATACATTTCACTTGTCGCCCCGACGTCGCATGAACGTATTGCAATGATTGCATCACAAGCAAAATCGTTTTTATATTGCGTATCATCGTTAGGAGTAACCGGTATTCGGGATTCATTGCCGACGCAATTGCACGAATTTTTACAACAAGTAAAGCGATATAGTCGCGTCCCTGTCGTTGTCGGATTCGGCATTTCGAACGCCCAGCAAGTGGAGCAACTCCAACATGTATGCGATGGCATCGTCATCGGGAGCGCGATCGTACAAAAAATCGAACAGCTTCAAGACGAATTAATCAATATCGATACACGT
This sequence comes from Anoxybacillus pushchinoensis, assembly GCF_900111795.1. Taxonomy (GTDB): domain Bacteria; phylum Bacillota; class Bacilli; order Bacillales; family Anoxybacillaceae; genus Anoxybacillus; species Anoxybacillus pushchinoensis. Next base: position 11,802 of record NZ_FOJQ01000004.1, on the reverse strand, counting down.
CAACGTGCGCTCACCGCTTTCTCGCAATATGTTGCTGCGCTCATTGAACCATTGAAGAAGGTGGAGAACAATGAAAGTGAAACAACAATTACAACAACTAAAACCGTACCAACCGGGCAAACCGATTGAAGAAGTGAAACGGGAATATGGACTAGAAACGGTTATTAAGCTTGCATCAAATGAAAATCCATACGGATGCTCACCGCTTGTTCACGATGCGATCATTAGTGAACTAGATCATCTAGCTTTATATCCTGACGGATATAGTCGGTCGCTGCGTGAGGCGCTCGCTGTCCATTTGGGAGTCGAGGGAAAGCAACTTATTTTCGGGAACGGCTCAGATGAGGTCGTTCAAATCATTTGTCGTGCATTTTTGCAAAAAGGGATGAATACAGTCATGGCTACACCGACGTTTCCACAATATCGCCATAATGCGATCATTGAAGGGGCAGAAGTGCGCGAGATTCCTTTGCGAGACGGACATCATCATCTTGAAGCGATGCTTGAGGCGATCGACGACAATACGCGTGTCGTTTGGATTTGTAGTCCAAACAATCCGACAGGTACGTATGTGAATGACGCTTCTTTGCGCTCGTTTTTAGCCAACGTGCCGAAACATGTGCTTGTTGTTATTGATGAAGCGTATTATGAGTACGTGCAAGCGGAAGATTACCCAAATACGGTCGCTTTACTCCAACAATATGAAAATATAATGATTTTGCGCACGTTTTCGAAAGCGTATGGACTAGCGGCACTTCGCATCGGATATGGCGTGGCACACGAGCATGTTTTACGAGCGATCGAGCCAGCCCGCGAGCCATTTAATACATCGCGTCTTGCGCAAGTCGCAGCCTTGGCAGCATTAAATGATCAACCATTTATTCAGCAATGTGTCCAAAAAAATAAACAAGGATTAAACCAATTTTATTCTTTTTGCGATCAACACGGTTTGCGTTACTACAAGTCTGAAGGGAATTTCATCCTAATTGATTTTGGCTTTAGTGGTGATGAAGTGTTTACGTACTTGCTTCAGCGTGGCATCATCGTCCGCTCCGGATGCGCTCTTGGCTTTCCGACAGCTGTGCGCATAACAGTAGGGTCGACAGAACAAAATGAAATCATTATTCACGCTTTAACGAACATGTTGAAAGAAAGAAGGGAGCGTTTTTGCGGGGAAACGTTTTAATTGCTGGTTTAGGTTTAATCGGAGGTTCAATCGCGCTTGCGATGAAGCGCGCCCATAACGATGTGAAGATTTTTGGATATGATGTGTCGAGCGAATCGTTGCGTTTAGCGCGCTCGCTCGGCGTTATTGATGAAGCGGTGCCGTCGTTTGCTCATGCGGCACAAGAAGCGGATGTAATCGTGCTTGCCGCCCCGGTTGTCCAAACAGAACAATTGCTTTGTGAACTGCTCGAGCTTTCTTTACGCCCTCACGTCATCGTTACAGATGTAGGAAGCACGAAAGAGCGTATCGTCGAGCAAGCGATGCCGCTATTAGAAAAAGGGATCGCGTTTATCGGTGGGCATCCGATGGCCGGCTCCCATAAGAGCGGTGTTGCGGCTGCGCGTGCGCATTTGTTTGAAAATGCCTTTTATATTTTAACGCCAACAAAACATGTGAAAGAAGAAGACGTTACGCGATTAAAACAGTGGCTTGAGGGAACGAAAGCTCACTTTGTTACATTAACACCGAAAGAGCATGACCGAATTGCTGGAGTCATTAGCCATTTTCCCCACATCATTGCAGCAAGCCTCGTACATCAAGCACAGCAGTACGAACGAGAAGATGAGCTTGTCAGTCGATTAGCCGCGGGAGGATTCCGTGACATTACGCGTATTGCTTCTAGCAATCCGGAAATGTGGCGCGATATTTTCATACATAATAAAGAAGAATTGTTACAATTGTTTGATCGCTGGCTAGAAGAAATGAAAAAAATTCGTACGTACGTTGCTGACGGTGATAGCGAGCGTCTTTATCAATATTTTCATGAAGCAAAACAGTTCCGGGATGGCTTGCCTGTGCGTACAAAAGGAGCGATCCCTTCTTTTTACGATTTATACGTGGATGTGCCAGACTATCCGGGGGTTATTTCTGAAATTACAGGTTATTTAGCAAAAGAGCGTATTAGCATTACAAATATCCGCATTATTGAAACGCGTGAAGATATTTACGGGGTGCTTCGTTTAAGTTTCCAAACGGAAGATGATCGTCAGAGGGCAAAGCATTGCATAGAAGCGAACACGAACTATGAAACGCATGTTGTGTAAAAGGGGTGGGAAAAGTGAAATTGCAAACAAATGTACATGCATTGCGAGGAGAGATCGCTGTTCCGGGAGATAAGTCGATTTCTCACCGTGCTGTCATGTTTGGAGCGCTTGCGAAAGGAACGACGCGTGTAACGAATTTTTTAACAGGTGAAGATTGTTTAAGTACGATTGATTGTTTTCGTAAAATGGGTGTGACTATTACGCAAAACGGCAATGAAGTGATTGTAGAAGGCAAAGGGATTGAAGGTTTAAAAGAACCGACACATATATTAAACGTCGGGAATTCAGGGACGACTACCCGTTTATTGCTAGGCATTTTAGCGGCCTGCCCGTTTCACGCTTGTTTAATAGGAGACGATTCAATTGCTAGGCGGCCGATGGATCGTGTGACGAAGCCGCTTAAGCAAATGGGGGCACGCATCGACGGACGAGAGCAAGGGCGCTACACACCGTTAGCGATCCGCGGCGGTCAATTGCGGCCGATGACATATTATTCGCCTGTTGCGAGCGCTCAAGTGAAATCAGCTATTTTGCTTGCTGGTTTACATGCAGAAGGGAAAACAACAGTCATTGAGCCGCATCAATCTCGCGATCATACCGAACGGATGTTGCGGGCATTCGGTGCAGATGTGCATGTTGATGGACTATCCGTTTCAGTCATTGGACGACAAACGCTCCAGGCTATCGATGTAGAAGTGCCAGGCGATATTTCTTCTGCCACTTTCTTTTTAGTAGCGGGCGCGATTGTTCCAAATAGTGAAATTACGTTGAAGCATGTTGGAATTAATCCGACACGCACAGGTATTATTGATATATTAATTGAAATGGGAGCCGATATCACGATTGAACATGTTCGTAACGAAGACAGTGAACCGGTAGCTGATCTGACCGTACGGACATCAACATTAAAAGCAACGCATATTGGCGGTGATATCATTCCACGATTAATCGACGAAATTCCTATCATTGCCCTTTTAGCCACACAAGCAGAGGGAACGACAGTGATTACAGATGCGAGCGAATTAAGAGTAAAAGAAACAGATCGCATTGCGACGGTCGTGTCCGAATTGCGCAAGCTCGGCGCTCATATCGAGGCGACGGAAGACGGAATGATAATTCACGGGAAAACACCACTTCATGCGAACGATGTTATTGTCGATAGCTATGGTGACCATCGCATCGGGATGATGTTAGCGATCGCAGCGTGTGTGGCAAAAGGAAATGTGACTTTACAACGTCCGGAAGCCATTGCAGTATCATATCCGACATTTTTCGACCATCTTCGCATGTTGCAAAGCTGATTCTAAAGAGGATCAGCTTCTTTTTTTGCATGCTTATTCGTTCAATGATATGATAAAGCGTGATGATATGAATGATAAGGGTGAGATTCATGGAAAAATTAAATCAAATTGTTCAACTCGTTGAACAAGGCGATGTAGAGCGCGCACTAGCGCTTGCTGAACAAGTGAAGCAAAACGGAAGCGATGAAGAACGATATATGTTAGCTGATCAACTATTTTCGTGGGGATTGTTAGAAGAGGCGGAGTCGCTCGTTCATATGTTGGTTACACGTTACCCAGACGAACGTGAACTGCAACTGTTTCTAGCAGAAATATATACAGAAATGGATAAGGACGAGGAAGCGCTTGAATTGTTAATCGATATCGAAGAAGACGACCCTTACTATGTAAGAGCATGCTTATTAATGGCCGACCTTTATCAAATGCAAGGGCTAGATGAAGTAAGTGAACGAAAGTTGTTAAAAGCGCATGAAAAAATGCCTGACGAACCACTTGTTCAATTTGCATTAGCTGAGCTATATTTTACGACCGGCCAATATCAAAAAAGCTTACCATATTATGAACGGATCATAAACAATACAAAAACAATAGCAGGTACAATCATCGCCCAACGCATCGCGGAAGCATACAGCCTGCTTGGTGAATTTGAGCAAGCGCTAGCTTATTACGAACAAGCATTAAAAGAACGTTTCGATGCACATACGCTATTTCAATATGGATTTACTGCATATCAAGCGGGAGCGTATAAAACGGCAATTACGAAATTAAGTGAGTTAAAAGCGCTCGATCGTGAGTACGTACCACTTTATTTATTTTTAGCAAAATCGTATGAACAAGAAGGAGATATACAACAAAGTTACGAAATAGCAAAAGAAGGATTAACGATTGATGAATGGAATAAAGAATTGCTTCTTTATGCAGGAAAAATAGCTTTAAAGCTTGGAAAGCGGGAAGAAGCGCTTAAGTACATTGAACAAGCGTTGGATATTGATTCGGGTTATTTAGAAGCGCTATTTGTTCAAACGAGTTTACTGTTTCACGAGGAACGTTACGAAGATGTCGTTCGCGCGATTCAACAAGCAATTGATCAAGGTGAATACGATCCGCAATTTGAATGGGAGCTCGCTAAGGCAAAACAAAAGCTTGAGATATATGATCAGGCATTAAATCATTATGAAGAGGCATATACTTTTTTTAAAGAAGATCCAAACTTTTTATATGATTTTGGCTATTTTTTATTTGAGGAGGGAAGAAGAGATAGAGCGAAGGCTATATTTGAACAACTATTGCGTCTCGATCCGACGAACGAAGAGGTTGCCCATATGATGTTGCAGTTTGAATGAAGTTGTCATTCGGATGCAAGGGGGGAAGGGAATGGTTTCTGTCCGGGAGAAAAAAGAGTTTGTTCGCTGGTTTTTAAACAATTATCAATTGAAGCGGCGCGAATGTGTTTGGATTTTAAACTATTTATTAAGCCATGATGCGCTCATGGAGAAAGTGCACTTTGTAGAACATGCTGAATATTGTCCGCGCGGCATGATGATGTCGACTCATTGCGTTGATGATGTGCCATTTCGGTTTTATAAGCAAAATGTTGTCACGACAGATGCAGAAAAATCATTTCATGATATTCGTTTAAATCGTGACGAGGATATTTACATTCAGCTTAATTTTCGTGGAGCATTTCATTCACCGCAGTACGTGGCGGTGCTCGAGGAAAATCCGTATATGCCTAATAAAACGAACAAGCAAGACGAGCAAGTTGCTGAGCACGTATTAGCGGAGGCCATTCATCGCTTTCAGCGACAAAAAATTATGCGTCTCATTGATGATGCTCTCGACCGTCAAGATGAGAAACAGTTTCGCGAGCTGACGGAGCGGCTAAAAACGTTGCGATAACTTTTCCGTGTCGCAACGTTTCGTTTTTATACAAATGTCAAAAAATGTTCAAAAAAATACATACGTATTTCGTGTAAGATGGAAACATAAGGAGTGATTTCAATGAAATGGACAGCAAAAGATGTAGATATGTATGAACAAACAAAGGAGTACGTGGACACTGCGCTTATTCCGTGTATACCGATTGGCGGCACAAACATGAAAGCGTTTGCTGAAATGAGCGAGCATGTGTCGCTTATTGCAAATGAAGTGGAACGGCAATTTAAAGGGAGGGTGATGCTATTTCCGCCGTTAACATACTTCGTACACGAGCAAGTGCAATCGCGTGTACGAGAATGGACAAACATGTTTAAAACATTCGGGTTCCAACATATATGTTTTCTTACGTCACATGCCGATGTTTCAGACGAGACGTTCATTTATATTCCATCCCTTCCGCTTGAACATGTCGATGAATCGTATAAGCAAAAAATTGTGCGTCAACAAGTTGAGCAAGTGATGGATGCATTAGTGACAAAATGGACGTTAAAAAATTAGATAGCGTTTACACTATCATTATATTGACCTTGGTGGAAACATGATATATCATTAGGTTGTCCTAGTTTTATATATGTGTTATAACAATTCGTCCGAATGGACTTAACTTCGTATAGAGGGGGGAAAACGATGAGCGAGAAAAAGCATCGCGTGTCAAGACGACAATTTTTAAACTACACGCTAACAGGTGTAGGCGGATTTATGGCAGCCGGCATTTTGTCACCAATGGTACGCTTCGCTTTAGATCCGATTTTAAAAGAGGAAACTGGGCAAGATATGGTTGCTGTAGCCCAAGTGAAAGACATTACGACAGAGCCACAGCGCTTTGACTTTAAAGTAAAAGTAAAAGATGCGTGGTACGAGTCGGAAGAGCCAAGATCAGCTTGGGTGTTTAAAGATGAAAATGGGGATATCGTTGCCCTATCACCTATTTGTACCCATCTTGGCTGTACGGTGAACTGGAACGGCGACAAAAACAATCCAAACCGTTTCTTTTGTCCATGTCACTATGGGTTATATGAGAAGGATGGAACGAACGTACCAAATACGCCACCGACATCTCCATTGCACCGTTATGAATACGAAATAAAAGACGGTACGTTATATTTAGGCAAAGCGAAACCACGAGGGGAGGCGTAATACATGCTTAACAAGATTTATAATTGGATTGACGAGCGTTTAGATATTACGCCTTTGTGGCGCGATATCGCAGATCATGAAGTGCCTGAGCACGTAAACCCTGCGCATCACTTTTCAGCATTTGTTTACTGCTTCGGCGGCTTAACGTTTTTCGTCACAGTTATTCAAATTTTATCTGGTATGTTTTTAACAATGTATTATGTGCCAGATATTAAGAATGCTTGGGAATCCGTTTATTACTTGCAAAATGAAGTTGCGTTTGGACAAATTGTACGCGGCATGCATCACTGGGGAGCTAGTCTCGTCATCGTGATGATGTTTCTACATACGTTGCGTGTATTTTTCCAAGGTGCTTACAAAAAACCACGTGAATTAAACTGGATCGTTGGTGTTCTTATTTTCATGGTCATGATGGGACTTGGCTTCACAGGTTATTTATTACCATGGGACATGAAAGCTCTTTTTGCTACAAAAGTAGGATTGCAAATTGCTGAAGCAACACCAATCATTGGTCCGGCAATTAAAACGTTGTTAGCAGGTCATCCTGAAATTGTCGGTGCTCAAACGTTAACGCGTTTCTTTGCTATTCACGTATTTTTCTTGCCAGCAGCATTATTAGGATTAATGGCAGCCCACTTCTTAATGATTCGGAAACAAGGAATTTCTGGTCCACTGTAAAATTTAGTATAAAGGAGGGAATGCTATGCATCGGGGAAAAGGAATGAAATTTGTCGGTGACTCGCGCGTGCCAGCTGTGCGTAAGCCGAACATCCCGAAAGACTATTCTGAATATCCCGGAAAAACAGAGGCGTTTTGGCCAAACTTCTTATTAAAAGAATGGATGGTCGGTGCTGTCTTTTTGATCGGTTTTTTAAGTTTAACTGTTGCGCATCCTTCACCGCTTGAGCGGGTTGCAGATCCGACAGATACAAGCTATATTCCGCTTCCAGACTGGTACTTTTTATTTCTATACCAGCTGTTGAAGTATTCGTTCGCATCTGGACCTTATACTGTTATCGGAGCTATTGTCATTCCTGGACTTGCATTTGGAGCGTTATTACTTGCACCATTTTTAGATCGCGGTCCGGAGCGTCGTCCGTCGAAGCGCCCAGTTGCCGTTGGTATGATGTTGCTTACACTTGCTGCAATCGTTTTCTTGACATGGGAATCAGTTGTTACACATGACTGGGAGGCAGCAGCTGAACAAGGAAAAATTCGTGCGGAAGTAGAGATTGATACGAATGCAGAGGGGTATAAGATTTTAGAAGCGAACACATGTTTAACATGTCACGGTGAAAATTTACAAGGCGGTCCAGCTGCGCCATCGCTTGTTGGCACAGGCTTATCTCCTGAAGAAGTTGCTAATATTGCGAAAAACGGTGTAGGAAGTATGCCAGGCGGTCTTTTCCAAGGAACAGATGAAGAATTACAAAAACTTGCAGAGTTCGTTGCAGGTTTAGACGCAGAGTAATTTGTGAAAGCTGACTGAACATCAGTCGGCTTTTTTGTACATGTGGGGGGGTAACATCATGCTATACATACGTGAATGGTTGATGCATCGCTCGTTTCTTACACTACTGCTCATTGTCAATATCATCGGTACGATTTACGGGTATATATGGTATGGACAGCAACTAGCGGAAACACCAACAGTTTTTCTTCCGTTTGTCCCTGATAGTCCAACAGCAAGCTTATTTTTTGTTTTTGTTTTAATGGCATGGCTCCGTCATACACATTGGCCGCTAATGGAAGCGTTAGCAGTTGTTACGCTCGTCAAATACGGCATTTGGGCTGTTGTGATGAATATGCTTGTATTTGTTATCACAGGACAGCTCGGTTGGGCAGGATGGATGCTTGTTGTGTCCCACGGTGCAATGGCTGTGCAAGCGTTGTTGTATGCTCCTTATTATCGGATGTCCTTCATTCATGTTGTTGTGGCAGCCATTTGGACGTTGCATAACGATGTTATTGATTATGTGTTTGGGATGATGCCACAATATCAAATGTTGGCGCAATATACGCCACAAATCGGCTATTTTACATTTTGGTTAAGCATTGCTTCGATTGCGGTGGCGTACATTTTTTCGCATCGACGATAAATCGTGGTCTATGTCCCTTTTTATGATCATATGTTTAATAGTAAGATCATAAGGAGGGACAAGGAGATGCGCATTCGACTCGTCGCGATGTTTATCATGATTTGTTTATTTCCGTATACAGTATATGCAAACGGACTTGAGTGGGACAAACTTGATCAAATTTCTGATGAAGCGCTTCAGTTAACAAAAAATGCCCGTTTACAAGAAGCGAAGCAACTGTTGGAATATTTCGAACAACAATTTTCGTTATTTCGTGAAGATATTCATTCGATGGATGTCATATATGTATTAACGGCTACGCATGAAGAAGCATTGAAAGCAGTAAGTGTATCGAGCGTGCCAATGGAACAACGGGTTAACCAACTGACGCAATTTCGTCTCGCGGTTGATGCAGTTCAGGCGAAACATCAACCGCTTTGGAAAGAAATGAAGTTCGCTGTCATGTCTGCTTTCGAAAGCATGAAACAAGCGATGGAACAGGAAGACGAGCAATTGTTTCAACAAGCATTCCATCAGTTTTTACAGCGATATCAACTTATTGAACCGAGCGTAAAAATTAACGCGGATCGTGAACAAGTGCAACGTGTATCTGCCCATATTTCGCTTTTAGAAGCCCCTGCTTTTCGCCAATTGCATGCAACAGAGCGGATGAAAGAGTTGCGACAAATGGAAGAAGACTTACAAGCATTATTCGCCGATGAAAAAAAAGAGAGAGCTCTTCCATCGCTTTGGTGGGTAATGACGTCAATTGGTGGAATGATTATTATGACGTTAACGTATGTTGGTTGGCGGAAATACCGCGGTGAAATGGAAAGAAGAATGGTGCGAGATAAACAATAAAAGCGTCCAGTGTTGGACGCTTTTATTCATGTAGCGGCCGCTTATTTTCATCGAGCGTGAACCCTTCACCATGTACGTCATGTACATCGCTAATCGCAACGAACGCATATGGATCGACAGACGTAATAATCGATTTTAAACGGGATAATTCGTTTTTCGCAACAACACAATATAACACATCCCGTTCTCGCTTTGTATATGAGCCAATTCCTTTTAAAATAGTCACTCCTCGCTCCATCTCTGTCATAATTTTTTCTGAAATTAAATCGCTTTTTTCAGAAATAATCGTTGCCCCTTTTGCTGCGTACGCTCCTTCTTGTAAAAAGTCGATGACGCGTGCACCAACAAATACAGCGACAAGTGTATACATCCCTTCACGGTACGGTAAATATGTGAGCAAAGAAAGGAAAATAACGCATGAGTCAAACAGAAACATAGTTTTTCCCATGCTGACACCTTTATATTTGTAGACGAGGCGAGCGATAATATCGACACCACCTGTTGTTCCTCCGTATCGAAAAATAATACCGAGACCGACTCCGATAAAAACTCCCGCAAATAACGCAGCTAACGTTAAGTCGTTATTGAGCGGAATATGAAACCCGTATCGTTGAAAAATCCAAAGGAATACAGATAAACTAACGGTTCCGAGAATAGTATAAAAGAACGTCGTACGTCCAAGCAATTTCCATCCAATAAAAAAGAGAGGAATGTTCAGCACCAAGTTGGAAATAGAAGGATCAATACCAAACATAAAGTATAAAAGAAGGGTGATACCTGTGAACCCACCTTCTGCTAATTTATTTTCCATATTAAAGTGGACGAGCCCGAATGCAAAAATAGCCGAACCTAACAAAATGAATGCGATATTTTTCAGCTTCATTAACTTCACCTCTTGAGTATGACTGCGTTTTTTATTATAGAGGAATGTTGTGATGTCCGTCAAAAACATTTGTCAAATGTCCCACTTTTAGCTAACATGAATGTAAGAGGTGAAAGTGATGGATAAATCGATGCGGCAAATGCAACAAGAGGTCGATGCATATATTGGACAGTTTAAAGAAGGATACTTTAGCCCATTGGCAATGCTTGCTCGTTTAACGGAAGAATTGGGTGAATTAGCTCGTGAAGTAAACCATTATTACGGAGAAAAGCCGAAAAAGAAAACGGAACGAGAAAAAACGATTCAAGAAGAACTAGGAGATTTATTGTTTGTCCTTATATGTATGGCCAATTCATTACATATCGATTTACAAGAGGCGCATGATGCGGTTATGCACAAATTTCAAACGCGAGATCGCGATCGTTGGACAAGAAAGGAAGAGGAACAATGATTCGAATTGTTATCGCAGGACCACGTGGACGAATGGGGCGCGAAGCTGTCTCCCTTGTTCATCGTACAGAACATTTTAACCTCGTCGCCGTCGTTGACCGAGTGAATGAAGGAAAAACGTTAGCTGAACTGGACGGTTTTCCTGCCATTGAATCCCCAATTTTTACTGATTTAGAACGATGCTTGCAAACGGTGCAAGCCGATGTGCTAATTGATTTAACGACGCCGGAAGTCGGAAAACGTCATGCGGAAGTTGCGCTGCGCTACGGTGTTCGTCCTGTTGTTGGCACGACAGGTTTCACAGACGATGATTTAGCACGGTTAACACAAATAGCCGAAGAGAAAAAAATAGGTGCGATCATTGCCCCAAACTTTGCCATAGGTGCAATTTTAATGATGAAATTCGCGCAAATGGCGGCAAAATATTTTCCACATGCAGAAATCATTGAACTTCACCACGATCAAAAGCTTGATGCCCCATCAGGTACGGCATTAAAAACGGCTCAGCTTATTCAACAAGTCCGTTCTTCATTTATGCAAGGGCATCCAGCTGAAAAAGAGACGATCGAGGGGGCCCGCGGTGCGTTATATGATGGTATGCGCATTCATAGCGTTCGCTTGCCGGGGCTTGTCGCGCATCAAGAAGTCATTTTTGGCGGCGATGGCCAAACGTTGACGATTCGCCACGATTCGTTTAACCGCGCATCGTTCATGTCGGGCGTTCGCTTTTCTGTTGAAACGGTAATGAAACTAGAAACGCTCGTATATGGATTAGAGCATTTAATTGAATAAGGGAGGCGTTGCTAGTCAACTACCCCCACTTAGCTAACGCTTGAAGCGGGGGCTTGCAACTCCCCAGAAGTGCGAACGGACTTCGTCCTCC
>NZ_FOJQ01000024.1 GCF_900111795.1 Anoxybacillus pushchinoensis | reverse complement strand
TTTGTTTGTGTCTAACACAAAAACCATAGGGTTCTCCCCTTTCCTCTGCATAAAGCAGGTCATATTCTCCTCGACCATGTTATAGATGCTTGTTATGTGCAAGACACTAGCGCTACCCACCACGCTTGTTTAATCTTGCACGACAGAGGAATGGGCTGGAGAAGCACCCGAACGTGTCATGACATCTATAACGTAGGCTCTGTTTCAAGCCTTGGTCTGGTCAACATGGGGCTTACAAGCCCATGACTTTAGTCATTGGGTTGTTGACTTCTTCTTTTATTTTTTGCAACAACGCCTCGATTGGCTGAACATATTCATCAACAATTTTTTGCTTAATTTGTTCATAATCTTCTTCGTTATATACATGTGCCGTTGCATTACGCGAACTTAACATATCGTTCCATATGTCAATATGTTCAATCCACCCTTCTTTAAAAGCTTGCCGATAGCACGCCCTCGGACTGTGTAATTCTAACCCAGAAGCTTTAAAAATTTTCGACAACAACTTCCAAAGTTGATCTTCGAGAATTTCATATTTCTTTACGATTGAGTCCCGATATACTTCTTTCATTAACTCATCTTCCGCTGGAATTTGCTTAGAGGCAGCAATAACATTTTTCAAATGAAGCAATAAGCGAAACGCATATTGATAGGATAAAACAATCGATTCTTTGTAGTTCTCCAATGAATGGGTCACATATATACACCCCTTTCCGCGTATTTTTATTATCGTGTACTATCTTTTCAGCTTTTTTCTTAGCTTCCTATCTCCCCACCACGTCTTTATGCCTAGAAAAGCACCTGGAAAGCCTAATACAACGAGAACGAATCCGAGTACTCGGTCAAATGAGCCCATCGGATCACTTAGTCTAAAAATACCGCTAATCCCAAGCAAGAAAGATAAAAGGCTATGCTAAATACAATTAGTGCAAATGCGTTGTTTATGTACATGTATCTCACCTTCCTTTTTTCATTATACAACATCCTCTCCTCATTTTCGTATGAAATCACAAAAAGGACGCCTAAATGACGTCCCTTTTTCCACCTTGCATCCGCATCACTGTTACACGTTCTCGATTGGCCATACGCACATCTCGCAACATTCTTGAAAAGTCTTGCCATTGATTAAGCACCGCTTGAATGAGTTGCACCGTTCCGTAGCAAGCATCCGTATCTAATGTTTCGTCGTCCGTATGTTCCCACTCGTATCCTGCAGATAAGTTTACACTTTGAATGCCCTGTTCTGCCCAAATTCTCGTATCGCTGCTTCCACCAGCAGTACATTTCCAACCAGTTAACCCCGCATCGTACGCTACTTGTTCAAAAAACTGTCCGTAGCGAATATCGCAAAACGGCTGAGTGGTACCATATGATGTGACGATATCCCCTGTTCCCCGCCGATCAACGACAATCGCCGCATCTACATCCCATAGAAAATATTCGCTAAGCTTTCTTGCACCAACAAGTCCGCACTCTTCTTCTACGGTAAAAACAAATTTTATTGTTCCGTTAAATGAAGAGGTGTCAAGCCATTTCGCTATTTCAAGCAACACAGCCACTCCAGCGCGATCATCCGCTCCTAAAATCCCTTCGCTGCTCGACCAAATCGCTCCTTGTTTCACAATCGTTCTTCCTGGTACGAAGGATTCTACCGTATCTAAATGCGCATTCAACAAAATCGTTGGCCCATGTCCTGTTTTGCATTTCTTTTGCGCCAGCAAATTTCCGTAGCGATCGATTGTGATGCGATCGACATATGGTGCAAGTTTTTCATGTACGACCGAGCGAATATTATGTTCATTTCCACTTTCCCCTGAAATACGAAGCAATTCTTCAAGCTCATGAAGAAATAGCATTTTGCGGATATAGGATTCCCCTTGTTCTAACCAATCGATTTGTACTTTCCGCATTTGTTCAGCAAGATCAAGGAGTCGTTCTCTTTTTACGGAAAACACGATCCCAGGAAAACGAGACGGCCGCAAACGCGCATCGACTTGCAATGCATGGAACAACTGCATCACTTTTTCCATATTCGTCTGCTCATCGAAAGATACATAAGGACGACGTTGACCATGACCATCACAACAATACACTGTCCGCAATCCAAGACGATTCAACTCACGAATGACACCGCTCATATACGTATCTAACTCAAATACTTTTGGTTCTTCTACCCCGATTGCTTCCCAAACTCCACGCTTTGGAAAATCGACTGCTTGTAGCCATTGTTTTTCGCTAATCGGCGGACTTGCAATCGTTAATACATCAGCAAAAAACAAATACTTCACATTCGCTTTATCCAAGCTTTCTAATAAAAACTCAACGTTTTCTTTTCTCTCATTCGTGCAAATAAACTCATTTGGACTTTTTTCCTCTACCACAAACCCTTGGCGAGTAAATAATTGATTCCATGTTTTCATCTCATCATCGCTCCTTTTCATTATTTACAAACTTAGTATAAAAAAAGAGCGATGACACACATGTCATCACAATTCATCACGAAACAAAAACGTATAGTCACTGCGATACATGACGATATAATCGACAGAGCCGTTATAATAGTAGGCGGTTTCCCCTCGAAACTGACATGAGTCGATCAGAGCAGGCACTTGAACATATCGCAGCCTTTCCCGAAGACGCCTTATTTTTTGAACGAACGTATTTGTAGGAATGTCCCCATCCTGTCTCAATTGAAAAAATGCCTCCATATCATATTTCGTTGCCGGACGCGCTTCATTTGTCTTCACTAAAAAATAACAAAGCATCTCCGCAGGATCGCGTGGCAAACATACTTTCCTACCGTGATAAGATACAACGTTTTCATGATCGGAAAAATAAAGAACGACTGTATTTTTAGGAGGATCCATCATCACTTGTTCACATTGTTCTTTTGAACAATACTCTTTTCCGCTCGACGTCCGTTTCGTAAATGCTTGCATCGTTAAAATAGCTTCATTGCGCTGCAACCATTCATGCAAAAATGAAAGTTCCGCAGGTTTCTCTTGATCGCTTATGTAATCAGGAAATTTCTCAAGTGATCGATACGTTTTTTCTGCCACAAACAAGGCGCTATTCGCCAAATACAGATGAGCATAATATAGCTGTCGTTCATTTAAACAAAACTCCGGATTCGAATATCCCTTTTGATATTCAAGCGCTTTTTCAAAGTAACGCTGCGCCGTTGCGTACTCTTCCTCCTTATACGCTAAAAATCCGAGACGATAATGGACAACCGGATTTTCCGAATCATATCTCAACGCTTTTTGAAACGCTGTTTTCGCCATACGCTCATCTTTTTTCAGCTGCGTTTTCAAATACGTTCCGTAACGAATCAAATATTTGACTAGCTGTTTTTTCACATATTCAAACCCGTGTTCTTTTCTCTCTTCTATCGAACATCTCGATAAGCGACGGCATATTTCTTCATACACACCTACAATTTCATGATAAATCCAATCTTTTGCCTCATCGCTATTTAACTCTTCAAGAAGTTGTTCCTCACGATCGTATAATTCATCTATGGTCATTTGTGATAATCTTCTCATAAAAATGCCCCTTTAGTGTCTGGCACGGTTCTTCTTTTCCTTCTGCAATCTGCTCGTGCGAACTTGCTCGAAATACCGTGTGAATTCGGACTCTCCTGAATAAGACAAACATAAGTATTCTTTCGCCCTTGTCATGCCGATATATAGTAACGAAACTTCCCGCTCGCGGTCTTCTTCAAGCGCGAATGGCATATTGTCAACATTGACGATAAAAACAGCTTGGAAATCGAGCCCTTTACTACTTTCAATTGTGCTAATTTTAACGGTTTCTTCATCACGGGAAAACTTCCGCTTTGTTGTTTCATCTTCCGCTAGCCAATAATAAGGCACTTGCTCTTTTTCCAACGCCCGCTGAATAACCCCAATAATATTTTGTTTATACGTTCGTTTCACCCGATACAAAATAAGCATTTCCGAGTAAGGTACGTTCTTCTCGTCATGCAATCGTTTTATTTGCCTTGCAACAAGTTGCATCTCTTGTCCAAAGCTTGCTGCTTTCACAACAGCCGGCTCCGGTCCTTTCCGCCGCGTACTTTGGGGGGCAATAATTTCTCCTTCAAACTCGCGTTGAGCAACTTTATCACTTAACACCGAATGTTCACGATAAAAATCCCACGCAAATTTCACAATTTGTGCCGTATTGCGATAGTTAATCGTCAATACTTTTGAGCGACCTTGGAAACTTAATCCCGTATCTTGCACATATGAGCGCTTTCGTCTATAAATCGTCTGTGCACGATCTTCCACAAGAAGAAGTGATTGTGTTTCTGGGTTTAGTAGCTTACTAACGAGCGCGAGCCATTCGGAAGAAAAATCTTGCCCTTCGTCAATCAAAATTGCGTCGTACATCGGTAAAATCGCTTCTTTTTTATCAATCTTTTCTAATATGTGCGGAATTTGTTGTTCTGATATTTTTAAATCATGTTTCAACCATTCATGGAAGTTGCGCACGATAATTTGCTCACTCGCTGTGTTTGCCATCGCATTTTCTTTCGTAAAATCAAAATCGAATAACGAATCAGGCTCACTTAACATATGCTCAAGCATTTGTCGAATCCCTTGCGCTAGCGAAATGTTATAACACAAAATTAAAATTTTCCAATCAGGATGTTGTTTCGCCAACAGTTTTGCGCGACTAGCTAAAATAAGCGTCTTTCCGCTTCCTGCTACTCCGCGAATCAGACGGTTTTTATCTCCAAGCTGTTTTGCTAAGTTTTCTTGATGTAAATCCATCGCTTTAATGTCGTGAAGCGATAAAAGCACTTGATCTTGATACGGCGTAGGTGGACGAAACTCCGCGCTGATGCGCACCTCTGGAAAAAGGTGATAACGGATCGCATCAATTTCCTCTTTCGTTAACGGCGTGCGCAATCGATACGGAACGACAAACATATTCCATATTTTTTCAAACAATACTTCTTCGCTAAACGTTTCTTTGTCCGGGTCAATTTCATCCCGCAACAGGCAAAAATTCGGATCAATAACTGGATACAATTGCTTTTTCACTAAATCTTTTTGCGAGATTCTTGTAAACACAACCCCATAACCGTAAGGAAACTTTAACTGAAACTGATACTTTCCTTCTAAGTGGACTAAATTTTTGTCTTTTTTTAATACATCGACAATGTGAAATGCGTTATCTCTCGCTTGCTTAAACGGGCTTTTTACTGTCGCCTGCTCGCCAGCGCTATTTACAATCGTCCATTCATCATTATTCAAATGAAACAACGTCGACAATGTGTAGTCTTTCACTTCAAGCACAACGAGCCCTAAATCAGGTCCGATAATGACAAAATCCGGACGTCTTCCCCGAATCTCCGGTTCATAATAGACAATATAGTCATCTGGTAAATACGTTTTTAGCGTTCGAAACAACAACCGCTCCCCTGCTGTTGCACTCGAACGAATCGTTTCCGGAATCGTGTACGCCATCTCAACCAGCTCCAGTGGAAAATAGGATTTTTATACCATTATAATATAAAATAGGTGGGTTGTGGCTAGAAGAATGAAAGTTTCTTGTCGATAAAAAACGATCACCTTGCTTTTGAGTGAGGGTCTAACGATCGGTACAAAAGGATTTGGCATATCGAGCATTGAATTTTCAGACGCTGGTTTAATATGTTGCAGTGCTCGCAAACACTCGTCTTCTGAGTACACAGTTGAAATTAAGAAATAGACCGTTCCATAACGAAGAAATAGGTTGAATGGAACGGCCTATACCTACACAAAAGTAACGTGCGTCGAAGTATGTGGGTAATACATTTAAAATACTAAACCAGCAGCTGCTGCTTTCTTTCATAATTTAAATATACATTCGGTAAATCATGTAAAACTTCATATGCAGAAACGTACACAACTGTGGAGTCGTCACTAGTTTTAGTTACAATCTTTTCAATATTGTTTTTTGCACCAATCAAATATCTCCCTTTCGACCCCATTCTAATGAAGTATTGGTTACCTACTTGAATTTCTTCAAATTTTTCGTTGTGTATTTCCATCATTCGTTTAATAGGTGACAATACTTTTTTCTGCTCCTGTAATGTTAATTTTTTCAACTCCCCTTTTGCTACATAATCAAGCAATTCGAGAGCAACAAAACGATTTAACTGACTATGATAAAACTGGTTAGAATAATGTCTTAAGCACTTATAGCATGAAGTTTCACAGTTATTTTCACAATTCATCAAAATCTCTCTAGCGGTTTCAATGATATCTGGCAAAACTTCACCTGCAACATGCGAATAGCCTGCTCCCCCTGATAAAGTATCAAACAAATAAACATCGGCCTGATACATATGTTTCGAATCTTTTGATTCCAGAGGTAAAATACGGTACCCGGATAATAATTCATTGTAATCAATATCCAACACCCTACTCGCAGCTAAAACCATTGCTTCTCCAATCGTCTTCAGTCCATCATGAACCCATTGATTCCCTGGATGAAAGTCAATTTGCTCGTCAAAGCTCATTCTCAGTAGCAATAAATCAGAATTGAATATATTCCCAATAAATACCTTTTTAATATTTCCACGACATAGAGATTCTTTTTGGCCAAGATGTGTTTTTAATCGATACGGAACTTCATGCACTGATTTGTTTTCTTTTTCTCCAGCTAGCCAAATCGCTCCACAATCTGTACATATCTCAAATCCTTCTTGATTTTCTGTACCTTTATTCATCACTATAAGTTGTTTATTCATTTCATTGGCATACTGGAGTCTTTTTGAATTTAGATAAGGCTTCAATTCTAACTTTTCCCCTGATATAGGAATTGGTAATTGCGGCGGCATTGCGTACGTAAACTCTTGATCACGATCTCCTTCTTTTACCTCCTTCCCTTTCTCCGGAGAAAAGCCTGTTGGTCGTAACAACGGGCTTCTCTTCAATTCATTTCCACAAACGGTGCAATTAGTATCCTTAATCATGTCTAAAGAAACGAACGAGCATTTCTCGCAATATGTGACAGTCGGCAAACTATCGATCGATAAATCTCTAGCAGGTTTTAATGGATCTTGTGGATTTGGAACATAAACTCCACCAATTCGGTACGTTTTCTTATCAACAACGATTTGTCTTCCAGGCGCATATTCACTCAACGCCCTGTTTATTTCGAGTTGCGGCCTCTGTTTAACAATTATTTTTCCCGTTCTTCTATCTTTTCCTTCAATATAAAAACTGCATAAATCTTGTGGGAAAGCATATGTCGGAAGCAACCCATGATTAAATAAAAAATCAAGAAACTTATCGTTTGGATTTACTTCCACTGTATCATCAACAAGCGCTTTTAATGTATGCTTTACTTTCTCATAATTCTTTTCTAATTCATTTACCAGTTCGTTACACGCTTCTTTAACAACGCCCCATTTTAATTGTAAAATATTTTCTCCTAATGCTTCCTTAGCTGAAACAACTTCATCAGGAATTAAATCAAATATTACAGGGCAGTCACGAAAACGGCACTCTACATTGTCATTTAACCATTTTTTAAATTGTACATAGTTAAATGGCGGCTCTCCTTCAAAAAACGATTTTGTATCCCCCAATGAGCTGCCGAGAATACTTGACGCAGTAGTTACTGTAGAGACTTTTTCGTGAAAATATGTTTGAATAAGGAATGCATTTAAATGTCTTTTCACAATTTTTTTATTATTAGTATAGACAATTGGTTTGCGAGTTGAACCGCTTATCATTTTTTCTGGATGCCGAAAATAATAATAATCATGTGGCCCTCCTTGAGCATAAGTAACCACTGTTGATAGAGCTGTCCCTCTCCGACCAGCGCGCCCTGCACGCTGTTGGTAGTTTTCCCGTTGAGGCGGAACATTTCTCAGGCCAACAGCTGTTAGCGAACCGATATCAACCCCAACTTCCATTGTCGTCGTGCAGCTTAATATATCTACAGGACCTTCTGATTCATTTAATATAATATCTTGGAACCGTAATTCATATTCTTCGGTGGTTGCAATGGCAATTTTCGCATCCTTTTGTGATAATTGGGCAGTATGTTCCTCAACAGTAATATTTGATATCTTTTCATTGTTTGTCATTATTTTTTGTATCGGTGAACGCCAAAACCCTTTTTCTGAATCTAAACTCTTACTATTGACATCTAATATCTCAATATTCTCAGATAAACAATTTACACATTTGTTTTTTGCTATTACCATATTAATTTCTTTGCAATCGTTACATTTATACCACGTTGTATAAATGCCAGGCATCAGTTTTAATTTTCTAGGGGATAAATAATATCTTCCTTCTGATTCTGTGCACAATTTAAACAGTGCATCTACAATCAGCTGTTTATGCTCTTGATTTTGAACATAAAGGTTAATGATATTCTCTAAATTCTTCGATATATAACCTTTATTAACTCCCCACTCATCCTCGCCAAATCCCCTAATCTTCAGTCGCTCATAAAATTGAACGGTTGAATCGATAGCTATCTTATCTAACATTTCTTGAATAAAAATAGCTATCAGTACATAAATATCTTCTTTTGACAATATCCCCTTTAATTTTTTATCTATTCTTGCTACTTCCTTCTCTACAGGCTCCAAGTAACCCGTGGCAGTTGTGTAAATAGAATATAACGGATGGCAAAGCTGGCGAAGTAGTTCTGTTTTAAAACGAGCTAAAGGCTCAATATCGCCATCTTCAACCAGGTCCTCATACTCATCATCAAAGTTATCCTTCAAAGTTTGAATATGGCTTGCGAGCGATTTTCTATCTTGATCATCAAAAAAATATAATTTATGCTCGTCAACCACTTGAAGAAAAGCACAATACAGAGAACTGCTAAGTTTCGGTTCTACCTCTTGATCAATCAATTTTTGTGCAGCCAATAAAATCGCCTGTCTAAAAGAGTCTAGCTCTACTTCATACGGAATATCCCTTGCAAGACGTGCCGCCTTTTGGCGACCATCAGAAAATAACAACACCTTTCGTCCCTCATTAGGCAACTTTTTATCTAGTTTTACAGGAGGCTGCAATAAAAATTGCTCGCGAACTAGATTGGCAAAAGGCTGTTCCCCTTTTGTTTTTAGATCCGTAATCGTTCCTTGCACTTTTCTCATGCAACAAGGACATTGTTGAAAAGTGACCGCTTGATTTTTCTTTTTGTTCTTATTCGCATCGTTGTTCGGCCAATACAGTTTCAGGTAACCTTCAGGATCATCAGGGGGAGATTTCATTAAATACCCTGTTCTTATATCAAGCCATACAGGACGTGCCGCCCGATTTCCTTTTTGTATTTTTTCATGTGGCGGCTCAACTAGCAAATGAACCTCCGTCAATTCCTCATCAACGATTCCTTTCCCTTTCTCTGTCCATAAATAATTATCATTCTTTTTGGAGATATATCCTCTAATAAAAGCGGTACCACATTTTCGGTGAGTCAGTAATTCATAAATTCTTGCTTCCTCACGGCAAGTGCATTTTAGTTTAGGGGAATCATACATTTTCCCTAAAATTGAATCGTCTTCCTTTACCCTTCTTGCATCACACTTAGGATTTGTGCATACGTAAATACCTGATACGCCTTTAAAAAATAAATGTATCCGTACCGGTAACAGCACCCGTTCATTGTTTTTTGCCGCATTGCCCAACATTAATAAATGGCTCGTCGCTTTTTGTGCAATTTCTTCCTCCACATCCGGAAACACTATCTTAGCAATATCACTAAATTTTTGAGCGTTTCCACTTATTTGTTCAATAATTAATTCAAGCGGACCAAATCCATCTAAACTTTTATATAAGTATGCTGGTAACTCTTCAAGTTCATTCGGAACATTTTGCCAACCGAGCCGGTCTGCTATAACTTGAAGGTTATTTTTTAACATATTATACTGATGAATACGATTAGTAAACTGCTCACTATCTAATAAAGCAAGAGAATAAGCCTCATTAGCTGTACCGATTCTACCTGGTGCTCTTTTCTCCCTCGTCCCTTTTATTAATTTAAAAGAGCGACTTCTAGGCTTCCCTGTTAACTGTTCTGCAAATTCAATAGCCACCAAATCATCATTCTCCGTGCCTAAACTCGCGCTCGTTAAAATACAACGCAATCGATCACGTGTAATCCCTAATCTTGCCTGCAATCTTCTTATGAGCAATGCTACTTCAGCACCGCTTGTTCCACGGTACATATGCGCCTCATCAAGCACTAAGATAAATTTATTTTCTTCATTTTCTGCAAGCCACTGTCTTGTTTTTTCCCAAATCGGTCGCTCAATAGGTCTCATCAACATATACTCTAACATCGAGTAGTTTGTTACCAAAATATCTGGTGGAGTCGTTTGCATTTCATGTCTAGTAAATAGCTCACGATCATCTGGAGATGTCAAATATCGGGATTTCCAATCCCCTCTTTTACCTGAACAAAAAGCTTCTAAGTTTTTTGCGAGCCATTTTCCCCTTTTTTTCATTTCTATTACTAATTGTGGCTGATTCGTTTCAATGTCTAAATAGTATTGAAGGATTTCTTTCAATTGATATTTATCTTTTTCATCTGTACGCTCCCCGGGATAAGGGGTTCGCGATGTATACATACCAAACAACGGGTGACGCCCGAAACGCTCTCGAAAATACTTTGCCACCCGTTCGTCACCAAAAAGTTTACGTAGCCTTGCAATTTGATCGCTAACTAGCGCATTCATCGGATATAAAATTAATGCTCGAACAGCATGTGTTTGAAATTGTTCCCTCCTACTAGTTCCTTCGTCGATCAATGCGTTCAAAATAGGATGTAAAAATGACTCTGTTTTACCTGATCCTGTACCAGTTGCTACAACTAAATCGTTCCCATCTTTCAGAAATGACTCTAATGCCTCTTGTTGGTGAACATATGGTCTCTTATAAATCCCTACACTTGGAGATAAATCCGAAAAACACATCATTGCCTCTTTGCAGTGACTTGGTAAGTTTATTTGTTCATATGTTGAGCCCAGTTCATAGACAGGTGTTGCCTCAATATACGGCTCTTTTGAAATGATTCCTTGGGAATCTAGCAATTCTCTCCGTTCTAACAACAGGGAATGATGGCTAATTGGATACTGCGCTTCAATATACTCCCTTAGCTTTTGGTGTAGTCGTGCAGAAACCGAGTTAATGGTGAACTCCATCATCAAACTTCAGCTCCCCCCATAGTATTGAAGTATGATCAATTCCTAGTCGTTGCAAAACCCAAATAAAGTCTGAATAATGCTGAAAAGACATAATCCATTCAATCGGCTTTATAAAGGAAAATGGGAAAGCAAATAGCATGAGCATTCTTTCTTCGGATATTGGCAACCTTTTAGAAAAACGGATATGAATAAGCTCCCCATGAATTTTTGTACATTTTACCGTTGTTTTAATCCCAGCTCTGTATTCCAACGCGTATTTTGCAATATCCAAATAATCGGCTGGTATTTTATAATAACTTCCCTTTTCAACCCAAAAGTAAAACGGCTGACTGTTCTTCAAGTTGTATCTAGCAATATAACAGTCGAACTGCGATATGAGATTCGTCTGAAATGGGTGCCACTTACGTTTTGTTTGTGGCAAAAAAACTTCGGTTGGTTCGTCAGTCAACTGTGTTGGCTTCTCCGATTTGATTGTTTTAATGAATTCATTTACAGACAATGACGGCATCCATTCATCAAGTGTCAGCGTCGGAAAACCGTTACTATCTTCTGTATACCCACTACCACATCCATAATACTTATCGATAGTCCCTCTCATACTGCTAAGCAAAATCAAGTTTTTAGATGATGGGAGTTCAACAAAACGTGGTGGTAGCGGTAAATAGTATCCATTGGGCAGTTTTAACACTTCCCCCAAACTAGATAACCATTCAAGCAACATTTGGGCCTCAGTTCTATTGTCTTCATCTTTCATAAGATTCCTAAAATCTTCAAAAAAATCGCTTTTTATTAGCCTTTGAAGTGGTGGAATCAACTGCTGAAAATGAACAGGTTGCATTTTTTGTTCTTCAAACGCATAAAAATGTAATAAAGAAAAAGCATGAGATTTTATTTGTCTAAATTGCTGTATTTTCGGTTCCCATCTTTCCCCTAACATTTTCCCATTCCTTTGCTAAACTATCATACTTTCGTAATCGAACTCTTCTAAAATTTTCATTGCCTTTTCATTGGCAATATAAGGTTGCAACAATACTTTAGTAATCCACACAGACACCTCTTCTTCCTCTAACAGTTCGTCTTCTAATAACCGAAACCATTTGTTAAATGATTCTTTTTGTTTAGTAAACGGTATAACCTCTTTAACGATCTCTAAAAAGCTGCTAAATTCACTCGACTTTCTTCTTAATATATCATCTTCTATCAGCAAGTGCGACGAGATGGAACCAAACACTAAACTACGTGCCTTTCTCAGCGATCGAATATTTGCATTTGTTACCATTCCATCTGCATCTATTATCGGCGCAAACGGCAATTTTTGAATGAAGGAATCAGTCAAATCGCTATCTTCTTTAATACTTATAAGAACTAATTCTGGCAACGATTCTTCAATAGAAATTCGCCAATAATCTAAAAACGATGGCAAATACAATTCAGCCGGTGAATTTTCAATTTGACATAAATGTACAGATTTTACACAATCAGACCGTACATAATTAGAGAAGCTCTCGACAAGTGTTTGGTTGTTGAAATTTTTCATATCAGGGAAAATCGTTAGGTGCTCATTTCCTGCAATGGTCCAACCAATCACTTGCGCTAATTCAAAACTAGTGCCCCCCTTTATCACGATTGGTGTTCTAAATAACATCGCCCCAACCACAGTCTTAGCTACTAACAGCGCTTTATTATCCTCTATACCAAGCATCGACAAGTTTTTTACAGCATACTCCAATAAATCATGAGTATTATCATACACCAGCGCCTCTTCATTGTCTTTTACCATCCAAAGAGACTCATCTCGGTAGTTTGTAACTTGATGTTGAGAAACGGTTATCCCTAAACTCGCTAACGGGACTAAGTCTGCTAACGTACAGAAAATATTTTCCTTCATTTCCTTTATTTTATCATTCAATGCTTTATCCGCTTTTTTTAGTTTTTCTTCTGATAGTTTTATCTGTTGACTTAGCTTTTCCATTTCTAATAATAGATGCTCTTTCTCTTTACGCAAATGCGCAGTTTCGTTTAACGTTTTTCGATGTTCCTCTTCAATTCTTTTTTTCTCAGCATTAAACTTCTCTTCCAATAATGCTTGCATCTTCTTTTGAATAGCCGGATATTGCAATAATTCCCCTTCAAATCGGCTAACGTCTTCCTCTGTTACCTCATATTTAGTTAATAACTCAATAGCTGTCATAATACGCTCATAATGAACTTGAGAAGGAAGTTCGCTAACCAAATCAGACAGCTGGCTAATAATTTTTCTTGAAATCTCTTGAACTTGTTGGTACTCCTTGAGCGTTTTTAATGCATAGCGCATAATCCGCTCATTCGTGGCACAATCAAGATAATCTTCAACACGATCCATTAACATAGTTGATGTAAAATAACGTGTTTCTCCTATGTTTTTATCATAATACTCAACAAGATTTATACTCTTTTTTCGAATCTCCAACCACTTATCATCGGACGAATCAATGGCCCATTTCCCATCTTTTGTTTGTTTAGTACGGTAAGGTCCGATCAAATAATTATCGTTCGTCAACAATAAAATATCTGAACTAAACTTCTGCGGGGCATCAATCCCGTTTTGGATTAAATAAATGATTTCAGTATTTTTGGCAAGTGAAAACGGTATTTTAACAACCTCGTAGTATTTTAAGTCCTCTAATTCTGTGTATACCATGTACTTTGAGTATATGGGCTTCCCTATATAATCCTCTTCCTCTCTCTCTTCTATTGTATAGAATCCTAATTTTCCCACATTTATTCCTTCTGGCACAGGAGACCATATCACTTCTCCCTCACTAGGATAGTCGAGACAAGGATCTTTAACCTCGATTAACTGGTGATCTTTGTATTCCGCTAGAACCTTAACAAACATATATTTTTTATTTGGTCGTCTTTCTCTCTCAATAATGCCAAAAATCGTTTTCACAGCTATCCCCTCGTTATTTCATTCTTTGAACAGACTCTTTGACAAGCTTTGGAACCTGATTGCGATACAATTTTAAATAATACGTTAATTTCGATTGCAAGTTTTTATCATATATACTTCCTAAACACTTCTTCAAAAAAATGTATTGTTCGTTCGAAATCCAATTAGTTGCTTCTTGTTCCATCCGCATATATGCCAACAAAATTTTATGCCAATCAAACTCATCATGCCGTTGATCTTCTTCTAAGGAAAAGGAGAAGAGCCAAATCCCAGGAATGAAAATTTTCTCAACGGATGGATAAAAAAAGTTTCCCCCATGGTTGAGCTCCCTTGCAAACTTATTTTTTTCTTTGATCCAATAAGGTAAGGAAAGGGGCTCCATGACAGAAATCGACTTATATTTTGAAACGCTCTTTTTTTCAAATAGTTCTAACTGTTGTTGGTCAACCGTAATTGCGGAATCTACTTTATCCAGAAAGTGGGTATCGATCTTTTCACCATAATATAAATGTAACATTTTTCCTTCTTGATTTTTAATGTAAAAAGTATGAAACCCTTTTTTATCTAATATAACCTTCTTAAAAAAATTATTTGATAAGCGGTATTCCTTGCTTGTATAGTCAGGCTTAATATGGATTAAGTGAAAATTTTGTGGTTTAAAATCTCGAAACGTTACTTGAATTATACATTCCTTTTCTTCAATGAAGAACGCACCGTTTTTTCTCCCGAAAACTGAAGGAAATACTATATCTAAGTAATAATACGGCGGTTTCAAAAAATATCCAAATCGTTGAAACCACTTTATTAATGAATCCGTTAACACATATGGAAGCTGAATTTTGTAAGCAAACCACCCATATTTTTTGTTTAATGCTTTTGCATATATTTCCTTCGGAAATTCTATTTTTTTTCGCGACATCATATAAAACGTATCATTCAGCGATAATTCCTTAGGTTCAACCATACAAAAATTTTTGTTTATCAATGGAAACAAATATACACTGTTTCTAAACCCTTTCATGTATTCAGGCCAAAAAAGGCCAAGCTTTTCATAACATCTTTCATCTTCTTTTCTCACGAAAGAGAAACTATAGCTTTCTTTAGGAACAATTTGAAGCTTATTTTCATTAGAGTTTGGCCAGAGCTGGGCGGATGAAATAAAGGAATTCATTTCATTGCATTTTATTTTAAAGTGTAAATGTTGTAAATCGCATTGTCTCGCTTGAGAAGGAGTTAAGTAAGGGAATGTAATAAAAAGATTCCAATCGTCCCCATCTGATTCGAACGTAATAAAAGGGCGACTTACCATCACTGAATAGTCATCCAAACGAGACGAACTCGTTAAACCTTGAACATAAAGCTCACATCGTTTAGACCCTTGTCCTCGCTCATGGCGAAAATGGGCGGATTGTATTCTTCCCTCTGCTTTAAATACTCTCGCCCCACAACAAGGACACGTATAAACAATGCCATACTTATGTGCGTTTTTTGCATGAACAAGCTTCCCTAATTGATCAAATGCTCTTTCCATATAAATAAAAAACCCCTTACAAAATTATTGAATAACGCTTATTTAGTGAATAAACAAATTCCCTTGAGAGACAGCAATTCCATAATTACTGTCTCCCAGCACAGGGACTCTCTATCTGCTTCACATATTCATACATTGCAACTTCGCTTGCTCGAGTACATCTTCAACCGCTTTCGGTTGTTTATTTGGCGGATAGTCGTATTTACGTAGTACTTTCTTAATTTCAAGGCGCATGCGCGCTTGGGCTTTTTTATCCCAGTCGTGTGTGCGGTTTTCTTTTACCGTTTTCGCTAACTCTTTAGCGATTTTGATTAAAATAGCATCTTCCATTAACTTTTTAATATCTGGATCAGAGCCTAGCACATCAAAAAATGCCTTTTCCTCGTCGGTTAAGCCAAGTTGCTTCCCTGCTTGAATCGCTTCTTCTAGCTCTTCTTTAAATTTAATAAGCTCTTCAAACACTTCGTACACGTCCGTATAGTCGTTCCGGTTATTATATTTTTCAAGTATTTTCTCGAAACGCTTGGAGAATGTTTGGCTCACTGTCATGTTTGTCTTTTTCACATCTTGTAATTTTTGCTTTAATACGCGCATTAAAATCGTTGTCGCAATATTTTTTTGCGGCAATGCCCGTAGTTTTTTGATATTTTCTTCATTCAACAAATCGAAACTTTCCGATGAAACCGCTTGAGTCAACACCATCACTTCATCTTCTAAAATTGCTTCTTCCAGCATTTTTGAGATTCTCTCATTCACTTCTTTTAAATCTGGTGTACCTGTTCGTGAAGATTTCATAATAAACGAACGGACAGCGACAAAATAAGAAATTTCCTCTTTTTGTTCTTTCGTCAGCAAACCGGTGCAAATTTTATAAACATCTTTCAACTTTTTCGTTTCCGTCATAAACAGCGATTTTCTTTTTTCTGTTTGCTGAACAAATTCTGCTCCGTCGCGAATGACTTCATAGCGCTTTTGAGCGAACAGTGACAGGGCACTGTTTGCTTTTGCTAATGCTGATGATGCGACCGCTTTCCATTTGTATCCATCAAAAACGTATAGTTAGAGCTCATACAAATCTCCCGCCATCGACATATTTAGCAAACTTATCGAAAGTGGTTTCGGATAGCCCCGTCAATCGATAGGCTTCTCGGTAAAGGATCGTTCCTTCCTTTGCAGCTCGTATCACCGCTTCAGCAAAACGGCGGCCAATGCGCATATTTTGAATAGCATAAAAGTTGCCCCCACCATCCGTTTTCGTTTCTTCCGCCTCTTGTCGGAGCCGTTTAATATACGCTTCATAAAACAAAAAGAACTCTTCTTTTGTAATCAGTTTTAAGTCTAGAGCTCTGCGGGCGGCCACAATTTCACTGATTTTAAAATGACGGGCGATTTGTTTAAAACGATCCCCTGACGTGCCGACACGCCTCCATAAACGAAGCAATTCGTCTTCAGGGGCAAGAAACTCCGCTGCAGCTTCGTTACACATACTTTCAATTTTAATATCAGCAGGTTGAAGATTGGCTAAATCGAACGCAGCGCTCGTCCCATACCAAACATGGACAAGTTCGTGCGCCAATGTAAACATTTGTGCTGCCTTCCCATCTCTCCCGTTCACAAATATTAAGGGAGCATAGTCATCAATAAGGACGAAGCCGCGAAACTCAGCAACATCTAATTTCCGATGCGTATTATTGCCGACTACTCCGTTAATGACCACGATAATCCCAATATCTTCAATTTTTTTTAATAAGATTTCGTAAAGCTTCCTGCCAATTCGGCTGCCTCGATGCCCAATCATTTTCTAACCCTAACGTTTTTCTCATATTTTGGGCAACGAGCTTTGGATTCGTTGATAAGTTCGCACGGCCTACATAATCCAAAGGTTGGTTGCCTAATCGAACTAAATAATCGCGCATCCATTGTTGCCGTCTCTCCATCGTTTGAACCGTTTCCAAAAGATTTGGACTCGGCTGCGCGGCTCCTTCATCCTTCACCGTACGATAATGGGGAATGCTCAACTTCTCCTCCGGTGGACTCGGAAGAAAGAAATAACCAAGAGGGATAGACGTCGCTTTCGCAAGCTTTTCGAGTTGCTTCAACGTCGGTTGGCTCTCCTGGCTAATCCATTTATCGATATGAGGAAACTGATCTTTCAGCTTATCCAAACGATCCGCACGTTTCATCGCCCATTGCAAAACACTCGGTTTTACCTCAACCTTCGTCATCACGCGCCCCCTCCTCTTACATATAGTATACAACAAATGATGGAAAAGTAGGAGGGGGGATGTGTTTTTTTGTTTCTGCCTAACCATCCCAAATTCCATTGTATCTTCAACGTCGCAATCGTCATTTGGTGAAACAAGAAGACACTGTAATTATTGCCATTCATCTTTTAGGAAAGTTGCTTGGCTTCTCTTCCGAACGGGAATGGCATCGCTTTGTGACTGGGAACTTGTTTACGGATGGACATTTTCTCGAACGTTCTCGCTATCATCGCGGTTGTCGAGCGCTGCGC
Source organism: Anoxybacillus pushchinoensis (assembly GCF_900111795.1). Lineage (GTDB taxonomy): Bacteria > Bacillota > Bacilli > Bacillales > Anoxybacillaceae > Anoxybacillus > Anoxybacillus pushchinoensis. The sequence goes on along the minus strand of NZ_FOJQ01000024.1, from coordinate 18,586 downwards.
TTTGCGATCTAATGGATTCGCCATGAGCTAGCCAAACGTGGGCAACACCATACCTATGCAGTCGTAGACAGTATGCCGATCGAGTAGTGCCATGCCGCAAGAATGCGCCGTGTCCAACGATTTCAAGGAATCGCGGACATCGGACTTTGTGCGTCGAAAAAGCAGTGGTACTACGGATTTAAGCTCCATCTTCAAGTGACCGACCAAGGACTGCCCATGGGATACGTGGTAACGGAGGCGTCCTGTCACGATCGAACCATAGCGGAAACCGTCATGACTCAAATTCCTCATCCCTTTAATTTAGGGGACAAGGGATTTATCAGTAGCGAATTGCAAAAAAAAGTTGTATAAAGCGTACCAAATCGCCTTTTGGACTCCATCTCGCAAAAACCAGAAACATCGCCCATCGACATCATGGGAGAGATGGCTCAAACAAAAACAGAAAGTCATTGAAACGGTGTTCTCTGTCCTCGTCGACCAGTATCGTATCACAGAAATTCGTGCTCATTCGATTTCAGGGTTTGAAGTGACACTAGATGACATTTTGGTGATGTAATCACTTGTAACACTTGTGCTAGTTGAGCGCTAGTGATCAACTAGCACAACGGGTTAATTTTAATAAAACTAGCAATACCAAAATTTTTATTGTAAAATAATAGTAAATAAAAAAGATTGGAGGAAGTAACCATATGGGTTCATCTAAAATCGACATTTCAAAGATGATCGAGGAAGGACAAGAAATAGCAAACAATCAAAATGAAGTTCACACATTTCGCCAATATGATGATCTATTTATCTCTACTAAGCAAGATGAAAAAGATGGCTGGCGTGATCCGTTTCAAAGGGATTATGCTCGCGTTCTTCATTCTTCTTCATTCCGAAGATTGCAAGGAAAGATGCAGTTACTTGGAACTCAAATAAGTGATTACTATCGAACTCGTCTTACTCACTCGCTCGAAGTTAGCCAAATTGGTACAACAATTTCTAGAAAAATAGAGCATGACGGTGTGAAAGTGAACTCGGCATTAGTCGCGATGGCATGCCTAGCTCATGATATAGGTAACCCACCATTCGGTCATTACGCAGAAAAAGAATTAAACAAATTAATGGAAAATGATGGTGGTTTTGAAGGGAACGCCCAAACGTTACGCATTCTTTGCAAATTAGAAAAGAAAAGCTCGCACTATGATGGACTTAACTTAACAAAAGCAGCTTTGTATTCTGTTGTTAAATACGGTGTTTATAATACATCAGCATGGCAAATTGAACAACAAAAATTTCTTTATAATGAAGACAGGCAGAATCTAGAGTGTAATGGAAAAATGAAAATCCAAACTATAGAAGCGCAAATCATGGAACTTGCAGATGATATTGCCTACTCCACTCACGATCTCGAAGATGGATTAAAATCAGGAATTTTATCAATAGATGCTGTGTTAGGGCAACTCGAAACTGAGGAGTTAAGAAAAGAATTTCAAGATTTATTACAGCAGGCCTATAAAAATTGTGGCAATTCATTTGGTGATGCAGCATTTAAATCGATCACATCTACATTAATTGATACATTCATTAAAGATATCGGGGTAGTCGAATTAACTGAAAAACAGCGACAAAAGAAAGGAACAAGTTTTAAATATGGATTAGGTTTACAGACGAAAGAGAAGTTAATGGATGGATTAAAAAGAGCTGTAAGGCATATCCTTATTGAAAGAACGAGTGTTGCACTATACGAAATTAGAGGTGCTCAAATGGTTAATCGCCTATTTGAACTATTAAATGATGATAAATACGAAAGACTACTTCCACCTGAATACCGAACACTAATTCAAAAAGGAGAATCGAAAAAACGTGTGGTATGTGATTATATTGCAGGAATGACTGACCACTATGCTGAACAGCTGTACAAGCAATATTTTGGGAATCCAGATGTACTAAAGGTATAAAGACGACAGATAGCTAGCCAATCTGGCTAGCTTATCTGTCACTAAGAGTTTGATGAAGCAACAAGCACTGTTTTTTAATCAATACTATATAACTTCAACTCAAATTCTTCTTCTGCATACAGTTCCGTTGTACGTCCTGACACATCCTCTAGACGTAAAATACATATTTCTCCTGTTCGATAACGATCTTCAAAAAGATGGAACACAACCTCTGTTTGCCGCTCAGACACATCTCCACTTGAATCAAAAGTAATCGTAACCTCATTGGAAATTCGTTCATTGCCTCGGTAAAACGCCGCTCGTAATGTTCTTGCTTGCAACTCAGACGACACTTTCTCTTCTTGGAAAAATGGCACGACAAATCGATAACTTGTAATGACTTTCTGAATCGAGGCAACGCGTACGTTCACTCGTTCCGCTTCTGATTTGCGCGCCTTCCCTTTAATTTGTCGATATTCAATTAACGGGACGATGCTTTCTTGTGGCATTGCTCCGCCGTGAACAAATCGCAATCCCCCACCGGCAGTAAAGCGATTTAACCCTTTTGCAATAACCGCTTCACAGTCTAATCCTAAATAGTCAAGCGAAACTTTGATGGCTCCATCTGGAACCGATAAATTTTTACCAATGGCAAAACGGCGATTTCCATCATAAATATCACCTTTAATACTTTCCGCCTTTTGATATCGTTCTACTTGAGATGTTTGATATAAGAAGCCGTGATCACTTGTAATATAAATACGAACCGCCTCATACGTACCTGTTAGTTTTCGAACAGCCGCTTTTATACGCTCCATCGCATTTTCCACTGCTTCGTACGTATATCCTTCCGTCTTACTAGAATCGCCAATCGCATCAATACTGTCATGATATAAATAGACAACGCGTTTCCCACGGATATAGTCCTGTCCCTCGTCTTTACTTAACTGAATAAACTCTTCCATTTTAAGCGCGATGGAATCAGGCTCGTGCATTTGCAAAATTTTATTACGGTTTTGCAATCCTTTTGTAGAAATGTCATTCACGTATATCGTTCCATCCTCTTTCATATCCGTAATCTTTCCTGGCAACAACGAAGCCATTCCAAGTTGCGTATAGGTTGGAAGCGTTGCTTGCATTGGAATAAGTTTTACTTCTGTGTTTAAACGCTGTTTAAAGCTCTCTAATAACTCCATTCCTATTTCATAACGAAGTGCATCGGAAATAATGACAAAGACGCGCTCTCTCGTTGCTTCTATTAACGGGCGTATAAAATGTGGATAAAAATTCTTTTGTTGCATCACACCTTGAATGTTCCAATGTTCACGGAGTTTTGTTTCTAACATTGCATCCGTATAAGTTCCTAACGTTGCTAAATACTTAGTTTCATACCAAAAGGTAACTCTCTCCATCAACTCTTCATATCGCTCTAAGTTTGTCCAACTCATATAAATCAGACGGATATGACGATAAAGTTGATCAATGTTGTAATACTTTTCGGTATAAAACATAAACCATTCTTGTTCATTTTTTGGTACGTCATCACGTTCAAAGATCGCTTTCCACTCATAAAAATGCAGCACTTTCTCTAATAATTGATACTCTTGGTGGAAACGCGTTTTATACCAGTAACTTTTTCTTCGTTCTGCCAAAATGCTCTTCCACTCATTTACAAGAACCGTTTCACTTAACAACAATTCATGCAATGCATCCAAAACTTTTCGTTCAATGACTGAGAACGTATGGCAACGAATGAATGCTTGATACGTATGTTGATCTATTAGCTGCACAATGTTCCATTTTCGTTCAAGTTCATCTAAAATGTTTTCTAATACTTCCCGTTCATCTGATTTTAACCAATCATCCAAAAATACCTTACAAATGTTTGGGACATTGGAATGATAATGAACATTCAACAAATTCTCATCTACATTCGCGGCAAAGTGCTGAAAGACAATGGTCTCCATGATGTGAGATAAACGATTTTCTCCTCTTTTGGAAACGCCGAAATAATCTTCTGTTAACTCGTAAAAAAGATTCACATCTAAGTATTTCTCCATCTTCAGCAACGCTTCATTTGAATCATTAATCCCACCGTTTGCGATGACACTTTTTAATAGTTCTTGAGGATGGATGCTTTTCGCATCGCATAACACCGCCATCATCGCTTGTTTCACATCATTCACATTTGGGCTGTTTGGAAGCAATTTTTTAAACTTCGCAACGCGCTGCTTATTTTTAAAAAATGCCCAATGATTCTCCATAAACGGCCGGATGGCTAAATGGTCGATACGGAGTTCCTTCATCATAATCGCAATTTCATCCGCCTGAAACTCTCCATGTTTGCCGCTGTAAAGAAGGATATCTAGTAAAAAGTTATCTTCATCTTTTGGCTTAGCAAAAGGAGCATAAATTAAATAAGAACTTTCCGTATCTTCAAGCTCCAACAATACTTTTGTCTGGAAGGCATTATGATTATTTAATCTCCAAACTTTGATTCCTTCATGATTCAATGCTTGTTCAATTTCTGATAAATCACGCTCAGCACCTTGTGGGTCATACCAAAACACAATGGCACGATCAGCACCGTTATTTTCAGACAGTTGTTCTTGGAACAATCGTAATAACTCTTCTATTATATTCATCTTACACCAACTCTCAGTAAATCTTTACTCATATTATCTAAGATAAAAAAGATTCAACCATTTGTAAACCTCACTAAGCAAGAGAAATGGATAGGAAAAGACCCTATCCATTCTGTTTTGCTTATTTGATTTTTGCAAGAATCGTTTTTAATTTCTCGTAGTTTACCACAACACCATCATCTAAATCTAAGGCAATGCGTTGGTTGGCAAGCTCCGCTAATTTTTTATCGAATTCAACGAGTTCGTCTTGCTGGGCTTTAATTTGGTTCAATTGCTTCTCATAACGCTTCTTCATCGCAGCAGATAAATCGGGATTGATAAGGTCTTGCTCGAGACGTTTTTGCTCTTGACGAAGTTTTTCTTGTAAGTTTTGTACATACGTAAAGCGCATCGTCGCTAATGTTTCTGGCGTATAACGATGTAGGTAGAATAACGCACGGAAACCTTTCTTCGAACCAGACTCCACCATCCAATAAATCGGACGCTTTTGATAAATCTTGCAATGGTCCGCATAAAACTCATCAAAGAAATAACGACGCAAACGTTCTGTCGGTGTTTCATTGTTTTTCATCGTCAATGACTCCGCTAACCAACGAAGATTTTCCGCTAACGTATCTTCGCCAAACATTAAAATTAGTAACTCTTGCAAGCGAGTAATGACATCGTCTTCAAAGTACGCTGTTTCTGTCAACGGAATGATGCCATCTTTATCAGGCTGGAACGTTTTATACTTCGAGGCATCCCACTCACCACCTGCATACGCAAGGCCTTCGACATCTAACGAATACCTGCCCATCATAAGACCGATGCAATAAGACAAGAACGATTTCGCCTCACGAATGCGATCCGCTCGGCGGACAGTTACTTCCTCATCTGGTACCTCAGGTGTCAATTCGTCCTGTAAACCGTATAGCTCAATAAAAATACGGTTCAACTCTTCTTCATTTTGTTGTAGTTGACGGAACTGCTTCTCCGCATGTTCCTCCCAGTTGGCATAGCACTCCTCTAACGTCTTTGCGTTTCCACGGTATGTGAGGAATGGATGCTTTTTGAAATCCCATGAGGTTTCGAAGGAATTCCATTCATTTATGCAAATTTCAATGTTTTCAGATACTATACTATTAATTACCTTATTTTCCGAATGACTAAAAGGCAATAACTCCATATAACCTGGAGGATAATTCAAAGTAGGATTTATTACTTTCATAAAATAATATGCTACCTTCGAATTAAGATATCCAAGCAAATTATAATCTATTTTATCAATAGAAATACTAGGCGCAGCACTATCGAATACAAACACGGGCTCATAATATCTAGCACTAAAGATAGAGCTAGTAATTTTGCTCCAAGATATTAGGTGCTTAAAGTAATGCATTCTTCCATCATGTCGAAAACCGGGCAAGCTACTCATTTCCTTAATGGATTGCTCATTATACTTAATAACATTTATGCGGTTACCATACCACCTACGATAGTCTCCACCTTTCGCATGCGGATAATATTTTTTACAATCAATTCCTTTTTTAGAAAAAGAGATTTGTGAATAGTCTACTTCATACCAATCAAATATATATCGATTATTATTTCCTGTTGATATACCAGCTACCGCTGAATAATTGTTACCAATTACATATTGGAACCCATCTCTTGCTTTTTTGTTCAGCCAATACGCAATCGGGGAACCTGGGATGTCCTTGAAACCTTCTTGATTGCGCACGAATATATCATTTTCTTTTTTACATAAAAACATTTCTTCTTTTTCTTGTGAAGATGAATAATCTACTAATCGTACGTATTTTCCTTTGTAATTAGCAATGAACGGCTGCCTTAATACAAAGCATGTGCTTTGAACAACTTCTCCTCCAACTTCTTCAAAAGCACGTGTCCCTAAATGAAGCATTGAATAAATAGTAGTAAGACTTAAAAATTCATTTCTCAATTCTTCAAAACTACTTAAAAACATCCATGAATGCTGGTTTATTACAGCAGAAAATCCGTTTTCGGATGTAAAATGTTGCGCACGAATCATAAATGCGGCAAATAAATCACTTTTCCCTTTTGAATAGTAATCACTTAGATATTTTTTTAGCTGTAAATTCATCCCTTTCCCTCCCATATATGGAGGGTTTGTCACTACCACATCGTACTGGGAAGCTAACATTTTTGCTTGTTTAATTATTTTCTCAATTTTGTCTAATTGCTCATACACTTCAAATGTTTCAAGTGTATGCTCGCCTGCTTGCTTTAGCTGTTCAATTTTCCGTAAGTATTTATCAAAATCGACTTTTTCCGGTTGCAAGATAGAACCATAGTTTTTCGCATCGATAAATGTGTGCAATAATGTTTTGAGCTCTTCTACTTCCGTTTCATTTTCTCCAATTAACTCCGCTGCTTGATCAATTAGGATTTCATTTGACTCTTGAATAGAAATCACATTCAACTTAGGCGGATTTCGGAAAATCTTTTTCGTCTTCTCACGCGCTTTCATCATTAACGCGAACGCCGCCAACTGTGCCGCACGGTCATCAATGTCGATTCCGTATAAGTTTTTCTCTAAAATGAGAAATGGAATTTCACGTGCTGGATAGCCTCGTTCTTCGTATATTTTATAAAGCAAGTCGAACGCATACACAAGAATATGTCCAGATCCACACGCAGGGTCTAAGATGGTGATGTCTTCCGGTGAAAGATTCGGGTTACGTAGTTCTTCTAATTTTGCTTGCACCTCTGGCTCTTGTTCCGCTGGCTCTACATAATATTTCATTTCCACTTTTAAGTTGGACTCAGGATGAGACTCGAGCCACATATGACCAAGCGAGTTTTCTACCATATAACGGACAATCCAATGCGGTGTAAATAACTGTGTTGCAGCTGGGATGTTTTCTTTTGTAATTTTCTTGTTTTTCTTTAATCCAGCAAATACTTCATCTTTTTTCTCAGAAATATAGTATTGATACAACCAGCCAATGACTTCTACATGTTCGAAGTTTTCGTCTCCTAATTCTTTTCCTAGTTTGTTAATCAACGAATCCGCATGAAGCAACGACTCCGGCAATAGTAGTTCTGTATAGTCTGCTATCTTTTCAAAAAGAAAGTCCATAATTTGATGCAATTCATTACATTGGGCAATTAATAACTTCCGATACGCTTCTTCACGCTTTCCTTGTTGTAAAAGAGATGCAATCTCCTCTTTATCGACTGGCAAGTCCGTATATTGGTAATCGGTTAAAATATCCGGATCCACTTTTCCTTTCGTTTCGCTGGATAAAACACGAATTTTCGATGGCAAATAGTTATGCACTTCCATGAAGCGAATTGCAATTAAGCGGTTAAACCAAGTATACGCGACTTCTTCAATCACTTGGTCATAGCCTTTTATTTCAATTTCTTTTAACAGTTTTTGCAAACCGTTTTTATAGGATAGCGGCAGTTTTTTGCCGTTAATTTCGACATAATCAGCACCTGTTACAAGCACAGGAGAGCCTTCAGGAGTAATCCCAAAGGCTTGTGCTCGTAATGCGATTTGACTGCGAAGCTCATTGCGGGCATAAACCGCAAACTCTTTTAATGCTCGTTTGTTCATCGCATTCCGTCTCCTTTATTTCTTGATAATGACTGTTTTTCCTTGCTGTAATTTCATTTTTAGAACATTCTTCATCTGTTCAATAAATTTATCTAATTCTATCTCATTGGTAATCTCAATTTGATTGCCAGTTATTACATTATTGATTAACTCTGATGCCCCAATTTCTACTGTTGGACCAATAATAATATATTTCTTAATTTCTTCCTTAACACGATTCAAGTCATTAGCGGCAACTTGCTTATGCAAATACACTTTGGAGATACTTTGCATCTCTTTTAGTTGTTCAATCCGCTCTCGAAGTTTTTCCAACTCTACTTGAACAAGTTCCTTTACTTTTTCAATGTCATATTGCTCCAATAGAGATAGAAGTTCTTGTTCAATTCGTTCCATGTCTTTTAGATGGCTTTGTAACTCATTTTTCACAAAATTTCCTAATGCATCTCTCAACTTCTCATTTAAAATTGGCAGATTCGGAATTTGTTTATATGGATTATCATTCGTTAAAATAGAAACAATACTATTCTTAATCCTTTGTACTTCCGCATCATGCTGAGCGATATCCAAATCATCGGCACGTTCTTTCAATAAACGGACACTTTCATCAAAATGGCGAATCGCATGTCCTTTATAAAAAGAAGATAAAGTTTGAACGTCCTCAAGCCATTCCTCTAAGTCTTCATCTAACTCAATAAACTCATCAACAAAATTCTCGCTCTTTGAATGGGACAATAATTCTTCAATACTATTTTTTAATTTCGCAAGTTGAATACCACCTGGATATGGATATTGTTTATCTTCATATTCTTTTGTCTTTAACATTTCCGTAATTGGTTCAATGAAATGTTTATGAAGCTGTGTGCGTATGTTTTTCGCAATATCATCATACGTTTCACCCACATCATAGAAGTTAAACAACTCGCGCATGATTTCCACTACTATTTTGCGCTTATGGCTTGGAATAGCCAGTTGAGCTTCCACAATTACTTTTTCTCGCTCAGACGCTTTTGTGATGCGAGCAATAAATTGTGAATGAGTGGCATCGAAAGTTTCATTCAAATAAGAGAGCTTAATTTTTCCATCATGAACTAAAGCAGCTACCAATCCAGCAATATCGTTTTCACTCCAACCATATGGAGCGCTTTTAAACTTATCAACAAGCACTTTCATCGTCACCATTTGACGATTACGACTTTCTTCAAGATAACGGAAAACAGCATCATAAGCGAGATGGTTTACAAAAGTTCCTTCTATTGTTGCTGGGAGACCTTCTGTTGCCCATTTATAAATAGTATCATTAGCGTTTTTCACAGGCACCGGTTCTTCGATGTAACTAAGGTAGCTGTACGTATTACGAACAAGAATTTCAAAAGCACTTTGAAGTTGATTTTCTAAGCTACCGTTAAATCGATATTCTTGTCCTTGTACAAAGTAAGTCGCATGTAAAGCCGCTTCCGCCAATGCCTCTTGCGCTTTTTTTTCAAACTCACTAATTTGTTGCCGTTTTTCGTCCAATATTTTTCGTTGTTGTTCTGTCAAACTTGTTGAAATTTTTTTGTTTGCATAAGATTGAATTTTTTGGGCATATTCCATCGGTTCAAAAAACTTTTCTGCATATTCTTGTGGAATATACATGACCAGCGTTCCAGAGTTAGCCTCTGCCCGTGCTTGTTCTTCAGTAATATCACCCGTATACACTTGAAGTGTTAACTCGTTTGTCCGCCCACCGCGAGTATACGTATCGAAGATTTTATTAAATTCAAAATCATGTGTTTTTTGATAACGATATGATTTCATTTGAACAATATCTTCAAAAAACATTTTTCCTAACGCATCGATTACGTTCGCTTCGTTGACATATTCATTTTGAATTTCGCGGTTCATCTCCTGCTCATCATCGCTTAAGAAAACGAACGTTTTATCGGCATTTTCGGCAATTAACATATTTTGGCGAAGACGATTTAACGAATGACGAACCTCTTTTTCTAGTTGGTTTTTAATACAATCTACACTGTCTACAAGAAGGGTTGTAATATTCTCAACAGTAGCCTTGATTTCATCAATTCCTTTGATCATAAACAAGACTTTTAACACTTCGACGTCAAACTCTGTAATGCCTTCACGTTTCGCCGCTGCTGTAATGGTTGCTGAAACAGACGTACTTAAAAATCGTTTTACCGTTTCGTAGAATTGTGAAAAACGAGCTAATTGGTTCGTATCTTCATCTTTTAATTGCAAGGCGACTTCTTGGAAAGCATTTAATAAAGAGCGTTCCCCATGTGCTAAATGAGCTCCTGCTTCCCCTTGACGGCGCACTTTGTTAAAGACGCGTTGCAAGAGTTCTACTTGATATGGAACGAACGGATAAATCGCTGCATATTCATCTTCGTTTTTGAAACCGCTTTGAAACACACATTTATCTTTTTCAAATGTTAACGTATTATTTAAACTTTGTCCGATTTGTTCGAATTCACTTTTCAAATGGTCAGCTGCTGCTGGTCTTTTTTCGAGAAGACGACGCTTAATAACTTCATCTGTATTGGAACTTGTTAAATGAATTCTCGTCGCAAAGCGTCCTTGAATTTTTGAAAAGTTGTCAGAGCCTTTTACTTTTGTAACCGCATCGATTTGCTCTTGTGAAGTGACAATCACCCATACTTTCCCCTGGCAATAGTTTCCTAAGTCTTCGACAACCGTTTGCAAATTCAACATGAGATTAATATCGTCTCCGATGTACTGTCCAATTTCATCGACAAGGAAAGTGAGGCGGTAATTGTCCCCTTTATCTTTGACATGCTTTGCAACGATTTTTGCAAATTCTTCTGAGCTGATTTCGAAATTTTTATTAGCTGCCGCTAAAAATCCAGCTGATGTTTCTTCGTCATACCCTAATCTTGCTAATGCTTCAATAAAAGACTTACGTTTAAGTAGAATTCTAGCACGTTCTTCCGCCCAAGGTTTTCCTTCAATTTCTTCAAAGTGTTTCACAAATTCATCATAAATTCCTTCATCCGCTAACTGACGCTCTATATTCGCGATCCAAAGAGTGGGTGAATAACCAAGGTATTGATTAAATACTTTTAAAAATACTTCCACAATCGTTGCTTTTTCTTTTTTACCGCCTGCAGATTTTGAATCCACATTAAATAAAATCGCATGGCTATCAAAAGTAGCGGAACGCTGCATCATTTCCAATAGTTCCTGGTCATCTGTCTTATCTTTAAAGAAGTCTACTGCTCTTTTTCCATATACTGTTTCATTGTTTAGTAAATAGGATAAGATTTTTAGAAAGTGTGATTTACCAGAGCCAAAGAAACCAGAAATCCATACACCCATTTTCGTGGTAGGGTGATCAAAACTGTATGAGTAGTTTTTGAAGAAATACTTCATATTTTCACTTATTTCTTTTGTCATAACGTACTCTTCAAGCTCGTCATGAACAATTTTTTCATCGTATTGTCCAGCTTGAACAACACCATTGATTTCACGATCAATTGGCTTTTTAAAAAGTTCTTGAATCGTATATGTGTCTTGTAACACAGTTGAGCCTCTCCTTCTTCCTTTAGATTGAAAATGCTCGATAATATCCATTTGACTCAAATCGGTTAAATAGGCTTAGTCCTTGCCCTGTATACTTCCCTGGATAAAAGATGACAATAGGTATGTTTGTCACTTTTGCATGTAATTGATTTAATAGCTCATGAGCGCGTATCAACTTAAACACACTGCCGATTCCTGTAATGAAGATAATTTGTGCGTCTTCTGCTTCTTCGGCAATTTTATCAACTAACTGTTCTTCTTCTAAAGTCGGACGTAAAGCATCGAACAGCTCTTCTGTGCCTTGCTCTTCCTCAAACTGTTTCAACCCATCTAAACCGATGTCTTCAAATAAACCAATCACCATTTCAAACAAGTTCAATACCTTGATATTCAAATGAATCCGCTCCGCAAAGTAACGAACCGATTTACGAACGATTAACTCATGTTCAGGTTCGTAATCAAAAATGAAGTAAGGTACTTCATTTCCAAGTCCTCGCATTTGCAAGAAATCTTCCTTTTGAATTTCCTCAAAAAACCGATCTAACTTTTTTTGAATTTCCACTTCAAACCTCCGTTACTCATTTAATGTCAGCAGCAATAAATCTCGATATGTTTCGTTTCGTTCCACATACTCGCGTAATTCTTTACTCAAAGGAATAGGTTTGATTTCATATTCGTCCCCGTTTTTAGCTAAAAGCTCAGCATCGACAAGTATTTTTAACATTACTTGCTTAAGTTTATATTTTGTTTTATCCGTCCAATTTCGAACTTGTTCGTATTGCTGTTCTTTTTCTTCAAAAAATGTACGAATATTTCCTTCTGTCACCGTCGTTTTAAATTTTTTCATATTATAATGAACTACTTCAAGAACAAAATCGCGCGGGAACTTAAAATACTTTAAAAATCCGTACAATAAAAGAGCATTTTGATCTGAACGCGAGCCGTTCAGCAAAAAAAATTTTAACTGCCGATCAAGGAATTCCGTCCTTCGGTATACACGAGGAAAAAGGTCTTTCATTGCAGCTTCACTGCGGCAATGAAATAAGTTTTCCTCAAAAATTTTTGCTTTAATTTCTTCGCGAGACAGACCTTGCAATTGCAAGTCCACCACGATTTTCATTTCATTACGATATAAGTGTTCTGCTGTAAAACCTCCAGAATATATTTTTAACATTCTATCCCAGCCTTTTATTTATGTTCTAATTGTTTTCTCAGTTCTGCCCACCGGCGCCATACTTTCAACCACGCATGAAAATCATAATACCGTTCACGATTATCTTCAAATGATTCCTTAACAAATTCTTCTTCCTCATCATCAAACAAGCGAAGTGTATCCTCATTTTTAACCATTTTCATCGCTTCTACTCTCGGCTCTGTATAAGGATCGGTAATATCTGTAATTAACCAATCAGCGAACGATTTTCGCGGTTTCGGTGGCTCATTTGGATCTCGATCCTCCAACAATGGCGACAGATCTCCACGATAAAACATATGCAAATCGTGGTGGGCACGCGTAATAGACATATAAAGAATTTTCGCGTGTTGTGTATCATCTTTGAACGTTTCTTCGCTAACATCTTCAATGATAACCGCATCAAATTCAAGCCCCTTTACTAAATAGAAAGGGATGATTACAATTTTTTCTTTCAACTCTTGATGACCTTCTGTAATCGCCTCTATTTGTGTAACGTTTCGACGTTTCAACTGATCGAACGTATCGACAGTCCCTTGTTTCGTCATCGTTAAAATGGCGATTTTTTTGTATCCTTTTTCTTCAAATAGTCGAATCGAGTTTACTATCTCGTCATAAAGTTCACCGATACTTCCCACCTTTTTTATAAAAGGTATATCCCCAGGTCGGTTCACTGGGATAACAAGTGGAAAATCATAATTGCTGTTTAACAACACTCTGTTTGCCATATCCATAATTTGCTTTGTTGAACGATAGCTTGTTTGCAAATGAAGCCTTTTATATTCCTTTTCCTTAAACACATAGGATTCGATTTCTTCCCAACGGTCAATCCCGTAAAAGGAGAAAATCCCTTGACCGATATCCCCCAAAATCGTCATCGATTTTGCATAATCTTTCATAATTGCAAGCTGGAACGGGCTATAATCTTGTGCTTCGTCAATAAAAATGTGCTCATATTGTAGTTTTTTCCCGTTAATTTTAGCATCTAAATAAATGAGCGGTGCAATGTCTTCGTACATGAATTTTTCTTGCTTAATGTCTCTGCCGTTTTTCAATAAAAGACTCAGTAACTCCTCATCAATATCCGGTTGAAACTTATCAAACACTTTTTTCTGAAAGACAGACTTATACATTAACAAGGCAGGAATATTCTCCATCTTTTTAACAACGAGAGAAATTTCATGCTGCATTTTTTCGATGAATATTTTCATTCTTAATTCTTTAGCGTTTTCTAACGCTTTATATATGGTTTTCCGCTCTTCACCTTCAGGCAAAGTAACCACCCATTTTCGGTACGCCTCTTCAAACTCTTCCTCAATTTGTGCCTTCCATTTCTTAATTTGCCCATTACTCCAGCTCATAATAAAATCTTTTACTTCTTTCATCCGAGCATTCAAAGGCAAATGCTCTTTTGATTTATAGAACCGGTGAATCTCTTCTTTCGCAAGTATGACCCCGCTTTCAATAGTGAGATCTCCATGTGGGATCATCGTATTTCCAATATATTCAACAAAATCGTCCAACAATTTTTTAAATCGAAGAGAACCTTTGTATTTTGCAATTTTTATTAAGTTATCTTTTTCAGTTGAGCTATACACTTGTATATATTGTTCATGTAAGTCAGGGATACTGTTGACATCTGTGAAATAAGTAGAAGCCCATTCATAGAATGTACGTTGCTCAATCCCTTCTATTTCAATTTCTGGAACAATATCTTTGATATATGATAAGAAAATTTCGTTCGGTGCTAAAATCAAGATATCCCTTGGCTTTACTTGCTCATGATATTGATACAACAAATATGAAATGCGGTGTAGAGCGATCGTCGATTTTCCACTTCCTGCCGATCCTTGAACAATAACCGTATCCTTAAGCGGCAAACGGATAATCTCGTCCTGTTCCGCTTGAATACTAGCAATAATATCACGCAATCTATGGGCTTCTTCAGTATTTGTTAGGATCTCTTTTAAATAATCATCCATGTATTTTACTTTTTCACCCTGTTCATTTTCAACAATGACTGTTTGGCCAATTTCCGTGACTTTCATCACTTTACCATCTTCGATTATGATTCCTCGTTTTCCGTTGATAGTAACTGGGCGGTTGTCTTTACCTATACGAAATGTCTTCTGAACTCCTTGATAGGCGTTGTAAAGCCTTCCTAAATCGGTACGCCAGTCCACGACAACAAGTTCCCCGTCCCTTTCGACTCCCTTTTTCCCAATATAAATCGTCTCTGCACCAAATTCGTCCTCAAAATCTAAACGACCAAAATAAGGATTTTGTTGTATATCCTGAAGCTTTTTTACTTCCTTTTTGGCATACTCTATAAGTTGCGCCTCAACAACATCATTAGCTATTGATTTAGCTTTCTGTTTTTTATCCACAATTAGCTCTTCAATAACCGAAATAGTCCAATCTAGACGTTTTTGTTCTTTTTTTACTATATCCTGCATATGCATCCCACCGTTTTTTTATCTAATGGAAGTACAGTTTGAACACCGCCTTGATATGGAGGAACAGTGCCAAAAGCACCGTCCCCCTACTTCCCCCCACCCCTCCTCTCAAAATACACATGCAACCGATATTCGCAAATCTGTTGCGTCCATTCGTATAGCATATGTTCGTCTTCTGGTGCGATGGAGAAGGTGAGCGAGAAGACGTTATTTTCAAACGAAAGAAGTCCGTTGGAACTGCCGCTCCATTTCGTCATCGGCATTTTGGCGATGAGTTTGGCGACTTTTTGCTCATCGTATTGCCATAAGCGCTTTGTTTCTCCGTCAGAGAAATCGATGCGCTTTCGGTATTCTTTTTCCGTCAAGTATTGATGGAAAAACGGTGCGGCTTCGGCTGGCGTGATCGGTGAATGCCAGCGTGATGGTCCGCGGTTTAGCATCGCCTGCAAGACGACCATTTTGTAGCTTTTTGTCATCACTGTTCGCTCGACTTCGATAAGCCATGACTCGTACTTTAAAAACACTTCTTTTTCCCGCTCGGACAATTCGTCCGCCCAGTAAAGAAAGCCGACGTACGATTTGAATTCGTCCCTGTATTCTTTTGCTTCACTTCGTCCATGCAAATGAAGTTCCAAGTACGTCGGACGGCGGCCGAGCTGTTGTTTTACGTCGTAGTAGTCTACTAATAACTTTTCTTTGCGTGGTTGGCGTTTTCTGCGCATTTCTTCTAATAAATGAACGACGCGAACATCAAAATCGACAACACATCCGTCAGGGGTAACAGGAATCACAGACTTTTGTTTTTTTCTCTCTTCTTTTTGCGTATCAAATAAGGCGAGCTTCACATCGGCGTTGCGATAGTTTCCGATTAAGTCGATAATGACGCAATATTGTTTTTCTGGATGGAGACGCAAGCCGCGCCCGACTTGTTGGGTGAAAATCGTTAATGACTCTGTCGGACGGACGAATAATAGCGTATCAACCGCGGGAATATCAACGCCTTCGTTAAATAAATCGACGGTGAAAATGGCGTCTAATTCGCCTTTTTCAAGTAATTCAATCGCTTCCGTGCGTGTAATATGTACTTGTTTCGAATGCAAACTCACCGTGCGGTAGCCGTGTTCGTTAAAATAATTGGCCAAAAAATCCGCTTGGCGAATGGAAGAACAAAACACGAGCGTTTTCGTTTGCTTGTATTTCTCCCAAGCTCGCAAAATATTTTCTGTCATTTCTGTGCGCAACTGCGCCTGTAACAGTTGTTCTTCATCGTAGCGGTTGCCGCGCCAAGCGATTTTCGTATAATCTGTATCGTCATATACGCCATAATAGTGAAATGGCGCAAGCCACCCGCGCTGTACCGCTTCGATAAAATCAATGCGGTACGCCACATTTCCGTCGCAAAGCGCGTATACGTCTTTATAGTCGTTGCGATCAGGCGTCGCGGTAATGCCAAGTAAAAATTTCGGTTGGAAATAAGAAAGCACACGCTCGTATGACTTCGCGGCGGCATGGTGAAATTCGTCAATCACAATAAGGTCAAATGCGTCTTTTGCAAACGTAGTTAAATGTTTTTTCATGCTTAGCGTAAAAATAGACGCAAACACGACGTCGGCTTGTCCTTCTTTCACTTTGCCGTCATAAATACCGAACGTCTTATCCGAAAGCACTTGCGCAAACGAACGCTTCGCTTGATGTAAAATTTCTTCGCGGTGCGCTACAAATAGCACTCTTTGAAACTTTCGGGCAAAAAAAGCAGCCAAGTACGTTTTACCTAGCCCTGTTGCCATAACGACCATCGCGCGATCATAACCTTCTTCGTATGTAGCCTCTAGCTGAGCAAGCGCTTCTACTTGCGCAAAACGTGGCTGAATGGTCCCATATGAAGCCCTTTCATCATAAATCATTTCCGTTTCTTCTTTCTTTGTCGTTGGAAGCATCAACTCTACTTCCTCTAGCTTCGTCCATTGTCGTACGAGATTTGTATGACGTTGATGATAATCGTCATATTGTTGTTCATATTGCTTTAACGTTTCGGCGTTTACTTGTACCGTTTGTTCGGCGTAAAAAAGCGTTAAAAATTCATTCATTACTTCGGCAAAGACGTTTTCTTCCACGCATTTAGGCACGCCAATATTCCATTCTACACCGCTCGTTAACGCTGAACGGGATAAATTCGATGAACCGATAATAAAATATCCATCATCTTCATTCTCAAATAAATACGCTTTCGGATGGAAAGAAACGCCGTCACTTTTCCATAACCGAACTTCAAT
This sequence comes from Anoxybacillus pushchinoensis, assembly GCF_900111795.1. Taxonomy (GTDB): domain Bacteria; phylum Bacillota; class Bacilli; order Bacillales; family Anoxybacillaceae; genus Anoxybacillus; species Anoxybacillus pushchinoensis. The sequence goes on along the minus strand of NZ_FOJQ01000024.1, from coordinate 972 downwards.
GTTCGGATGGATCGTTGAGAGCTGACACAAAGCTTCTGGTTGTGTGACATATAAATAATCACCAGCGCAAATTTTAATATCTGCTCCCCGCTCCGCTGCACGTTGGAGCGGTTCTTTTATGACCTCCACGCCCGACTTCATCACAAACGACGTCAACATATAAATCGTCGAGGCTGTCTCAATATGTTTATTTAGTTTTTCAATTAGATGACTTTTGACAAACTCGATTTTACTCATCGTGTACCTCAATTAAGAAAATTTTCTCTTTAAAACCTCCTCGCTTTTCCGCTTTCGATGCACGAACCGCTTCGACTTGTTCGATCGTTGCCCCGTGACATTCAGCAAGCGCATGAATAATTTCCAATAAATCGGCTAGCTCTTCCACCGCTGTAACATCATCTGAGGCATTCATATATTCTTCTAGTTCCTCAAACGCTTTTTTTCGCAGTTCTTGGCGATATTCCTCATCACTTAATGTTCGCGTTGTAAACGACTTCCCTGCTTCCTCAATAATTTTTGGAATCAAATCCCGAACCAATTTATTATAAACAGGCATCGTATTCCCTCCTTTTCTTGTTCATCTCTTTCTATTTTACAATATTACCCACTCCTTTGAAATAAAAAACTGTCTCAAGGGCATTATTGTAGAGATAAAAGGAAATAGACCCCCATGCCGAAAAAAATTCGGCACCATCGGAAGGATGAAAACGAATATTGTCGAAATATCTCCTTGCAGCTGGGGTCATGAGGTCGATGTATCTATGGTACGCAAGAGTCCGAAGGATAGACGGACCCCAGTAGCCTGGTGCACCACGGAATGTCGCTCCCGAGTTGGGAAGCACGCAGGATAGAATGCTTCGTCATAGGCTACTGCACCAGCTGAAGATGAAATGAAGCAGGGAGGGAAAGCGATGAAGGTATTATATGAACGTTGTTGTGGAGTAGACGTGCATAAAAAATCCATTACCGCTT
>NZ_FOJQ01000023.1 GCF_900111795.1 Anoxybacillus pushchinoensis | reverse complement strand
GCGAAATATCACCGCATAGCCGCAAGAAGAGGGGCGAATCGAGCGAGTATGGCAGTTGGACGAACGATATTAGAAATCATCTATTACCTGTTAACTCGGAAGGAACCGTATAAAGAATTAGGGGCAGACTATTGGGATCGTCAACGGGAAGCAAAGATCGTGCGTCAAACGGTGAAGAAATTAGAGGGGTTAGGGTACGAAGTGAAGTTAGAAAAAATGGGTGCATAAGGGAATTAAACCATATATAAACTTTAATACCTTCCTTTGGAAATTATATTCCAAAGGCTAGGTGGGGGTTGTTTTTTGCCAAATTTTGTTTTCAGGATAGATAAACATAAAAAATAAAGCCCACTTTCTCATATTCCTCTCCCTCATCTTTTCCTTCCTCTCGCCATACATACAAATCCTCACAAATCGACAACATAATAAACAGCATACATAAGAAAGGGAGGTTTATGATGAAACTGCACGGATTTAACAACTTAACGAAATCGCTTAGCTTTAATATGTACGATATTTGTTACACGACAAGCGCAAGCGAACGGGAAGCGTATATTTCATACATTGACGAAGTGTATAATGCCGATCGATTGACGAGTATTTTGAAAAATGTAGCCGATATGATTGGAGCGCACATTTTGAATATCGCCAAGCAAGATTATGTTCCTCAAGGGGCTAGCGTCACAATGCTTATATCAGAAGGACCGATTGAAGTGCCGAAAGAAGAACCGCCTGTGCCACAAGCGGTCGTTTGTGCGCTCGATAAAAGCCATATTACAGTACATACATATCCCGAATATCATCCGAACGATGGAATTAGCACGTTTCGGGCTGATATTGATGTTGCAACGTGTGGGGAAATTTCGCCGTTAAAGGCGCTTGATTATTTAATTCGTTCATTTGAAACCGATATTATGATTATCGACTATCGTGTGCGCGGATTTACACGCGACATTTCGGGGAAAAAGCTGTTTATCGATCATGACATTACATCGATTCAAAACTACATCCCCGATGACATTCGCAAACAATACGACATGATTGATGTAAACGTGTATCAAGAACATATTTTCCATACGAAATGCAAATTGCGCGAGTTTGATTTAGATAGCTATTTGTTTGAGCTGTCGAAAGATCAACTGACAAAAGAAGAAGCAGATACGATTACACATAAATTACGCATAGAGATGGATGAAATTTTTTATGGAAAAAATATGACACCACCTAAGTGATGTCAATAAAAATGCAATGATATGTTGCGCGAATCAGTCCTTGTTCCGAAAAACGTTGTTCATATTCATGCATCATTGTTTTGAATACAGATGGTCGTTGGCAATAGCGACCCGACGTGCTATTTGTTGCACCGATGTGACGAAGTGATAAGAAGAAGTCACGTACAGATGGAAAATATTCAACTTCAAACTGTTCGTGTCCACGCGCTCGAATATGCATAGCGAGCCACTCGGAAAACGTCGGAAACGATGGGCCGATGCGAAGCGGCTCGTCAATTTGTTGAATGGCGAGCGCATACGCAAATGAGGTGTGCAACTCGTGAAACGTTCGGTCGCCAAATGTTGAAAAAAGAAGTTGTCCTCTTTCGTTTCGTTGTTTGGCGAGTTTGGCGATCGTTTGTTTTGGAGTCATAAGCCATTGAAACGTCGCGTTAGAAATAATGAGATCGTACGTTTCATGTAACTCAGCTTCTTCAATGTCTGCGCACAGCCATGTAATTGGTGCATCATTTAGCCTTTGTTTCGCTTTTTCAATCATGCCTGGAGCGATATCAACTGCTGTAAGTTTTGCCTGCGGATAAGCGTCATGTAACAGTTTCGTTAAATATCCCGTACCACAGCCAATTTCTAAAATCGTTTTAGGTGGATGATCGATGCGTTTTATTAATTCATGGGCCATCTTTTTTTGGACGTTCGCAAACTGATCGTATGTCGTTGCTCGTTCGCTAAATCGTTTTTGCATCAATTGTTTATCAATCATTTTTTTCACCGCCTAACCATATTTGAATGTAATGGGCGCACGTGCTTGGCTGTGTGACGTGCGGGGCGTGCCCGACATTTGGCATAAGCATGAACGTACAATGATTGGTTCGTTCATATACATATTGAGCAGCTTGCGGTGGACAAATGCGATCACGCTCTCCATGAATGAGTAGGAGTGGTACATCGATTTGTTGTAACTGATCTCGTACGTCTGTCGTTAATAAGTAATCTAATCCAAGCAACAAGTCTGGGATATGATGATGCATATAACGGAACGGTTGCGCTTCTTCCTCGCCCCATAACATATCAATAAATGATTGTATTGTTTTTTCCGGTTGGCGCATTAATTGTGTCTTCATTCGTTCCACAACGCGTGCATGCCAGCCGATCGGATAATCGTCTGTCATCGTAAATCGGCTCGTCCCTCCGATGCATACGAGCGCTTGCACATGTTCATGCATAGCGAGCTGTAAAGCAACGAGCGAGCCAAGCGACCAACCGATCACAATCGACGGGACGGTTAAAGCGTCTTTTGCTTTCGCTAAAAAATGATTAACATCATGCATATGCTCCCATGCGACGACGGTAACATGGCTTGGCTGAAGAGCTTGAATAAGCGGGGTAAACACTTCTCCTTTCATTCCCCATCCCGGCAATAACAATATGTTCATACGATCAGCCCCATTTCTTTTCCGACTGCGGTAATTTCAGCAAGCGCCCAATCGAGTTGCTCTTTTGTCATCGTCGCCATAAGTGAGAAACGAAGGCGCGCCGTGCCGTCTGGTACCGTTGGTGGACGAATCGCAACCGCAACAATGCCACGTTCACGCAAGCGGACGCTAAAAGCAAGCGCTCGTTCGTTATCGCCAACGATAATTGGCACAATATGCGTCGTGCTTTGACCAATATCGAATCCCGCCTGTTGCAGATGCGTGCGAAAATAATCACTTAACGCATGTAAATGATGGCGCAATGATCGTTCTTGTTGTACGATCTCAATAGCTGTACAAATGGTGCCGAGCACGCTTGGAGGTAATGCGGTTGTGAAAATAAATGGACGCATCGTATTAATGAAATAATCAATAACGACTCGCTTTCCCGCCACATATGCCCCGTATGCGCCGAGCGCTTTACTGAACGTTCCCATATGTACGTCAATCTGTTCAGCAATCTCGTGTTCGTGAGCCATTCCTTGCCCTTTTTCTCCATATATACCGCTCGCATGTGCTTCATCAACGACAAGCATCGCACCGTATGTTTCTTTTAACGCGACGAGTTCGCGTAGCGGGGCAACGTCCCCGTCCATGCTGAAAATCGTGTCCGTCACAATAATTTTTCGTTTATGTCTTTCGGCTTTTTTTAATAGCGTTTCTAAATGATCCACGTCCGCATGGCGATAGCGTCTCACTTCCGCTCGGCTTAAAATCGCCCCATCTACAATGCTGGCATGGTTCCATTTATCGCTAAAAATGACCGCATCCCGTCCTGCTAAGGAAGAAAGAATGCCGACGTTTGCTGTGTATCCGCTATTGACGATGAGTGCAGCTTCACACCCTTTCCAACGAACGAGCGCATCTTCTGCTTGTTCATATAGCGGATGGTTGCCAACAACAAGGCGTGAAGCCGTTGCTCCTACACCGTATCGTCTTGTGGCTTCCATGCTAGCGTGAATAAGCCGTTCGTCATGTGCAAAACCTAAATAGTTATTCGATGAAAAATTAAATAAGTGACGGCCATCGATATGTATAAAACATCCGTCGCTTTCTGCCTGAATCAACGTTCGTTTTTGCGCTTTTTCCGCAAGTTGTTCGATATGTATTTGCAATTCCTCCCACAACATACCTCTCCCCTTTTTGTAAACCTATAAAAAATAAAAGTTTACATTTATCGTATCATACGTTTATTTCTTTTTCCATAATAAATAAACAAAATAAGGAGCACCGATGATTGACACGATGACACCAGCAGGGAGGCCATCTGGTTCAATTAAATTGCGCCCAATCGTATCAGCAAGCAACAATAACGCACCACCCATCAGCATCGTCACAGGTAAACTTAACTCGTTTCGAGGACCAACAAGCGCCCGAGCAATATGTGGGGCCATTAAACCGACAAATGCGATACCGCCGGTGACGGAAACGGCCGATGCGGCAAGCGCCACCGCCGTCAATAGTAAAACGAGTCGTTCACGATCGAGCGATACGCCGATGCCAATGGCCACAGGATCATTCAATTGCAAAGCATTCAAGCGATGAGCTTTATATAAAATGAATGGAACGAGAATGATGAGCCACGGCAATAATGCGAGAACGAACACCCAATCGAGCCCCCAAATACCGCCGGCTAACCATTTTGCAATAAAATCGACTCTCGTACGATCGGCTCCTGAAATAAGAACGATCATCAATCCCGAAAACGCCGTAGCAAAACCGATTCCAATTAACACGAGGCGAATCGGTTGAAGTCCTATTTGTTTATTGTACGACAACGTATAGATGAGAATCGCTGTAAGGAGCGCACTGCAAAAAGCGACGAGCGGAATAAGGTAAGCAAATGATTGTGCTTGAATCGGAACAAATAAAAAGAACAAGGCGACACCAACACCTGCGCCCGCATTTATACCGATGATACCTGGATCGGCTAAGTCATTGCGCATCACAACTTGTAAAATGGCACCAGACAACGCTAATGCCACACCTGCAAGCAACGTAATGACGATGCGTGGCAAACGAATCGAAAACAAAATGAATTGCTCTTTAAACGTCCCGTCACCTAAAATCACCGGAATGAGACGGTCGAAAGATAAAGAAGAATAGCCTGTTCCCATGCTGATGATCGTTATGAAGCAAATGAATATGAAAAGAACGAGCAAAATTATACGCTGTTTTTTTCGTAGCGGTGCAATCATAATCCTTTTTCCCCCTTACGCACGATGAAAAGAAAAAATGGAAGCCCCATGACAGCCACAACCGCGACGACGGGTGTTTCATATGGTGCGTGAATCATTCGTGCGACTGTATCTGCAAATAACATAAACGTCGCACCGCCGATCGCACTCATTGGCAAAATAAATCGATAATCCGTTCCAACAAACGAACGGACAAGATGTGGGATCATTAAACCGACAAATGCTAAATTGCCAACGAGCGCAACGGACGCACCAGCTAAAACGATGACGATGAAAAAGAGAATTGCTTTGACGCGCGTCAGTTGTTGGCCAAGCCCGACTGCTACTTCTTCGCTCATACTTAAAATTGTTAATTGACGACTTTGCAAAAAAGCGATCAGCATAGCAAAACAAATAAAAGGGGTAACGATTTTTAATTCGTACCACGTCGTTCCCATCATACCGCCAGCTGTCCACATCGATACGTCTTTCGATACTTTATACAGAAGTCCAATCCCTTCTGCGACGGCGTATAAAAAAGTAGAAATGGCTGCACCAGCTAGGACGATCCGAAACGGTGAAAATTGTTTACCGCCCGCGCTAAAAACGAGCAAGCCTCCGAACGCAGCACCAACAAAACAAGCGAGCACCGTTTGTATATAGTTTGTAGAAGGAAAAAAAGCAAACACGATCGCTAAAGCCGCATTCGCTCCTGCCGTTAGTCCAATAAGTCCTGGATCTGCAAGTGGGTTGCGCGTCATCCCTTGCATAATAGCACCAGCAACGGCTAACGCTGCACCGACAACAACCGCGGCTACTTCACGCGGCAGGCGCACTTCATGAATCATCGTCGCTATTTCGTTCGTTTCTGGCGCTGTGATCGCTAGCCAGACGTCTTTGATTGTCGTATCCGCCGCTCCGATCACAATGGCACAAACGAATGTCGTAATCAATAAAGTGAAGGCAAGTACAAATTTTTTCAGCATACGCATCCTCTCTTTTCTATTTACATAAAGAAAGAGGAATTCACGACGAACTCCTCTTTCTTTATATTACTCACCTAAAAAGTGCTTTTTGAAAAATTCAAGCTGATATTCTAATGTAATCGGGTCGTTAAAGTAAAATTCTTTTGCGTTTGCTTCAAAGACGCGATTGTTTTTCACCGCCGGAATGTTTTTATATGTTTCCGTTTCTGTAAATGAAAGGTCACCATCTGCGTTTTTGCTGAAAATGACATAGTCTCCAGCAAATTGCGGAAGCACTTCAAGGGAAATCGCATAGTATCCGTCTTTCAATGCATGTTCTTCAACTGCTTTCGGCATTTTTAATTTCATTTCTTGATATAAAATTTCTGTGCCACGACCCCAGTTATTGCCGAATACGTACAATTGCTTATCGAAGTTTTCAATGACCGAAACGGTTGCATTTTCACCAATTTTCGCACGAATTTCTTCACCGGCTTGTTGAGCGCGCTTTTTAAAGTCATCGATCCATTGTTTCGCTTCTTCTTCTTTATTTAATAGTTTTCCAATTTCCAAATGTTGCGTTAAGTAATCCACTTTTCCGTACGTGTACGTGACGGTTGGGGCAATTTCTTTTAATTTATCTAAGTTTTTATTTGTTGACGCTGCAATAATTAAATCTGGCTCAAGTTCGATAATTTGTTCCAAACTTTCATCTGTTACTTCCTTTGCATCTTTTAAATACGGTTCATAACGGGGATTCATTTTCGCCCAAGAGTCAACCCCAACAATCGGTACATCGAGCGCCATGACACTACCTGCTAAAAAGGAAGATAAAACGACAACGCGCTTTGGATTCGTAGGCACTTCGACTGGACCTGTTTCAGATTGATATGTCATTGTTTTTGGTTCGTTTGCCTCTTTTACTTCCTTTTCTTGTTCTTTTTCAGCTGCTTGATTACCGCACGCACTCAAGATGAGGACGAACAAAAGAAGAATGGACATCATTCGCTTGTTCAACATATGCTACATCTCCTTTTATTAAATGATATGTGATACACATCGGTTTGTTTGTTCGAGGGTCACGACCAATTTCTGCGTCGATATGAAACACTTGTCTTAATACATCAGGAGTCATGACTTGTTCGCACGTTCCTGCTTGCACGATTTTCCCGTCTTTCATCGCGATCATATAGTCCGCAAAACGAGCCGCTTGGTTTAAATCATGAAGCACCATCACGATCGTGCGCTTTTGTTCGCGGTTTAAACGTTGCAACAATTCGAGCACCTCTAATTGATGCGCCATATCTAAATATGTTGTCGGTTCATCTAAAAAAATGATATCGGTCTCTTGCGCAAGCGCCATCGCAATCCAGACGCGTTGTCTTTGACCACCTGATAGCGAGTCAACGGAGCGATGTTTAAATGCGATCGTTCCGGTCACTTCAAGCGCCCAATCGATGACTTCATAGTCGCGCTTCGTTAGCCGACCGAATCCTTTTTGGTACGGGAAACGTCCGTATGAAACGAGTTCACCAACCGTTAAACCGCTCGGACTTTCTGGGGTTTGCGGCAAAATCGCCATTTTTTGCGCCAACAATTTCGTATGCTCTTGCAAAATTTGTTTTCCGTCTAAAATGACGGCTCCTTCTTGATGACGAATAATGCGCGTCAACGCTTTTAAAAGCGTTGATTTCCCACATCCGTTCGGTCCGATAATGGTCGTTATTTTTTCATCTGGAATATGTACAGTTAACCGATCGACAATGGTGCGCTCTCCATATCCAACAGAAAGCTGTTCTGTATACAATCGCGGCATATATGTTTACCCCCCTCGAACGCCTAGTGAACTAACCGATATTGATAATTAATATCAACACACATTTTAATTTACATGAATTGATTATCATTGTCAATGATTTATTTACAAAACCAACTTCACTCGTTCGGAAATTGGTTTTGTAAATACGTGTTTTCAAACGCATCGGCATCAAGCGGCTTTCCGAAAACATATCCTTGAATTTCATCGCACTGTAACGTTTCGAGAATATGAAATTGTGACAGCGTTTCTACCCCTTCGGCAATGACGCGTAGTTTTAAGTTTTTCGCAAGGACGATAATTGCTTTGACGACGGCAACATCCTCTTTTTCTTCTGTTATGCCATCAATAAACGGTTTCGCAATTTTTAACCGATTAATCGGAAATTTACGCAAATAGCTTAAAGACGAATACCCTGTACCGAAATCATCAATTGAAATGTGAACACCGAGTTGTTTCAATTGCTGTAATTTTTGAATCGTATATTGTTCATTAAATACAGCAACTCCTTCTGTAATTTCTAAATCGAGCTGATCTGGTGGCAATTGTGTTTGTTGTAAAACAGCACGAATATGTTCAACAAAATTTTCTTTTAAAAATTGCTTTGGAGAAATGTTGACGCTCATGCGAAGGGAGAGGCCGGTTTGTTCGTTCCATCTTTTTATTTGACGGCACGCTTCTTCAATGACCCATTCCCCAATGGCGATAATCTGCCCTGTTTCTTCAGCGATTGGGATAAAGACGCCTGGTGAGATCATGCCGAGCTTTGGATGTATCCAGCGAATAAGCGCCTCCATGCCGATTAATTTTTTTGTTTGTACATCAAATTGAGGTTGATAAAACAACACAAATTGCTTCTGTTCGATCGCTTCATAAAGATTCGTTTCAATCATCGTTTTTTGTGACACCGTCCGATCCATCTCACCGTTAAAAAACTGATATTGGTTTTTCCCTTGCTCTTTGGCGCGATACATCGCCATATCCGCATGTTTCATTAGCGTATCGCTCGTTTCTCCGTCATACGGATACATCGCAACCCCTACGCTAAGCGACACACGTATATCTAAATGTTGAACGTCAATAGGTTGTTTACTAATAGAGACGATGTCATCGACAAGTTGATACACATCCTGAATCTCCCAACAACTAAAGTCGTGGGGTTCTTGCGTACAGAAGGGCTTCTCATGCACCTGCGTACAGAACTCACCCTTGTTCCGCAAGACTTTCATGGGCAAACACCGCTATGGTGCTTTGCGCCCTGTGCGCCCGATTCAAGACGCTTTTTACGATATTTATTATACACCCATGCTACCGACAAGCTGGTTAGCCGATTTTAAACATTCTATTTCCTTGTCGTGCAAACATATAAAATGACTCCATCTTTCTAAACATTTTTGTCGATCTATTTCTTTTAAATTGTCTCTAACATTCATGATTAAAAATGCGCTGTATAAATCACGCTGGACTTTGCGTCCGTCTATTTTATGCCATCGTTGAGAAAGTGTTTTTTTGTTATACTCATCGTTTTGATGGTCGTATTGACTTGCTTTTACACGCATTGTATCAATAAAATGAAGCGTTCTGTTTTCATATTGTAACTTTTGGTTTAATATACTCAAAAACAAACTTGGCGCGCGATTCGCAATGCTTTTACCAAATCGCTTTTTCTTTTTACATTTGCCGTTCACATCCACTTTCGTTTCTTTGGCTCTTTTTTGAAGTGCTTTGAAGTTCATTGTTTCTACTTTGAAACAATCGCCAAGCGTAAGCATCCAGTTAGCCAGTCGATGGTGGTCTTGTTTTCTTTTGTCCGCCATTTTTCGTTGTAGTTCGACTAACTCGTTACGTGTTTTTATATAGTTTTTGCTCCACATCCATTTTTCTTTGTTGTCTTTTTTTATGGTGCCATCTTCATTGTATTTATGGGGATTATTTGCTCGTCTTTGGCGGTCTAGTTTGCGAAGAAGCAATCGTTTCTGTTTTTCCATGTTTTCTACGCTTGGCGCGAGAACAAGTAGCTTTACGTCGCGCGATGAACAAACAGCGATTGTTTGTGTACCTATGTCTATACCAACGTCACCTTGACCAAGTGGATGCTTGATTTCTCCTGTTTCTTTATTGGCTTTTTTAGGCGGGATGCCTTCAAGGACAAGTTGAATGTAATACTTTATTTTTCCTCTTATTCGCTTACGTAGGATACGGCAATACTTTACTCGATCTTGTAAAGCGATAGATGCATATATGTCGTTTTTGCGAATAATGACAGGAATAGATAATCCATTCCATAAAAGATGACCGTCTTTAAAACGAATGCCTGTGTCGTTTGATTTCCCTTCTACCGAATTCATTTCGTTATGTTTTTTGAAATACACTTGCTTAGCATCTCCACATACAAGTTTTTCAAACGCCAACCATGCTCTTGTAGCGATTTTTTGCGCTGTGTTCGAGTCGATATGTTTTTTAAAAGGGGATCGCATTGGCTTGATAAAATCGTGCATCGCATATTCGCTGATGCCATACGAACGGTACAGTTCAGTCAATATTTTGTTTTTTTCTTTTGATGTTGGTTGTTGAATCCCTTGTTTATATTCGCGATCGTGTTGTAATTTTTTATATCGCTTTAGACATTCACGCAAGCAAGCATTATATAACTTTCTTGCGATTTCAAATCGCTTTTCAAGCACATGTTCTTGCCATCTTTCTGTTTTTAATGGTAGTGTCAACACATAGCTTTTTGTGTTTGATTTTGCCAATGCGATACACCTCCCTTTACACATTTTTTTGATTTTCAATATATTGCTTTACGGCATCTTCTGAAATATGACCAACTGTGCAACAAAAATAACTTCTCGTCCATAACGACGGTAATCTGCTTTTTAATGAAGGGTATTTTTCTCTTAATATTCGACTGCTTTTGCCTTTAAACGCTTGAATAATCTTATGCAAATGTTGTCGTGGGTCAAAAGAAATAAACAAATGAACATGATCGGGCATAATCTCCATCGCTTTCATTTCTACATCATGTTCTTTGGCAACTTCATAAAAAATTTCTTTTACATCTCGTTCAATATCTCCAACTAATACTTTTCTACGGTACTTTGGACAAAACACAATATGATATTGATTGAGATACACAATCCCTTTTTTATGGGTGTATTTTTTGGTTTCCAAAATCAATCACCTCTATATTAAATATACCATAAATATTAGATAAATAAAAATTATCTAATAAATTTATTTAAAAAATACGCAATTCCTCCCCATACCTAAAGGCAGGGGCTTCCTTGCGCTCCTTTTGTGAAGGTGATATACAGGAGTGACAATGATAGTAAATTCGTCCCCTCTTCATCAGACATGATTCGAAATACATCTTCTCAAATTCAAGCGATTGCTGATCAAACGAACTTACTTGCTTTAAATGCCGCGATTGAAGCAGCACGAGCGGGAGAAGCAGGAAAAGGTTTTGCTGTCGTAGCAGATGAAGTTCGAAAGCTAGCGGAATATACAAAACAAATGAGTACAGACATTATTGAAGGGATCGAAACGAATTATCGACAAGTCGAGTCACTTGTACAAAAGATGAACGGGATGAGCCATATCGCAGAAGAAGCAGCTAGTCAAATGGAGCAAACAAAAGGGACGATGGTCGCTTCGAAAATGGAGCTCGACCACCATATTGACCTGTTTAGGGAAAGCCAGCAACAAATCGATTATATTTTACGCTCTATTGAAGACATTCATCGCGTCATGAAACACTTATCTTCCTTATCTACCGAATTAGTAGAACAGGCAGAATTATAATCAAGCGGTTTTCAACTAAGAAAACCGCTTAATTATTCGCGCGATGTTGCGTGCTTTCGTATAAAGAAGGGTGGTTGCTGAACGCATACATTGTTCTAACGTCATCGGCTTTGTCGCAATCGCATCGCAGCTGACAAAATATGCATATAGCTTGTCAAAGCCGTCACCCAGACTTCCTGACAGCAAAAAGGCAGGAACGTGATATTCGTTCGCTAATTGTGCGACATAAAATGGTACTTTTCCATATAACGTTTGCTCGTCGCTTTGTCCTTCACCGGTAATAACGATATGGGCGTGCTTCATTTTTTGTGGCAGTTGCACCGTCTCGCCGACAAGTTGCGCCCCACGTATTAATTTTCCACCAAGCAATAAAAAAGCAAATCCTAATCCCCCTGCCGCTCCCGCTACATGCTCTTGTGCATAAAAAAGATTTGTTTGTTGTTCGATTTTTTGTGCATACGTATATAGCCACTGATCTAATATGCGAACCGTTTCACGATCCGCCCCTTTTTGCGGACCGAATACGTGTGAAGCACCGCGCTCGCCATACAGCGGATTATCGACATCACAAGCAACGAGAAACTCACTTTCATACACACGTCGGTCAATCGATGTCATATCGACGTGTGCAATATGAGGGAGCGAAGACGGCATCGGGGGCAACCGTTCCCCGGATGCGTTTGTAAATGTTGCGCCAAGTGCACATAACATCCCAAACCCTCCGTCGTTTGTGCTGCTTCCACCAAGCCCGATGACAAAACGGCGATAGCCCGCCTCAAGCGCTGCTATGATCACTTCACCTACACCGTACGTTGTCGTATGGAGCGGATTTCTTTTTTCGTTTGGAACGAGCGGCAAGCCGATGACTTGTGCTACTTCAATGACCGCTGTATCACCGACAACACCGTATGCTACTTGCTGCATATCAAAAAGTGGGCCGCGGGCCGTTACCGGTTGAACGAATCCATTCATCGCTGAAACGATCGCTTCCATCGTCCCTTCGCCTCCGTCTGCCATCGGAACGGTCGTAACTGCCGCTTCTGGATATTCATCGGAAAACGCTTTTTTGATTACGGTACACACATCATGTGCCGATAAACTTCCCTTAAATGAATCTGGTGCAATGATAACTTTCATTTCGCAACAACCTTTTTCAATATATTTTTTCCGTCTTGGCGAACGAACAAAACAGTCATCGTTGTTCCACGTTCACATGAAAACGATTCATTCGTCGTCATCATTTCATAATCTCGATAAGGGGAGCGATACATATCAAATAAAAACGACGTTTCATTTACCCACTGAATAAAAATGATGTCGGCAAAATATTCTCCGTTGACGTACGAAAGTGCTGAACCGTCTTTTCGTTCAATTGAAATCAGTTTCTTTTCCCCTTCGATTTCGCAAAACGCCACCCCAACATCGTCGCCGGCACAAAAGCCAATTATTGGCTCGTTCGTCGTAGTCGTAAACGTAAGCGTCTCTCCCTTCACTTGCACATCAACTGTTCGTTCATAAGCACGAATAAATATGCCTTCAACACAAAATAATTGTTGGTCACCACATTCCATAAGTCATTCCCTTTCTAGTTATGTTTCTTCCTTCATCATAATACAGACGAAAATGTTTTCACAACATCATCCGTTTTGTTAAAATGGTAGTATGCTTTACGATAAGGAGGTTTTGTTATGTTAGAAAAACAATTGGAAAAATACGCACAATTAGCTGTACGTGTCGGCGTCAACATTCAACCAGGACAAACGTTGTTTATTAACGCTCCGTTACCGTCTGCCCCACTTGTGCGCGAAATTGCTAAAAAAGCGTACGAAGCGGGGGCAAAACATGTGCATGTCGAGTGGAGCGATGAAGAAATCACGTACATAAAGTTTAAACATGCGCCCGAAGAAGCGCTTCATGAATACCCGTCTTGGCTTGCGAAAGGACGCGAGGAAGTCGCTGAAAAAGGTGGGGCGTTTTTAAGCATTTATGCACCGAATCCAGATTTATTAAAAGATATTGACCCTGCGCGCGTTGCTGCGGCGACGAAAGCGGCAAGCATGGCGTTGCAAAACTACCGTAGCCGCTTAATGGCTGATCATAACTGTTGGTCATTAATTGCTGTGCCGACGCCAGCATGGGCAAAAAAAGTGTTCCCACATATGAGCGAAGAAGAAGGAATGGCAGCGTTATGGGATGTCATTTTCCAAGTGACGCGTGTCGATCAGGACGATCCGATTGCAGCTTGGAAAGCGCACAATGAAAAATTAGCTCGCATCGTTGATTATTTAAACAATAAGCAATATAAACAGCTCATTTATAACGGGCCAGGAACAAATTTAACGGTGGAGCTTCCAGATGGGCATATTTGGGCTGGCGGTGCAGCGAAGAGCACAGATGGCATTATATTTAATCCGAATATGCCAACAGAAGAAGTGTTTACAATGCCTCATAAAGATGGAACGAACGGGGTCGTTCGAAATACGAAACCGCTTAACTATGGCGGCAATATTGTTGACGGCTTTACACTTACATTTAAAGATGGAAAAGTCGTTGACTTTACGGCAGAAGTCGGCTATGACACGTTAAAACATTTACTTGATACAGATGAAGGGGCTCGCCGATTAGGAGAAATTGCGCTCGTGCCGCATCAATCTCCAATTTCACAATCGAACCTTGTGTTTTATAATACGTTATTTGATGAAAACGCGGCGTCGCATTTAGCGCTCGGAAAGGCATATCCGACAAATATTGAAGGCGGAACGAATATGCGCACCGAAGAGTTGCTTGCACGTGGCGCGAACGATAGTTTAGTGCATGAAGATTTTATGATCGGTTCTCATGAATTGAACGTCGATGGCGTCACAAAAGACGGCGTTCGCGAGCCGATTATGCGAAACGGCGAGTGGGCCATTTCGATTTAAAAATGTTGCGGCGTTTGTCCGCAACATTTTTTTCGTTCGCATAGCTTGCAACAAATGAATCAGAGCTGTTTAAACAAGCAGATATCACTTTATATGAAGCGAAAAAACAAGGACGAAATCGAACGGTCGTGTATAAAAAGGAATACTTGCATAAAACGTAAAACTATACGACAATAAAAGTAAAAACAATTAAAGGAGCGACAAAGATGAAACAACAGTCGAAGTTATGGATGAGCATCGTTGCGGCTGTCGCTTTGCTTTCTGCCTGCAGCGAGCAAACAACAGCACCGGTCGAACAACCAATTGCGAACAAAGAACAAACAAAAGAACAAACGCCAGTTGACTTCACACTCGTTGAAAGCACAAATCAGCCGTTTAGCATTTCGTTATTACCAAAATTTAGTTTAGAAGCAGAAGAACCAAGAAAAGATGTCGTTATGCATGAGAGTGAACAAGAACAATGGATGCGGATTGAGTTGTTGCCGAAAGATGCATCTAACGAAATGGAAACGTATGCAAAAGAGCGGGCAACAGCGATATCTGAACAAGCTATCCTTTTTGAAGGCACACTACCGTTTGAAAATGCGATCGCTTATGAAGCGCATGTTGATGACAGTGTCGTTTACGTCATTGGAGTAACAGAAGATGCGCCGATGTTTTTAACGGTATTTACAAAAAAAGAAGAAAATTGGTTGGACACGTTTATGACGATGGCCAAGACGATTGAACGAAAAAAAACTGAAACGAATGAACAAACGAAAGAACAATTTTTCACATATAAAAGCAGCAATCAACCGTTTCAAGCAAATATTTTAAACGGATATATGGCTGAGGCAATCGAACCAGGAAAAGATATGATTTTCCTTGATGAAGAAAAAGCGTCGCTGACTGTCGAGCTCATTGATGAAGGGGCAGACTGGTCTCTTGTCGCCGAGCAAGCCGAACAATATGTGAAAGCGAGCAGTAAAGATGGACATGTCGAGAAAATAACATGGACGAAAGGAGCACATTTAAACGGATCAGACGTATATAAAAGCGCGATTGAAGACGGCGAAGTGTACGTGTTTGTCGTGAAAAATGAACCGGCGATGCGGTTGACGATTTTTATTCAACAGCCGAATGAGTTAGATGCATTTTTACAAATGGCTGAAACGATTGAGCGCATTGACTAAGGGGAGATGTTCGATGGAGCTACTAGACGCATATCGGTCGCTATGGTCGAACCGTTCATTGCCTGCAACAGAAAATGAAGCGGAGGACGTATTACTTGATGCCATCCGCCGTGATTTACTAGATGAAATGACGCATCCGCGCTTAAGAAAGTCACCTTATGAAAAATTTTCATTAGCTATAACACGCATTGCAACATCATCGCTTCATGCGAAACAACAATACGAACTCGTTCGTTTATACGTACAGCAATTGGAAAACTTGCCTTCCCGTTAAGGCAAGTTTTTTGTATAATATCCTGCCGTTTGCGCAAAATACGTACCGAATACGATATAAGGAGGCTTGGCGATGAACCCATTCCGTTCATTAGATGTGATGCGTCGGGATGTTGAACGTATGTTTTCAAACTTCCCTTCCCTCTTCTCGCATATTGACGATGCTTTTCGTATGCCGCGCGTCGATGTGCATGAAAACGAAAAAGAAATGATTGTCACTTGCGACATCCCGGGATTAGAACGAAAAGAAGATGTCGATATTCATATTGACCACCAAACGTTGTCTATTAGCGGACAAGTGCGCAAACAACACGATATACACGATGAGCATATGCATCGGCAGGAGCGGTTTTACGGACGATTTTATCGTACGATCCCTCTCCCTTCCCCTGCGGCACACGAAAACGTACAGGCATCGTACAAAAATGGGGTGCTTGAAATTCGCATCCCGAAAACACAAGCAGACGGGAAAAAACGAATTGACGTGCAATTTCATTAAACACCGGCAACTCGCCGGTGTTTTTATACGGATGCATTCATACAAGTCATTTTTACAAAAACAGTTTTTTTAACGAAGAGTGCAGTTTCACGATGTTATTTTGCTTCGTCGCAAGGAATTATTGCATCGTGAAGCGCAACGTTTACTTGATGCTCATATTCGTTTCGCTGTTCGTCTGTCCAGTTGAAATAAGATTGCATAAGCTGAGTGACTGCCCCTTTCCATTGCCGAACGGCATGAATATCGAAAAAGAGCGCCCCTGTGCGACGAATAAAAAAGTCAAGCGGGGTGACTGCCATTTCATATTCCAGGGCGTACATACACATCACGTACCAGTCGATTGGAAGAGACGCACTATTTCGATCATATGTGCGGGCAAACGCAAACAAACGATCGACATTCGTCCCATATCGTTGAACGAGCTGTTTCGCTTGCTGTTCGGTAAAGCCGAGATTCATTCCTTCTTTCACTTTTTTACATATAAATGTATGCCATTCGTTTGCGCCACCTATATCTCCGCCAGAAATAGGCAAATGTTTTGTTTGACAAGAAAGGTACGTCTTTTCTAGCTGTTTCGCGATAAGATCGACGACCGTTTCGGCCATTTTTCGATAACCTGTCAACTTCCCCCCGGCAATCGTAATTAGACCAGATGGGGATTGCCAAATTTCATCTTTACGAGAAATTTCTGATGGATCTTTTCCTTCTTCGTAAATTAAAGGACGTAAACCGGCCCAGCTCGATTCAATATGTTCCTCCGTAATATGAACTGAAGGAAACATGTAATGAATGGCACGCAGCAAATAATCGCGATCTTCCCACGTCATTTTTGGATGGATGCGATCTCCATCATAAAACGTATCTGTCGTGCCAACGTACGTTTTTCCATCGCGCGGAATCGCAAATACCATACGGCCGTCAGGTGTATCAAAATATACCGCTTGCTTGAGCGGAAAATGTGCTTGATCAATGACAATGTGCACTCCTTTTGTCAACCGTAACTTCTTCCCGACATTTGAGCCGTCTTTTTCACGCAATGTGTCGACCCACGGACCTGCGGCATTGACGATTTTTTTAGCATAAATCGCAAATGATTCGTTCGTCATTTGCTCGCGACATATGACACCGATGACGCGACCTTGTTCATCATATAAAAACGATTCAGCTTTCACATAGTTTACAGCGTGTGCACCGCACTCAACCGCTTTTTTGATCACTTCGATTGTCAATCGTGCATCATCTGTCCGATACTCAACATAGTAACCGCCGCCAAGCAATCCATCTCGTCTAATTAACGGCACTTTTTGCAATGTTTCATGTGCGGATAACATCGTTCTCCGCTCTTCCTTTTTGACGCGAGCTAAATGGTCATACAGCCATAAGCCAATTGATGTACTCCATTTTCCAAACGTGCCTCCACGATGAATAGGAAGGAGCATCCACTCTGGCGTCGTCACATGCGGACCGTTCTCATACACAATCGCTCTCTCTTTCCCTACTTCAGCGACCATTTTCACTTCGAACTGCTTTAAATAGCGCAAACCACCGTGAACAAGTTTTGTTGAACGGCTTGACGTTCCTGCTGCAAAATCTTGCATCTCAATGAGCGCGGTTTTCATTCCGCGCGTCACAGCATCTAGCGCAATGCCACAACCGGTAATTCCCCCTCCAATGACGAGCACGTCATATGTTGTTTTGCTCATTTCATTCACGACTTCCATACGCTGTTTTGCAGAAAACATCGCAATCTCTCCCTTATTCAAAATAAAAAAAGACCGAAACAAGCATAATAAGCACTCGCTCACTATGCATGTACGGTCTCTCTACATCTCTTGACATATATGAACTTTACCTTTATTGTATCATACACGTGGAAAAAGGCAACTATTTTGCACAAAAAACCATTTCATCGCTGAACGTGGCTTGCATAAGCTAATATTCATTCCTTTTTCTTTATATTTGTTTACAATACTCCTCACATTAGGCCGCTCTTTCTTCTCCTCTTTTTTACGCACACGATCTCTTCCTTTCTCATCTCTTTCCCATAATATTTACGAATGCCGTCATAAAAAGTTTCGCGAACAATTTATTTTTTTCCTGCATATATTACGAACAAACGTATGTCGCAAGGAGTGAAAGTTGATGAAAAAAGATTTATCTCACATGCTTGACTCATTTTTTGATGATCGGTCATTAAAAAAACTGTTATACACGCTTGATGAATATGTGCATCGTACATTTTCACCGGTCTATATCCCGATCGATGTACGTGAAACAAAGGAAGAATACGTCATTATCGCCCATATTCCAAATGCGAAACGGGAAAATATTCATTTACAATTTGTCGATGATACTCGCCTTTTGTTGTCTGTCGTTTACGATGAGCAAATAGAAACGATCGATGATGAAAACAAATTCGTTCATCGCCAACGTACGTATGAGCGAGCAATGAAAAGCATTTTCCTCCCTTATCCTGTGTCACAAACAAATATTCAAGCATCGTTTCAAGATGGCAAACTCATTATTCGCCTCCCACAAAAGAAAACATTTATTCCAATTGAATAAGTAGACGAAAAAACGCAAACGTTACAATTTAAACGTTTGCGTTAATCCTTTTACAATACCAGTCATTTGATTCATAACTTGCACCGCTTGCCCCATTGTATTCATCATTTTTGTAATATCGTACGTCCCCTCTTTCGTTTTAAATTGCTCAAGCAAGCTTGGAGGCTTTGCAGAAGCGAATGGGGACATAGGGGGTACAAACGGAGATGCAGGTGGGGCGAACGTGGACATTGTCGGTGCAACAGGTGGAATGACTGGTGGAACAGGAAACGAAGTCGGTTGGGAATGATACGGATGATAATGAACAGGTACTACATGTGGCATGTGCATTGTAGACCATGGCTGATACATATTTTCTCTCCCCTTTCACTACATCGTATTCGTTTTTCGCAAAATGGTTCATGACTAACCGTGTCAATTGATGTCGGAATTCTCAATTTTTTGAATTTAACATGTCGTCTTTTTTTATGTTATGATAAGTGCAAAAGGGGGAGGACATAATTATGACGATTGTTGAATTAAAAAACAAATTTATCGCAATGAAACAATATGAACCGATCGATGCAAACGAGCTGCTTGACTTTGCGCGCCAACTTTATTTGCGCAACGAATTGCCGCTTGGCATGTATCGTCATCTTGTACGCGAATTAGAGGCGCTCGGGGCTTACAAACCTGATGATGAACGTGTAAAACAATATTCATCGCATGTTGAATGATTTGTCCCCTCTTGTGCCATGCTAAGTGAGACGGTAGCATGGAAAAGGAGGCCGTTAAATATGGATCGTGGTGTTCATTTTCACCATAAGAAAAAAGGACATGAAAGCGAGAAGCCAAAACATGGCCAACCAGCAACATCAAAACAGCGTGAAGTCGTCGACTATGCCATTGACACTGTAGGAAGCGAAACGCATCGCCCAGTGACAATTGAACGTGTGAAAGAATAAAAGGTGGCCAGCGCGCCACCTTTTATTATATCGCCTGAACGAACATATACGTTTCTTTTTTTTCAATTTGTTGTTCAATGTTGTCGAGTTGGCGTTCAATGTCTTGTAAACTATGTTGTTGCATATCATAATGAGTATTCATTTGCTCGGTCGTACGCTCTTTTAATTTGTTCTCTAATTGTTCGATTTCATCAAACAATTGTTGTAATTGCATTTGAATATGTTCCATCCTCCAACTCCCCTTTCGCCCTTTGCCATACACATTCGCCATCTGTGCTTTCCTCCCTTCTCGATTGACAAAACTAGAAGAAATTCTGCAAACAAAGTGGTATGCGTACAAAATTCGACAAATAGATGCGCATATTTTTTATACGTTCGCCCAAAATAAAAAAGCGAAAGGAGGCATTCCGATGGAAAAAAAAGAGCAAAAGAAAAAACAAAAGCCGAAACAAAAAGAAACAACAGGCTTTGGCGACAAAAAGCTAGAAGGTCCAGACCGCCCTTCTACATAAAGAAACAGGAGAGGTGTAACCTCTCCTGTTTCTTTCTCTTCATTCATTTTATCTAAAATGGAAATCGCATCAATTACATCTCTTTCTTATCTTCCTGTCAAAGCATCTTTCTTTTTCTAATTTTCGGGCAAATGACGAGCATAAAAACATATGGTATAATGATAAACATTCAAGGGGGGATGATATGTTTAAATATCCGAATGGGCGGACGTATGAAAAAAAAGAAGATGAAAAGACGTTGCGCGCTTGTACTCCTGATACGTACGGGAACCGCGGGATGACACTTGAGGCTGATTTAAATGAAACAAACACGTATTACTTAGCTCGAGGCATTGCTGTCATTCATAAAAAACCGACACCTGTGCAAATTGTGCGTGTCGATTATCCAAAACGAAGTGCTGCCGTCATTAAAGAGGCGTATTTTAAACAGCCGTCCACGACAGACTATAACGGCATATATCGTGGGAAATATATCGATTTTGAAGCGAAAGAAACACGGAATCGCGCATCATTTCCGCTTCAAAACTTTCACGAACACCAAATTGAACATATAAAACAAGTGTTAACGCACGGAGCCATTTGCTTCGTGATTTTGCGTTTTACGACGTTTGACGAAACATATTTATTGGACGCACATCACCTCCTTGAATATTGGGAGCGAAAGCAACAAGGTGGTCGTAAATCGATTACAAAAGCGGAAGTCGAACAGCGCGGCCATCTCATTCCGCTTGGCTATCACCCACGAATCGATTATATTCATATTGTGGACAAACTATATTTTTAGAATAGGAGGAACGATATGGCGAATTATCGTTCACGAACAGAACGAAAACAGGCAGAACAAAAAAAACAACGTCCGCGGAAACGGGGGCGATCGATTATGAAAAAAATTGTGCTTATCATGTTGCTTATTATGACGATCGGGATGTTCTCGGGCGTGGCGGCGTTTGCTTGGATGATTAAAGACGCTCCACCGCTCGATGAGACGTTGTTGCGCGATCCTTTAGCTTCGATCGTTTACGATGGAAACGCACAAAAAGTGGTAGAGCTAGGACAACAAAAACGAATTTACGTATCGTATAATGATATTCCAAAAGTGCTCGAACAAGCTGTACTCGCTACAGAAGATGCCCGCTTCTATAAGCATCACGGATTTGACATTGTGCGTTTTTTCGGAGCGGTACTAGCTAACGTCCGAGAAGGATTTGGTGCTGAAGGTGGAAGCACAATTACACAACAAGTCGTAAAACTTTCTTTTTTAACACCTGAAAAAACGATAAAACGAAAAGTACAAGAATTATGGCTTGCCATTCAATTAGAGAAAAAATACTCGAAGCAAGAAATTTTAGAAATGTATTTAAACAAAATTTATTACTCGAGCCGATCATACGGTGTTGCAAAGGCGGCAGAAACGTACTTTGGGAAAAGCGATTTATCGCAATTGACGCTATCAGAAGCGGCATTGCTCGCTGGCATTCCGCAAAGCCCGAACAATTATAACCCGTTTACGCATCCAGAAGCAGCAGAAAAACGTCGCAATACAGTGCTATCGCTAATGGTGAAACATGGGTTTATTTCGAAAGAAGAAGCAGAAGAAGCAAAAAAAGTGCCTGTACAATCGCTATTAACAGAAAATAAACAACAAAGCGATATTCCGTATGACTCTTTTATTGACCAAGTGATCGATGAAGTAACCGAAAAAACAGGGCTTGATGTGTTTACGGCTGGATTGCACATTTATACAACGTTAGATCCGAACGCCCAATCGTATGTTGAGGAGTTGCTCAATTCTGACGAAGTCATTCGCACAAACAAGGCCGAATTCCAAGCTGGCATTGCGGTTGTAGATACGAAAACAGGAGAAATTCGCGCGCTTGGCGGCGGTCGGAAAAAAGAAGAAGGTGTCACGTTCGGATTTAACTATGCAACGGATACACGAAAACAGCCTGGTTCGACAATTAAACCAATTGTTGACTATGGTCCTGCAATCGAATATTTAAAATGGTCGACGTATCATCAACTAAAAGATGAGCCATATCAATACTCTGATGGAACACCGATTAAAAACTGGGACGGCAAATACGAAGGTCAAATGTCGATGCGTACTGCCCTCGCTCGTTCACGTAACATCCCGGCATTAAAGGCGCTTCAAGAAGTTGGATTAGAGCGGGCAAAAGAATTTGCGAATAAACTCGGTATGGGCTTCAATGAAATACATGAGGCGTATGCCGTGGGTGGTGTCGGAAAAGGCGTCTCCCCTTTACAAATGGCAGGGGCATATAGCGCATTCGGAAACGGAGGTATTTATATTGAGCCGCATGCGGTAAAAAAAGTCGTATTTCCAGACGGAACAGAAATGGACCTTCGTCCGAAGCCAAAAGTAGCGATGAAAGACTATACTGCGTTTATGATTACTGACATGTTAAAAACGGTCGTGCAATCTGGAACAGGGACAGCAGCAAACGTACCAGGTCTTCATGTCGCTGGAAAAACAGGAACGACAAACTATGATGAAAAAGATCGTCGGAAATACGGGCTTGCGAGAGGTTCAGTTCCTGACAGCTGGTTTGTTGGCTATACGCCAAACTATACAGCAGCTATTTGGACGGGTTTCACCAAAAAAAGTAGCGAAGCATACTTGTCAAAAACTGAGCAACAGTATGCAAAACAACTGTTTAAACGCGTCATTTCCCACATTGATGACGGCAGCGGAGGCGATTTTAAACAGCCGAAAAGCGTTGTCAAGCTTCCTATAAAGAAAGGCTCAAATCCACCAAAGCTAGCTAGCGAACGTACGCCGAAAAACGAAATTACGTATGAATATTTCGTCCGCGGCCATGGAGAACCAACTGAAGTTGCCCAAGATGAGCCTGAAATTGTAGAACCAGTAAAAGACTTGCACGCGCAATACGATCCGGCGACAAAAACGATTTCGTTATCATGGTCGTATACAATCGATCCAGAAAAAGATACGTCGTTTGAAGTGCGGCAAACGATAGATGGGCGCACCCCAACCGTTATCGCGACGACAAAAGATTCACAGCTTATCGTTGAGGCAAAAGAAGGTTCGGTATACTTATTTGAAGTATACGTTGTAACAGCAGATGGAACGCGTAGCGCTCCCGCTACAGCGCTCGTTCAAATTCCGAAAGAAGAGCCTCAACAGCCAGAAGAAAATGGAGCGCCAGGACAGTCGGGAAACGAAGACACCTCGGAGACGCCAACAAATCCGACAAATCCGAACGGGTCGAACCAAGGCAATCCGGGGACGCCAACAAACCCAACGGACCCGAACGAGCCGAACCAAGGCGATCCGGGGACGCCGACAAATCCGACAAACCCAAACGATCCAACCGGGACGAATAACGAACAACGAAATGGAAATAATGACGGTGCAGCAAATCGGCAATAACAAAAAAGAGACTGGGTATTTTCTCAGTCTCTTTTTTGTTTCGCTAGTTGCTTGTAAAACAGTTTTGTTAATTCAATAAATAACTCATCCAATTGAACGAACGAATGATGGAGCGCAGGGCGCGCGAAAATAAACGCGAGACGATCAACGACATTGAGTGGCCGAAGCAATAACGATTCCACTTCCTTTTCCCAACCATTCACGTTGTTGACTGCTCGTCCATTAAGCCAACATAATGCACATAAAAAATAGCTTAATCCTCGAACCATCGCGTCTTTTGCTTGTCTCGGTTGCCGTGTCGCAAACAGCGGAATGAGCTCCTTTTTCTCTTCCTCCCACAAGCTGAATATAGCGGGAATAGCTTGCTCTTTTTGTTGCCACGGCTTTTCTTCTTGTGTCATATCATAATAAAACGGCACATGCTTCATCATAAGCGGAAACGGTTGAAGCGGAGGAACGGCCACAGAATTAGTCGTAAAAAAAAGCGGATGCTGGAACGTATGTGGAACGATCATTTACATCTTTCCTTTCATCCGTTTTTTTCCTTCCCGGCAAAGGTGAAGGAGCGGACAAATATGACATTTTGGCGATTGAGCTTTGCAATGATAGCGTCCAAAAAAAATAAGGCGATGATGGGTCACCGACCATTCTTCTTTCGGAATTTTACGCATTAACGTTTCTTCCACCTCTAACACTGAATCTTTCCAACGACAAATGCCAAGTCGTTTGCTGACACGTTCGACATGCGTATCAACAGCAATCGCGGGAACACCGAATGCAACCGATACGACGACGTTCGCTGTTTTCCGTCCGACGCCAGGAAGCTTCATTAATTCTTCACGATTTTTTGGCACTTCTCCGCTATATTGTTCAATTAATATACGACATAGTTGTTGAATATTTTTCGCTTTATTGCGATATAGTCCGATCGAACGTATATCTTGTTGAAGCTCTTCTAGCGGAACAGAGACGTAATCTTCTGGTGTTTTATATTTTTCAAATAGTTGCTTCGTCACTTTATTGACGAGCGCATCTGTGCATTGCGCCGATAAAACGACCGCGATTAATAGCTCGAACGGATTGCGATGGACAAGCTCACAATGCGCGTTTGGAAACATGTTTGCTATTTCATTTAAACAGAAACGAATTTGCTGCTTCGTCAACATATAACCATCCTTTCTACGACTGTTCAAGCCAATTATAAATAGGAACGGTTGGTTTATACGGTTCGTCTTGCTTACCCTGGTTTTTGCGGAACTTTTTCGCATGTTGCTGCGCTTGTTCAATCGTTTTAATACCGTTCTTTTTCCATTCAAATAAAATACGATCAATGTAACGAAAATTTAATTTTCCTGATAGCACAGCTTCACGCAATGCAGCTTTAATGATCGTAGGGTCATGCTCGTCTTGATCCATCCACATCGCCAACGTTTCACATTCCATCGGTGAAAGCGGACGGCCAAACTCATGCTCGAAAACGGTATATAACTGTTCCTCGTGCTGCTCGTCTTGCTTTTGTCCTTGGAAAACGGTACGAATTAGTTTTTCCCAGAGCGGATCAAGCGAATAACGCTCGCTGCGAATATGATTCTCTATGCGCTCTTCAATCGTTATAAATCCTTTTTGCACGAGCTTGCGCAATTGTTGCATGCACACTTCGGGAGAAATGGTCATGCGTGCCGCAATTTCATCTGGCGTTGGGAATGAAATGCCTTGCTCGACGAACGAATGGATGTGCAACAACAGCATAAACTCCGTTTCATTTAACCCAAGCGTTTTATAGTTCGTTAATAACAGTCGTGGAATCGCGACACTTCCTTCACGAAAAAAACGAATCATTTCATTGTTCATGTTAAACACCTCACGCCCTATTATACCATAAAACAAATCCCCCATGTCGGCACGGGGGATTTTGTTGTTTATGGATATAAACGATTTAATAAACGTGGGAAAGGAATCGTTTCCCGAACATGTTCAACGCCACAAATCCAAGCAATGGTCCGCTCAAGTCCTAGTCCGAATCCAGAATGTGGCACAGAGCCATATTGACGAAGCTCTAAATACCATTTGTATGCATCAAGCGAAAGTTGATGCTCTTCTAAACGTTGTTTCAACAAATCGTAATCATGAATACGTTCCGAACCGCCAATAATTTCACCATATCCTTCTGGAGCGATTAAATCCGCACAAAGAACAACTTCTGGGCGATTTGGATCTGGCTGCATATAAAACGGCTTTAACGTCGTTGGATAATGCGTAATAAATACTGGTTTATCAAAACTTTCTGCAATGGCTGTTTCATGCGGTGCACCAAAGTCATCGCCCCATTGAATATCATTAAACCCTTTTTCATGAAGAAGTTGAATCGCTTCATCGTACGTAATGCGCGCAAACGGCGGTTTTACATTTTCTAGTTTAGATGTATCGCGTCCGAGCGTTTTCAACTCCAGTTGGCAACGTTTTAACACGGACTGCACAATATGAGAGACGTATTGTTCTTGCACTTGCAAATTATCTTCAAATTGATAAAACGCCATCTCCGGCTCAATCATCCAAAACTCAATTAAATGACGGCGCGTTTTTGATTTTTCTGCGCGAAACGTCGGACCGAATGAAAATACTTTGCCGAGCGCCATCGCTGCTGCTTCCATATATAGCTGTCCGCTTTGAGAAAGGTATGCATCTTCATCAAAATATTTCGTATGGAACAATTCCGTCGTTCCTTCCGGTGCACTTCCCGTTAAAATCGGCGGATCAACTTTCACGAAGCCGTTTTCATTAAAAAATTCATACGTCGCACGAATGACTTCGTTACGAATTTTCATAATGGCATGTTGACGTTTCGAGCGAAGCCATAAGTGGCGATGATCCATTAAAAACTCAATGCCATGCTCTTTTGGTGTAATTGGGTAATCAACAGCCATGTGAATGAGTTCAATGTTTGTGACGGAAAGCTCGTATCCAAATGGAGAACGTGCATCTTCACGCACTACACCTGTGACATAGAGCGAACTTTCTTGCGTGATGCTTTTTGCCGCCTGAAATACATCTTCGTTCACTTGCGATTTTTCCACAACTCCTTGAATAAAGCCTGTGCCATCACGCAATTGTAAAAAAGCGATTTTTCCGCTCGACCGTTTGTTAGCAAGCCAAGCACCAATCGTTACTTCTTGTCCTACATATTTATGTACTTCTGCAATTGTCGTTTTCACAAAAAGTCCCTCCAAAGACGTTCGACTATTATGTACATCATCAATATTAATACATTTCGACAAAAAAACGCAAGATGATCCTTTTTGTTATCCAAACGTACATATTTGAAAGAAAGGGCTAGTCGATGTGACTAGCCGCGCATGTTTTCCTTCATAAACGTGTCGATACGATCAAGCGCCTCATGAAGTAAATCAAGTGATGTCGCATACGACAAACGCACGTTATTCGGTGCACCAAAACCTGAACCTGGAACGAGCGCTACTTTCGCCTCTTCAAGCAGCGCTTCGACAAACGCATCGACACTTTCGTATCCGATCATCGTTGCTGCTTCTTTTGCATTCGGGAACAAATAAAATGCACCTTGTGGCTTCACGCATGAGAATCCAGGAATTTGGATTAGACGATGATAAATGATATTTAAACGTTCTTCAAACGCTTGACGCATTTGCTCGACTGGCTCTTGCGGCCCGCTATATGCTGCAATTGCTGCATATTGAGCGATAGATGTTGGATTCGATGTACTATGGCTGGCGAGATCCGTCATCGCACGAATCACATCAGCGTCCCCTGCCGCATAGCCGATTCGCCACCCTGTCATCGAATGCGATTTAGATACCCCGTTAATAATGATCGTTTGTTTTTTTAGCTCAGGTGAAAGCTGGGCAATCGAAATGTGTTCATGTCCACCGTATATTAATTTTTCATAAATTTCATCCGACACAATAAGCACATCGTGAGCTAAGCATACTTCACCGAGCGCTTGTAGCTCTTCTTTCGTATAAATGACTCCTGTTGGGTTGCTTGGCGAGTTAATAATGACCGCTTTTGTGCGATCTGTCATCGCCTGTTCTAATTGTTGCGGTGTAATTTTAAACTCGTTTTCTTCAAGTCCTTCTACATAAACAGGTACCCCGCCAGCTAGCTTCACTTGTTCTGGATAGCTCACCCAATACGGCGTTGGAATAATGACTTCATCGCCTTCATCTAAAATCACTTGAAATAGTGTGTAAAGCGCGTGTTTTGCCCCGACGCACACAATGATTTCAGATGGTTTATAATCCAATTGTTGATCTCGTTGAAATTTCTTTATAATTTCTTGTTTCAACGTCGCTAGCCCACCAGATGGCGTATATTTTGTATGTCCGTCGTGCATCGCCTTTACAGCTGCTTCCATAATATGTTCCGGTGTATTGAAATCTGGCTCTCCGGCACCGAGTCCAATGACATCGTGTCCTGCTTCTTTTAATTCTTTCGCTTTCGCCGTAATGGCTAGCGTTGATGATGGCGTCAACGCTGCAACACGCTTCGCTAATTTCATACATCCTTCCCCCTCGCAAAATGATATCTTTTTAAAAATGCCCCGTCTTCAAAACGAACGTAATAAAACGAATAACGATCTCGCTCGTCAACATATGTAATTTCCCAAAGCGGGACACCTTTTTCCATGCCTAATTTCACCGAAACTACCGTTTTTGGACGGTACGGCTGTACGAAAGATAACGCTTGCTGTTTCGTTATTCCTTCCGAGACACGTCGTGTCGCAACGACTTTCCCTTTTTCCGTCACCCATGCGATCCGTTGCTCGCCTTCTTCGCTTTTACCGACGACGATCACATACACATCGCTTCCTCGATACGTATATACGTCATCTACTTGAACAATCCCTTCTTTCTCTGCTTGTTGTACGGCGCGTTGTTCGCTCGCTCGTTGCGACGACATCGCATCGCTATAGGCGTTCGCATATAACAACAGCGCGACAAACAACATGCACGCAAAAGCAATGATTCCTTTTTTCACCCTCATCCCTTCTTACGTTCGATAAATCGTAAACACAGCCTTCTCTTTGTTTTCTTCATCAAGCGCCAATCCGAACATTAAGTCCTTCTCTTTTAACGTTCGATTTAAGCAATCGACAATTTTGTATAAGTCTGATGAGTATTGAACTTTGACAGTTGCTAATACTTCAATTTTACTTTCCACGACCCGATCCTCCATGTGCACAAATTTTGTTACTTATATCGTCTCTTCTCAACGGAAACAATACAATTACACACCTTCCGAGGTGTATAAACATCTTCATTGTAGCAATGGTTTCCTACATTGGTCAATTTGAATTAAAAAAATTCCTATCGTACACACCACGGGCCGAACGTTGGCCCCTTTTTTAAAACGTCATCACATCGTATTCCTTTAAGTTACATTTGACAACGATGACACCAAAGCGACTTGTTTCATAACAATCAATCCAAGCCGCGTACAGCCGTTCAAGCAATCGCTCATTCGGCCAACTCCCATGCTTTTTAAAAATGATTGCCACTTGCGGATCAATATGTTTTAAAAAAGACGTACGTGGATAGTCAACTAAACCGAAATGGGCAATTTTTAATATGTTTACGTCACTCAGCGGCAATTTCATAAGCTTTTGCTCCACATCGTCATCAGCATGCGCCATATATAAGAGGCGAAGTCGCCCATACTGTAGCGACATTGTTACATCTCCATGTGCAACATAAAGCGGGCTTATTTTAAAATTCGGAAAAGGATCATACTTTTTACTCTCTTTCCATTCTTTAATTACCATTGGTTCGTATGTTTTCATGACCCAGTCTACATTTCCAGTATATTCTCGATCATCACTCGTTAAAATGAGTTCATCAATTTCTGTCACATGAAACTGTTCAAACCACCTTTTTAATTCGCGTTCCGTATGTGGCGCACCTGTATTTAGCAACACGGTCTTTCCGCTTGCATGTTTAAACAACGTCGCTTCCCCATCACTCAATGGCAAAAAAATGATCGCCATTTCTTCCTCTTCAAGCATCATATTAATTTTTTGAATGTGCTCTTCAGGTGAGGGATGCATTAAACTATTGACGAGCATAAAAAATAACACCCATTGCAAGCCGTCCACTCCCTTCATCTACATTTCTTATCTTTTACTGATGAAGGGAAAATTATAGCCACTCATCGACATGTTGTAAAAGTTCCGCAAGTGGAGCATGATATACACGAATGGGCGGCAACGATTGTAAAAAGTATTTGCTGTATGATGCAGTGAATAAACGTTGATCTAAAACGAAAACGATCCCCCGATCTTCTTTTGTGCGAATGAGTCGTCCGAATCCTTGTTTAAAACGTAAAATAGCTTGCGGCAACGATAAGTCGTAAAATGGGTTGCCTCCTTTTGCGCGAATGTAATCACTTTTTGCAGCTACCACCGGATCGTCCGGTGGGGCGAATGGCAGTCGAACGATGACAACGCACGTCACTTCATCCCCTGGAAAGTCCACTCCCTCCCAAAAGCTGCTCGTACCGAATAGTACAGCTTGCTCAAACTGTTGAAAATGTCGCGTCAACTTCGCCGCATTGCTTCCGCTTACCCCTTGGGCAAGTAATACAAATGATTGCTCATCATTTTGCTTGGCGAACGCATACGTTTGTTTCAATAGCTCATACGACGTAAATAGCACGAGCATGCGCCCTTTTATACGTTCAGCGATGCAAATAATTTGTTGAGCTGCTTGCTCAGCGTACTGTTCAACCGTCGCAGTCGGAAACATCGGCAAGTCGTTTGGTACCATAAGCATAGCTTGCTTTTCATAAGAAAATGGTGACGGGATGATACGTGTAAACGGATAAAAATCGTGAAGACCGAGACGCTCAATGATAAACGAGAAACAATTGTTCGTCGTTAACGTAGCAGAAGTTAAAACAACACTTCTTTTACGCGCAAATAATTGATCAGCAAAAAAATGAGCTAAATCGATCGGTTGTGAAATGACTGTAACAGCATTGATGGCAGCCTTTGTATCCATTTCTAACCAACGAACAATATGATCGTCATCGCTCGTTAATAAATGTTGTAGCGTCGATAACACATCTATAAACGTCGTAAAAGGTTTCATATCTTCCCGCGGTACATCTTCTTTCATCTGTGCCAATTGCCGTACATCATTCATGATGCGCATAAGCAATTCGATTATCGCGCTCCATTCTCTTCCATATTCTTTCCAAGGAATGAAACGATAGCGAATGCGTCCATCCCCTTTTTGTCGACGCAACACATAATGGCGAAGAGACTGAAACAGTTGATTCAGTTCATACTCCATATCCGCCAAAAGCGAGCGGAGTGCACCCATTTGATGCATGATAGCCGTGTCGTTCATCCGCGTCCACAATAAACGAACATACTCATATGAAACGTGTCTGCCAAAAAAATGGGCCGCGACATCTTCTAAATGATGAGCCTCATCAATAATAAGCTGTTCATACGGGGGGAGAAATGTGTCGTCCGCTGTTAAATCATGCATAACGAATGAATGATTTGTAATGATCAGATGAGCGTGTTTCGCCCTTTCTTTCGCACGGATAAAAAAATTGTGCTCCTCGTTTGTTTCATCGCTATGCACATCTTCCCAAAATAGCGCGCCTCCCGCCGTCAAGTTCAGTTCGTCTACATCTCCTGTTTCTGTTTCTGTCAACCAAACGAGCAGCTGACATTTTGTTAGGGCGATATCATAGTTTGTGTCTACGTGTTTTAACGTACGGGCAAATTTCCGTACGCTAATATAGTTTCGTTTCCCTTTCAAAACAGCAGTTGTGAATGAAAAAGGTACGAGCCGTGCCATGCGCGGCAATTCCTTTTCTATCATTTGCTTTTGCAACTGCAACGTATGCGTGCTGACAACAATCGGTTTCTCATGTTGCACAGCATAAAACGCAGCAGGGAGTAAATACGCCATCGTTTTTCCAATACCTGTTCCCGCTTCAATTAACGCATGTTGACACGTTTGGAACGCATCGTTGATATCGCTCATCATTTGTTGTTGCCCTTGGCGATATTCAAACGGCGAAACAAATGGACGGGAAGCAAGCCATTGTGAAAAAGACGGAACATGTTCAGGGCGATCGTCTCGTTTCGGTGAAAACCACCTTTTTATAGCAATTCCTTCATATTCAACAACGGATTCGTCCGTTTGAAACGACCGTTCTTTTTTTGCAATGACTCGATCAAAAAGAGCGGTCAACTCACTTTTTAACGGTCGACTATGTCGCCGCAGTTGTTTTAACGTGACGAGCGGTAAATGAGATAACTTGCGCAGCAAAAATAAAAAAAGTTGAGCGGTCGCTTCAGCATCGTAATCTGCTTGATGCGGGCGATCATGCGTTAGCGACAACGCTTCAGCCAAATGACCGAGCTTATAGCTCGGTTGGGTTGGCATAAGAAAGCGAGCTAGTTCAACCGTATCTAAAAGACGACACGTCGGTGGCTGTATTCCGCTACGAATAAATTCCTCCTGTAAAAAAGCCCAGTCAAAATGAACGTTATGTGCAACAAAATAGGCCCCTTCCCATTTGTTCACAAGCATTGGCGCGATATGATGAAATGGGGGAGCATCATGCATCATCGTATGATCAATACCCGTTAACTGTTGAATGAACGGCGGGATATCTCGCTCTGGCTGAACGAATGTTGAAAAGCGTTCGCAAACTTTGTCGTCTTCGATGACGACAAAACCGATTTGAATGATGCGATCTTCTTTTTTCGGTGCGTTTCCTGTCGTTTCAATATCGACGACGACAAAGCGATCGTTCATCTTTTTCCACCTCACATCTGTACAACACGTTGAATGACAAACAAAAAGAGGCGGCATGGCTCCCGTTATAAAACGGTCGCCGCCGGCTCTTGCACGATCAATTCTTTAATCTGATTATGCTCGTCCATAATTGCAATTTTTGGACGGTGCGAAGCTAATTTTTCTTCTGGCACGAGCACGTACGAAATAACGATAATAATATCGTCTTTTTGAACGAGACGAGCGGCTGCCCCGTTCAAACAAAATACGCCGCTTCCTCTTTCACCTGGAATAATATATGTTTCAAATCGAGCCCCATTGTTATTGTTTACAATTTGTACTTTTTCATTTGGCACCATGCCGACCGCATCTAAAATATCTTCATCGATCGTAATGCTGCCGACATAGTTTAAATTCGCTTCCGTCACGCGAGCACGATGAATTTTAGCGTTCATTAATGTGCGAAACATCATGTTTCCTCCTTATTGTACGTTCATAACGATATTATCAATCAAACGAGCGTTTGTAAACCTCACAGCGAGCGCAAGGATGATCTTTCCTTGTAACGTCTCGAGTGGCTTTAACTCTGGATACGAATAAATTTCAACGTAATCAACGACACCGCTCGTATGTTGCTCAATATAGTCGATTATCGCTTTTCGTACCGTCCCTACATCGCGTTCCCCTGCCTCAATGGTCGCTTTCCCTTTTTGTAAAGCAGCATATAACGCAGAGGCTTCTTGTCGCTCACGGTCACTTAAATACACGTTGCGCGAACTTTTCGCAAGTCCATCTTCCTCACGCACTGTCGGAACAGCAATAAGTTCAATCGGAAAATGAAAATCGCGAATGAGTCCATCTATGACCGCCACTTGTTGAGCATCTTTCATTCCAAAATACGCGCGATGCGGCATGACAATATGAAATAGTTTCGTCACAACGGTTGCCACCCCATCAAAATGACCCGGACGGGATTTTCCGCAAAGCACGTCGATGCGCTTATGAACACGAACCGTGACGGACGGCTCATGCGGGTACATTTCATGAACCGATGGATAAAAGATGATATCAACACCTGCTTGTTTAGCGATCGTATAATCGCGCTCAAAATCGCGCGGATAACGGTCGAAATCTTCATTCGGTCCAAATTGAAGCGGATTGACAAAAATGCTTAAAACAACGATATCGTTTTCTTGACGCGCTCGCTTTAATAACGCAACGTGACCTTCGTGCAAATATCCCATCGTCGGCACGAAGCCGACTGTTTTTCCTTTTTGCCGTTCAGCCATTATGTGCGCTTGCATTTGTTCAATTTTTTCGATTGTAATCACGCCTATTTCCCTCCATATAGCGCAAGCCATTGTTGCTCATTCATTGTAAACGATTGTTCATCGCTCGGAAACTGACGCATCTTGACGTCGGTAACGTATTCGGCTAACGCCTGTTGTATCGTTTGCTGAACGTTTGCATATTGTTTAACAAACTTCGGCACACGGTCAATGCCATATCCGAGCACATCATGATAAACAAGCACTTGTCCGTCCGTGCCAAT
This sequence comes from Anoxybacillus pushchinoensis, assembly GCF_900111795.1. GTDB lineage: Bacteria > Bacillota > Bacilli > Bacillales > Anoxybacillaceae > Anoxybacillus > Anoxybacillus pushchinoensis. Next base: position 5,506 of record NZ_FOJQ01000023.1, on the reverse strand, counting down.
TCCTGCTCCGATGCCGATCGTTGGAATCGTCAACTGCTTCGTAATCGCTTCCCCGAGCTGCTTCGGCACACATTCTAAAACGAGCGCGATTGCCCCTGCTTGTTCACACGCTTTCGCTTCTTCTAAAAGGCGCTTCGCACTTTCGGCATCTTTCCCCTGCACTTTATATCCTCCTAATACGCCGACCGATTGTGGCGTCAAGCCAAGATGTGCAACAACGGGAACTCCCATTTCTGTTAAAACAGAAATAATTTGCAATACCGAGCCCGCTCCTTCCACTTTCACCGCATTGGCTCCCGATTGTTGCATGATCGCCTTCGCATGCGTGAGCGCATCATTGAGCGTACTGTACGACATAAATGGCATATCGGTGACGATAAACGTATTCGGTGCACCACGTCGAACAGCTTTCGTATGATGAATCATGTCTTCAACTGTTACAGGGATCGTTGAGTCGTATCCTAATACGACCATGCCGAGCGAGTCGCCGACTAAAATCATATCGACGCCTGCTGCTTCAGCAAGCTTTGCTGACGGATAGTCGTAAGCAGTCAGCATCACGATCGGTTCATGATTTTTTTTCATGTTTAAAAAATCAAGTTTTGTTTTCATATACATCCTCCTCCCATATGCAGAGGAAATGGATAAAAAAAGCCTTCTTTCTGCCAAAGAGAGAAAGAAGGACTTTTTGTTTCACTCCATCCCTCTGTCCCCGTCCGTTCAATCGGATCAAGGCAGAAACAACGATAAATTGTGTGAATATACATGGTGCAGTTCTTACAAAGATACTGCCCAATTTCAATCGCTTTCATTTTAACAAATATTTCGGAATTTTCCTACTGTTTTTTTATTTCAATGTCTGCTGAATAAATATAATGGATCGCTCCATCTTCTGTTTGTAATTTCAATGTCCCTGAATCTGTAATTCCAAGGGCGGTGCCACGAACAGCACCGTTTAACGTGCGCGCTACAATTTGTTGACCAATCGTTATGGCATAGGCTTCCCATAATAGTTTAATCGGTAAAAATCCGTGCTGTAAATATTGCTCATATAACTGTTCTAACTTTTGCAACAATGTTTGAACGATCTTCGGACGATGAAACGTTCGTCCTGTTTCGATCGCCAGCGATGTGGCAAGCGAAGCGATATCATTTGGAAATTGTTTTTGATTCACGTTTATACCAATCCCGACGATGACTGCTTGCACTTGATCAGGATCAGCTTGCAACTCCGTTAAAATACCGACGACTTTTTTCCCATTCAGTAATATATCGTTCGGCCATTTAATATCCGGAACGATATTCGTCACTTCTTGAATAGTTTGAGCAACCGCAACAGCAACTAAAAGCGTCAACTGTGGGGCTTGTTGCGGCGGAATGGATGGACGTAAAATGACGCTCATCCAAATGCCTGTCCCTTTCGGTGAATGCCATATTCGGTTTAAACGTCCTCTCCCTGCCGTTTGCTCCTCTGCGATGACAATCGTTCCTTCTTCCGCTCCCTCATGAGCAAGTTGATGCGCAAGTTGCTGCGTGGACGGAACGCTTTCTTGATCGTACACGTTCCAACCGAATCGCTTCGTCTTCAAGCCTAGTTGCAATTCATTTGCATTGAGCTTGTCGGGCATTTGTTTCAGACGGTAACCGAGCCGACGAACAGCTTCCACTTCAAATCCTTCTCTTCTTAAGTCTTCGATATGTTTCCAAACCGCTGTTCGAGAACAACCGAGTTGCTCGCTAATTTTTTGTCCAGACAAAAACGTATCGCCTGCTTCTGTAAATAATTTCAATAATTGTTTTCTCGTTTCTGATTGCACACCGCCCACTCCTTCAGCTTCTCTTTCTCGTTTTCCACTTCGCCACGAAGCACGGCACGCTCTATTTTCCCGATCATTTCTGCTAACCATGGACCTGCTTTCCGCTCAAATAAAGCAAGCAAATCGTGACCATTAATTGCTAATTGTTTTCGCTCGCGAATCGGCAATGCTTCCCATCGTTTCAACAAATGCTGCACGTACGGTTCATCGCCGTGGAGCACCGCGCGTAGACGCTCGATATGTGGAATGTATCGCCCGTACTCATACAAAGCATCCGTTGTCCAGTCATGAAGCGAATGAATACGTTCAAGCGCTTCTAAACAAATCGAAACATCACGAATCAAGTGGTTCGATAATTTCCATTGTTTCAGCCCTTGGCTATCGAGACGAGCGACGTATGCAAATCGAGCCCACGCCTCGATACGATGGACGGGAACGAGCGAATATGCGGCTAGTTGAGCAAGCTCCTTCTTTTTTGTCGCAAGCTCTGGCAAGTAAGAAAACAAATTCGTTTCGATTAAAAGCTCTATCGCCTTTGACATAAATGAACCGAGCAACAGTTTTTCAAACTCAACTGCGATGCGTTCAACAGCGATATGTTGCAATAAATGGCCGTACTGCACAATCGCCTGTTTTGTTTCAGCGGATAAAGAAAATCCAAGTTGGCTAACGAATCGGAGCGCCCGCATCATTCGTAAAGCATCTTCGCTAAATCGTTCGCGAGCATCGCCAACCGTTTCAATAATACGATCGTTTAACGCCTCCATTCCACCGAACGGATCGATCATGTCACCATGTTCATTCATGGCGATAGCATTGATTGTAAAATCACGCCGCTGTAAGTCTTCATAAAGAGAACGGACAAATGTGACGTCTTTCGGCCTTCGATAGTCTTCATACCGCCCTTCTTTTCGAAAAGTCGTCACTTCATACGACACACCGCGTTCAATGACCATGACCGTTCCGTGCGCAATGCCGACAGGAACTGTTTTTGGAAAGATGGACATAACTTCATACGGATGAGCTGACGTGGCAATATCAATATCTCCGATCGGCCGCTTTAATAAATAGTCACGTACCGCCCCACCAACAAAATACGCTTCATGTCCATGACGTTTTAATGTTTCGATAACGGGGAGCGCCTGGCGAAATTGTTCGTTCATCATTCATCCCCTTTAAGTTGAAAATAAATTTGTTCATATTGTGCCACAATTCGCTCAGAATAAAATTTTTCATATACCGTCTCATACGCCTTTTGTCCCATCGCTTCATGAACACTTTCATCCGTCAGTAAACGAACGACTTGATGCGCCGCACCGTCTATATCACCTAGTTCGCATAAAAAGCCGTTTTTTCCATCTTCAATAACTTCAGGAATGCCGCCGATTGCCGTTCCTACACAAGGCACGCCACAAGCCATCGCTTCAAGTAAGACGAGTCCGAAACTTTCTTTTTCTGATAGCAACAATTTTACATCGCTAATCGAATATAAGTCCGCTAAGTTTTCTTGCTTGCCTAAAAAGCGCACATGATCGCATAAATTGAGTTGTTTCACTAGACGACAGACGACCGTCATTTCTGGTCCATCGCCGACGAGAAGCAATTTTGCCCGCACTTGTTTGACAACGAGAGCAAACGCGCGAACGACATCGCATACCCGCTTCACTTTACGAAAATTCGATACGTGAATAACTACTTTTTCATGCGGAGCGATGCCGTATTGGCGACGAAGCTCATCGTTTCGTCGTTTGCTGTATACACGTTCATCAACAAAGTTATACACCGTCTGAATGGGCTTTTGCACGTCTAACAGCTCATATGTCTGGGACGCTAATGCGTTTGACACGGCTGTGACGACATCTGACTGTTCAATGCCAAATTTAATTAAGTCGCTTAACGACGGATCGTATCCAAGAATGGTAATGTCTGTACCATGTAATGTCGTCACAATTTTCAAATGATCACCGACCATTTGCTTTGCTAAAAAAGCGCAAAGGGCATGCGGAACAGCGTAATGTGCATGAATGATGTCGAGATGTTCACGCTTAGCGACTTCCGCGATTTTACTAGCTAATGCCAAATCATACGGCGGGTATTGAAATACCGAATATGGGTTCACCGTTACTTCATGATAATAAATGTTTGGATACACCTTGTTCAATCGAAACGGAATGCTCGATGAAATAAAGTGTATATCATGACCACGCTCAGCAAGCATTTTTCCTAATTCCGTCGCAACGACTCCTGAGCCGCCGACCGACGGATAACAAACAATCCCTATTTTCAGCTTCATCGTTCTTCCCCTAACAAATCGTGTGCAAGTATAAGTGGTTTTTTCGAAATAAATCCTTCCGCAAACGAAACTCCGACTTCTTTTCCGAGCAATCGTTCACGGCTTTCAACGGTTTCAATATAGCCGTTCGTCAATGGTGTGTCAACCGAATCGCTCGTTCGTTGAAACTGGCTTTCGTATGCCCGCAAGCTCGCTAGTTTCTGATCGATCGTATCGCTAATATCTACGACAAAGTGTGGGCGATGAAATCCGTTAATCATATAAAAATAAACAGCATGCACGCGGTGCGGAGGTAGCTTTTGGCCATCTTCGTATCGGCGGATAGCGGCAGAAAACAACGCTTCTTCCACTAACCTCGCGCATTGTCCGTGATCTGGATGACGATCTTCCCAATATGGGGCAAACACAATTTTCGGACGGTACGTACGAATAACTGTTACAATTGGATCGATATGCCCCTTGTGAATTACTAATCCGCGATCAGGAAGGTTTAGCTGGATGCGCGTGCGAACGCCAAGAATATTCGCTGCTCGCTTCGCTTCTTGTTGACGAGTATGTATCGTTCCATTCGACGATAATTCTGCAAGCGTCAAATCGCATATCCCGATGTCATATCCTTGTTGAGTGTATTTCGCAATCGTTCCACCCATTCCGATTTCCACATCATCAGGATGGGCGCCAAACGCTAACATATGCATTATGCATGTCCTCGCTTCACAATATTTCGCCATGCAAAATCACCGCGCTCCAAACCGTGTATAAGTACCTCAGCTGTTCCCATATTTGTCGCTAATGGAATAGCGTAAACATCACAAAGACGAATGAGAGCGCTGACATCCGGTTCATGCGGTTGCGCTGTAAGTGGATCGCGGAAAAAAATAACCATGTCCATGTCGTTATTCGCAATCATCGCACCTATTTGCTGGTCACCACCGAGTGGACCAGACTGAAAACGGTGAACTGAAAGCCCTGTTGCTTCTTGAATGCGCAATCCTGTCGTGCCAGTCGCATATAACTCGTGCTCAGCCAGAACGTGTTGATAGGCAGTTACAAACTGGATCATCTCTTCTTTTTTCTTGTCGTGCGCAATTAATGCGATTTTCATCATCTTTGGCGAGGAGACCCCGACTTCTAAGCGAGAGCGAAAGTCGGGGAGGAATCGCCCTTCCTTCTTTCTTTTGTATATGATAGAATAGGAATGTGGAGAAAACCGTTGAATTAAGGCACTCCAATTCCCGTTACTCGATGTAGGGAGTTGGTTGCAGGAAACGTTGCAACCGTAAAACATCGAGCGTACATCCGTCTGTTGTGCGTGGAAGTCAAGTACTGCCTACAGACATGCCGAGCCACTCGGTAGCGATATAGGCATGACCTATGTCGTTGGGTAGTCGTCAAC
>NZ_FOJQ01000039.1 GCF_900111795.1 Anoxybacillus pushchinoensis | reverse complement strand
TTTGACGGATATGCTTATGGAAAGGGGGTGGCGGAACTTGCGTAAGGTGCAATTCCTCGCCGTGCCTAAAGGCAGGGGCTTCCTTGCGTAAGTTTCGTGATCTACATGCCAACGGTTGCATTTCATACGTTAGGATGCAAAGTGAATCATTACGAAACAGAAGCGATTTGGCAGTTATTTAAACAAGCAGGATACGAGCGAAAAGACTTTGAAAGCCACGCTGATGTATACGTTATTAATACGTGTACAGTAACGAATACAGGGGATAAGAAAAGCCGTCAAGTCATTCGTCGCGCGGTGCGCCGTAATCCAGATGCAGTCATATGTGTAACGGGCTGTTATGCGCAAACGTCCCCGGCGGAAGTGATGGCGATTCCGGGTGTTGATATCGTCATCGGCACACAAGATCGCGGGAAAATTTTAGAGTACATTGAACAGTTTAAACAACAACGTCAGCCGATTAATGGGGTGCGCAACATTATGAAGACGCGCGTGTATGAAGAACTTGATGTCCCTGCATTTACCGACCGCACGCGCGCATCGCTTAAAATTCAAGAAGGATGTAACAACTTTTGTACGTTTTGCATTATTCCGTGGGCGCGCGGCTTAATGCGTTCGCGCGATCCAAAAGAAGTCATTCGTCAGGCGCAACAGCTTGTAGATGCAGGCTATAAGGAAATCGTATTAACGGGTATTCATACAGGCGGATATGGAGAAGATATGAAAAATTATAACTTTGCCATGTTGTTGCGCGATATTGATGAGCAAGTGAAAGGATTAAAACGTTTGCGCATTTCATCGATTGAAGCGAGCCAAATTACAGATGAAGTGATTGACGTGTTGAAACGGTCGGATAAAATTGTCCGTCATTTGCACATTCCACTACAATCCGGTTCAAACACCGTGTTAAAACGGATGCGCCGCAAATATACGACCGAATTTTTCGCGGAACGATTAGCTCGTTTGCGCGAAGTATTTCCGGATTTAGCCGTTACATCTGATGTTATCGTCGGCTTCCCAGGGGAAACGGAAGAAGAATTTATGGAAACGTATGAATTTATTCGTGCGCAACGTTTCTCTGAATTGCACGTCTTCCCATACTCGAAACGGACAGGTACACCAGCTGCGAGAATGCCTGATCAAGTGGACGAGGAAATAAAAAATGAACGTGTCCATCGTTTAATCGCGCTTTCTGATCAATTGGCGAAAGAATATGCGTCGATGTTTGAAGGACAAGTGCTAGAAGTCATTCCCGAAGAACTTGATAAAGAAAATCCAACGAGCGGCCTATACGTCGGTTATACAGACAACTACTTAAAAGTGAAGTTTCCAGCGACCGAAGACATGGTCGGTCAACTCGTGAAAGTAAAGATTACGAAGGCCGGTTATCCGTATAACGAAGGCGAGTTTGTCCGTGTTATTCACGATGTCGACGATACCATTCGGTTAAGCTCGTAAAAAGAAGTTGACTTATGGACTTGGTTATATTATACTTTGAAGGTACATGTTCTACATGTGACAAGGATTAGCGGTTTTGTTCGGAGGGAGGGAAGTAGGATGTCAAAAACGATCGTTCGTAAAAACGAGTCGCTTGAAGATGCTCTTCGTCGCTTCAAACGTGCGGTTTCAAAAACAGGTACGTTACAAGAAGCAAGAAAGCGCGAATTCTATGAAAAGCCAAGCGTAAGACGCAAGAAAAAGTCTGAAGCGGCTAGAAAGCGCAAATATTAAAAGAGGGTGTATTTATGAGTCTTCTCGAACGTTTGAACAATGATATGAAGCAAGCGATGAAAAACAAAGAGAAGGACAAATTGTCGGTCATTCGTATGGTAAAATCCGCTTTACAAAACGAAGCGATTAAACTTGGTAAAACGTTGACCGAAGATGAAGAATTAACCGTACTTTCTCGCGAATTAAAACAGCGTAAAGACTCCCTCCAAGAATTTGAAAAAGCTGGTCGCACAGACCTTGTTGATAAAGTAAAAGAAGAAATTACGGTTCTTGAACTTTACATGCCGAAGCAGTTGAGCGAAGAAGAGCTTGTGCAAATCGTGAAAGAAACGATTGCCGAAGTAGGCGCTTCCTCAAAAGCGGATATGGGTAAAGTAATGGGAGCGATCATGCCGAAAGTGAAAGGAAAAGCGGACGGCTCGCTCGTAAACAAGCTTGTTCAACAGCAGTTAAGCTAAAAACACCTTACAGCACCTTACAGCATTGTAAGGTGTTTTCGTTTTTTTGAAACTTTTTTTCTTCTTATACGTACATATTAAAGATGAAGGGAGGAAAAAGCATGACCGGTTTCATTATCGCTTTGACGCACCCGTTTCTCGTTGCGCTTTTGTTGATCGTCGGTAGCGTGACGTTTGTTGCGCAGCTGTACGATGCGCGTTGGAATTGGAAAGGAACAATAAGCTTCATTTGTTTTTTTCTTTTTTTCTCGTCGCATTTAGCGGCTGGTTTAACAGGCGTCGAGGCGATCATATTATTTGCTATAGGTCTCCTTTTGTTAGTTATTGAACTGTTTGTACCCGGTGGTGTAATCGGTTTTGCGGGGGTAAGTACGCTCGTTTGGAGTTTATTTTTAGCCGCCAAGCATTCTCCGTTCATTACCGTGTCTTTATCGGTAGCGGTCATTAGTGCGCTTATTATGGGACTATGGCTTAGCCGGGTTGCTAAAAAGAAGATGGCGCTTTTTGAAAAAATTGTGCTAACTGACGAACAGAGAAATGAGAAAGGATATGTGTCTCATGAGGCGCGCATTGATCTCATTGGAAAGCGTGGTGAGACGTTAACAGTTTTACGTCCCGCTGGAACTGCATTAATTGATGGACAACGTTTAGATGTCGTAACAGAAGGAGAGTATATTGAACGACATCGTCCCGTGGAAGTCATCTATGTAGACGGATTAAAAATTGTTGTTCGTGAATGTAAAAAAGAGGAGGAAGTCGTATGACACCAGATCAATTTTTATTTATTATCGCTATTGCTTTAGGGCTTGTGTTTTTAGCTGTTTTCTTTTCATTTGTTCCGGTCATGCTTTGGATTTCAGCGCTTGCTTCCGGCGTGCCGATCAGCATTTTTACGCTGATCGGAATGCGATTGCGTCGCGTCATTCCATCGCGCGTCATTAATCCGCTCATTAAAGCAAAAAAAGCGGGATTAGATGTGACAATTAATCAGTTAGAAAGCCATTATTTAGCAGGCGGTAATGTTGACCGCGTCGTTAACGCTTTAATTGCCGCCCAAAGAGCGAACATTAATTTAACGTTTGAACGTTGCGCAGCGATTGACTTAGCTGGCCGAAACGTATTGGAAGCCGTACAAATGAGCGTCAATCCGAAAGTCATTGAAACGCCGTTCATTTCCGGTGTAGCGATGGATGGTATTGAAGTAAAAGCGAAAGCGCGCATTACTGTCCGCGCAAATATTGATCGTTTAGTTGGTGGTGCTGGTGAAGAGACGATTATTGCGCGGGTAGGAGAAGGAATTGTTTCAACGATCGGTTCACAAGACGATCATAAAAAAGTGCTAGAAAATCCAGATATGATTTCTCAAACGGTGTTAGCTAAAGGGTTAGATTCAGGGACGGCGTTTGAAATTTTATCGATCGATATTGCCGACATTGATATCGGGAAAAACATTGGTGCGGAATTACAAACAGACCAAGCGGAAGCAGATAAAAAGATTGCGCAAGCGAAAGCAGAAGAGCGTCGCGCAATGGCAGTAGCGCTTGAACAAGAAATGAAAGCGCGCGTGCAAGAAATGCAAGCGAAAGTGATTGAAGCGGAAGCGCAAGTACCACTTGCGATGGCGGAGGCGCTTCGTTCTGGTAAGCTCGGTGTCATGGATTACATGAACTTGAAAAACATTATGGCAGATACAAATATGCGTGATTCGATCGGTAAGCTCACACAACATCCTGATGACGAGCAAAAGTGAGGAATGAATGATGATGCTCATTGATTGGCTCTTTGACAATTTATTTTTCGTGTTTATTTTAGGTTTTTTTCTTTCGTGGATTGGCAAGCGAGTAAAACAAATGACGGAAGTAGTCGAAAAGCAACAGCAACCATCGCAAGTTGTTCATGAACGGGCGAATGCGTCAGTAGAGGAACATGTTCAGCGGTCGCACCGTGTTGTAGAAAAGGAACACAAGCATATTGCACCGTCTGAACAACCTGTAAAATATGAGCGGAAAGCTAAAACGTTGCCTAAACATCCGCTCGTACAAGGTGTAATTTTTTCTGAAGTGCTTGGTCCGCCGCGCGCGAAGCGACCGTTTGGTCGAAAATAAGTGCTATAACCCCCTCTTCTCTCATACATATGAGATGAAAGGGGGTTTTGTTTATGATAAGAAATTGGAAAAACAAAATGCGGCAATGGCTAACGAATCAAATGGAATTGCCGGCAGATGTCATCGTTGATCTCCCCCGTATTACGATGATTGGACATATTCACATCTACATAGAAAATCATCGCGGTTTGCTTCTATTTACGGACCGTGAGTTGCGCTTATTGTTAAAAAATGGTCAGCTACTTGTTAAAGGGGAGTCGTTTAGCATAAAAACGATTTTGCCTGAAGAGATTTTGCTTGAGGGGAAAATTAGCCAAGTGCTGTATTTGGAAGAATAGGGGGGGCGGGTGTGAAAAACGAATGGATGTATCGGCTGTCAGGAAACTTGCGTATACGCATTGTTGGAAAAGGATTAGAACGATTATTAAATGAATGCACAAGACGGGGCATATACATATGGGACGTAAGGCGAGAGGGGGAACATTCACTCACATGTTATATATTTCTCCGCGATCTTCGTCATGTGCGTATTGCAATGCGAAAAAGTGGTTGTAAGTTGTATATTCTCGAGCGAAAAGGGGCACCGTTTTGGGTGAAAGCGTCATGGAAAAATAGCGGCATCGTTGTCGGATTAGTTGTTTTTATATGTATTGTATTTTTATTATCTAATATGGTTTGGAGAATTGAAGTGACAGGAGGAAACGCTGAAACGGAACATGCGGTTCGACAACAATTGAAAAAAATCGGTGTTGAACGAGGAGCGCTACAATTTGTCGTCCCTACCCCCGAGTCCATTCAAAAAACAATTATGAACAACATAGATACGATTACATGGATTGGTGTTGAATGGCGTGGAACGACGCTATATTGTCAAGTAGTCGAAAAAAAGCAACCGAAACAAACAGAATCGCACACTCCCCAACATCTCGTTGCGAAGAAAAAAGCAGTTATTACGTATATGTTTGTTGAACAAGGTCAAGCGGTTGTAGAAGTTCATGATCACGTCGTTCCAGGACAACTGCTCGTCTCAGGTTTCATTGGGAAAGAAGGGCAAACGGAGATCGTGCCTGCGCGCGGTCAAATTTTAGGAGAAACATGGTACAAGTCTACCGTTGTCGTTCCGATGAAGACGACGTTTTACATGTTTACAGGAAAGAAGCGTGAAACACATTATCTTCGACTCTGGTCGTGGAAAATTCCGTTTTTTTGGAACGATAAAGAGCAATTTTCACAATTTGAAAAACAAGTTGATGAAAAAACGTTTCGGTTCTTGACGTGGACGTTGCCTGTTATTTATGAAAAAGTAGTGTGGCGCGAAAAAGAGGTTGTAGTTCGGGAATATTCATATGATGAAGCTAAATTAGCAGCGAAACAAATAGCTCGCGAGCAGTTAAAACGGAAATTGCCAGCAGACGCGACTATTCAAGGTGAAAAAGTTTTGCATGAGGCTAAGGAGAATGGTAAAGTAAAAGTAGAAATGCACTATCAAGTCATTGAAAACATTGCGATACCACAACCAATTATTCAAGGAGACTGAGGAATGTCGGAACAGTTTGTCACGATTTACCCTAACGTACAAAATGCAGATGAAGCGCTCGCTTTGTTTGGTACGCACGATATTCACTTAAAGCGAATTGAACAAGAACTAGGTGTTTCGATTGTAACGCGCGGAGAAGCGATCAGCGTTTCAGGAAACAAACAACATATTGAACTTGTTGATGAATTATTGCGCCATTTGTTGCTTGTCATTCGCAAAGGCATTGTAATTAGTGAACGGGATGTGCTTTATGCACTACAAATGGCCAAAAATGGCACAATTTCTTACTTTGTGGAACTGTACAACGAAGAAGTTGGCAAAAATGCAAAGGGAAAAGCGATCCGTGTGAAAACACTTGGTCAACGTCAATACGTTTCTGCCATTCAGCGTCACGATTTAATTTTTGGCATTGGACCAGCAGGAACAGGGAAAACGTATTTAGCGGTTGTGATGGCTGTCCAGGCATTGAAAAACGGACAAGTCAAGCGAATTATTTTAACGCGGCCAGCTGTGGAAGCGGGTGAAAATTTAGGTTTTTTGCCGGGAGATTTAAAGGAGAAAGTTGATCCGTATTTACGTCCGCTTTATGATGCGCTTCATGACGTGCTTGGTCATGAGCATACACAGCGACTAATTGAACGCGGTGCAATTGAAATTGCTCCGCTTGCCTATATGCGCGGTAGAACGTTAGATGATGCATTTGTCATTTTAGATGAGGCACAAAATACGACGCCTTCGCAAATGAAAATGTTTTTGACACGCCTCGGATTTGGTTCGAAAATGGTCATTACCGGCGATATTTCGCAAGTTGATTTGCCAAAAGGCGTCCGCTCCGGACTTGCGATTGCAAAAGATATTTTGACGAATGTAAACGGAATTTCATTCGTCTTTTTGGAGCAAGCTGATGTTGTACGCCATCCGCTCGTCGGCAAAATTATTGCTGCATATGAAGAAGCTGGAATGTAAATGCGACCCATATTGTTGTGGGTCCTTTTTGCACTTTTGTCATAATCATATAGAGGAAGAAGGGATTTGCGTGCTAATCATTGATTTTATAGATGAAACAAATGAAGTAACCGACGAACAGCTTGAGTTGCTTGAGCAGCTATTGCAACATGCTGCAAAGGAAGAAAACGTGCCGAGTGGCGCTGAGATGAGTGTGACATTTGTTGACAATGAAAAAATTCGTGAAATAAACCGTGAGTATCGTGGAAAAGATGCACCGACAGATGTCATTTCGTTTGCACTTGAAGAAATGGGGGAAGAAGAAATCGAAATTATCGGTGCAGACTTGCCGCCTGTGCTAGGAGATATTATCATTTCTTTGCCAAAAGCGCGTGAACAAGCAGAGCAATACGGCCACTCGTTTATGCGTGAGCTCGGCTTTTTAGCGGTGCATGGTTTTTTACATTTGCTTGGCTATGATCATGAGACGGAAGAAGAGGAAAAAGTGATGTTTGCAAAACAAGAACAATTGTTACAACAGTTCGGTTTAACGAGATGATAAATGATGAGCTGGAAGCGATTGATTGCGAGCATGTCATATGCTTTAAACGGTATTCGTCTCGCTGTTCGTCATGAGCGACATATGCGCGTTCATTTAACAGCAACGTCCGTCGTAGTTGTTGCGGCGACGGTGTTTCGTATTTCGAAAATGGAGTGGCTGATTTTGTTGCTGACGATTGGAGCAGTCATTAGCTTAGAAATAGTCAATAGCGCCATTGAACGGACGGTTGATTTAGTGACGGATGAGTATCGACCGTTAGCGAAAGAAGCGAAAGATTTGGCGGCTGGTGCTGTGCTCGTTTTTGCCATGCTTTCCGTCGTTATAGGGATTTCCATTTTCTTTCCTTATATGTATGTATTTTTTAAAAATTCTTTACATTTTCATAAATAGTAGTGAAGTCGCGTTCATATTTTGGTAAAATAAAAATCAAGCATAACTTTATGCGATGGAGGTTTTTATGATTCAGGAAGGATATAAGTCAGGATTCGTAGCTATTATCGGAAGACCGAATGTAGGGAAATCTACATTTTTAAATCGCGTCATCGGGCAAAAAATTGCGATTATGAGCGATAAACCGCAAACGACGCGCAATAAAATTCAAGGTGTGTACACAACAGATGACGCACAAATCATTTTCATTGATACGCCAGGCATTCATAAGCCGAAACATAAGCTTGGCGATTTTATGGTGAAAGTAGCGCAAAGCGCGCTGCAAGAGGTCGATTTAATTTTATTTATGGTAAACGCGGTAGAAGGGCTCGGTCGCGGAGATGAATTTATTATCGAGCGCTTAAAGCATGTGCAAACACCGGTGTTTTTAGTCATTAATAAAATCGATGAAGTGCATCCGGACGACCTATTGCCGCTCATTGAGCAATATCGCTCGCTCCATGCGTTTGCTGAAGTTATTCCTATTTCAGCGTTGCAAGGCAACAATGTCGAAACGTTGCTGCAACAAATTAAAAACTACTTGCCTGAGGGGCCACAATATTATCCGGCGCACCAAGTAACAGACCATCCAGAGCGCTTCATTATTGCTGAATTTATCCGAGAAAAGGCGCTTCATTTGACGAGAGAAGAAGTGCCTCATTCGATTGCGGTCGTTATCGATTCGATCGAACGTCGTGAAAATAGCGATACAGTATACGTGGCGGCTACGATTATTGTTGAGCGGGATTCGCAAAAAGGAATTATTATCGGCAAGCGCGGTCAAATGTTAAAAGAAATCGGCCAGCGAGCGCGCGTCGATATTGAGGCGCTACTCGGTTCAAAAGTATTTTTAGAACTATGGGTAAAGGTGCAAAAAGACTGGCGCAATAAAATGGGACAGTTGCGGGATCTAGGTTATCGAGAAGACGAATATTAAGGCTGTAAAATTTTAAAAGACATCGTGACAGCGAGAGAAGGACAAACTACAAATGAGCTGCTCAATCACCGTCAACTAACGAGAGAAAGGTGTGGTTCAATGCTCGATTTTACTTGGAAACTGTTTAGTCAAACAGGAAATATTGACACGTATCTTTTATTTAAGGAGCTAGAACGCGAAGCGCAAGAGCAAGGGAATAATGAGACGTATTACTTAGCAGAACGAGATTACCACGTCCTTTAACGTTGGAAGGTTATGTTGCATGTTTGAAAAGTGTGAAGGAATTGTTATTCGAACAATCGACTACGGAGAGACGAATAAAATCGTTACGCTATTTACGCGCGAATGGGGAAAGGTTGCTGCGATGGCAAGAGGAGCGAAAAAGCCTAGCAGCCGCCTTTCTTCCGTTACGCAATTGTTTACATACGGAATGTATCTCGTACAAAAAAGCCGTGGCGTCGGAAGTTTGCATCAAGGGGAATTGCTTTCAACGATGCGGCATATACGAGAAGATATTTTTTTGACAGCATACGCGTCATATATTGTGGAGTTAACAGATAAAGCAACGGAAGAAAGAAAACCGAATCCGTATTTGTTTGAACTTCTTTTACAAACGCTCACGTATATGAATGAAGGGCTCGATGCTGAGGTGCTGACGTACATATACGAAATGAAGCTCCTCCCAGCATTCGGATTGTATCCGAAGTTGGACGGCTGCGCTGTTTGTGGACAAACAGAAGGGACGTTCGCTTTTTCAATTATAGAGGGAGGATTTCTCTGTCATCGCTGTTTTGAGCGCGATCCACACCGCATATCGATGAGCTCATCGGTGTTGAAGTTGCTTCGCCTTTTTTACTACGTTGATTTGTCCCGTATTGGTCGAATCGCTGTCAAACAAGAAACGAAACAACAACTACAAACGATCATCTCAGCCTATTACGATGAATATTCAGGTCTATCGTTAAAGACAAAACGTTTTCTACGGCAGCTCCATACATTAAAAGGTGAAAGCGGACAAATATAACGTTGTCCGCTTCCCACTTTTGTTTGCAAAATATGAAGATGAATTATAATATGGTCTTATAATGTAGCCTATTGTAAGGTGGTGAGCGACAATCGAACTCAATAAACGTCAAGAACAAATTTTGCAAATCGTCAAAGATCACGGTCCGATTACAGGTGAGCACATCGCTGAGAAGCTTAATTTGACGCGTGCGACGTTGAGACCGGACTTGGCCATTTTGACGATGGCGGGATATTTAGAGGCGAGACCTCGTGTCGGTTATTTTTACACAGGAAAAACAGGGACGCAGTTGCTTGCCGATAAAATTAGAAAAATTAAAGTAAGTGACTATCAATCCATTCCTGTTGTCATTCATGAAAACGTGAGCGTCTATGATGCGATTGTCACGATGTTTTTAGAGGATGTTGGCACGTTGTTTGTCGTGGACGAGGAATCTTTACTCGTCGGCGTTTTATCTCGGAAAGATTTGCTTCGCGCGAGCATCGGAAAACAAGAGTTAACATCGATCCCTGTCAATATTATTATGACGAGAATGCCAAACATTACTTTTTGTGAAAAAGATGACTTACTTATCGATGTCGCCCAAAAATTGATTGAAAAACAAATTGATGCGATGCCTGTCGTTAAAAAAGTAGACAAAGGGTATGAAGTTGTTGGGCGCATCACGAAAACAAATATGACGAAGGTGCTTGTCGCGCTAGCGAAAGAAGACGTGCTTTAAAGGGGGAAAAACATGAGCCAGATCGTATACGTCGTATCCGATTCAGCAGGAGAGACGGCAGAACTCGTTGTGAAGGCGGCGGCGAGTCAGTTTCAAGGGGCGCTCGTGCAGTTCCGACGTGTTCCGTACGTAGAGAACGTTGAGACGTTATCGGAAGTTGTCGCTTTAGCTAAAATGAACCAGGGGATCATTGTATTTACATTAGTGATACCAGAAATGCGCCGATTTTTATTAGCGGAGGCGGCACGTGAAGGGGTTCCAGTATATGACATTATCGGACCGCTCATTGAACAAATGGAACAACTATTCGGAATGACGCCACGTTGCGAGCCAGGACCTATTC
This sequence comes from Anoxybacillus pushchinoensis, assembly GCF_900111795.1. GTDB lineage: Bacteria > Bacillota > Bacilli > Bacillales > Anoxybacillaceae > Anoxybacillus > Anoxybacillus pushchinoensis. The sequence goes on along the minus strand of NZ_FOJQ01000039.1, from coordinate 11,158 downwards.
GTGTATTAGATGAAGATTACTTCCGTAAAATTGAAGCTATCGAATTTGCAGTCAAATACGACGATGGACGTGACCCACGCGGCATTTTGCGAGCAGATATCGTGTTAATTGGCGTATCACGCACGTCAAAAACGCCATTATCACAATATTTAGCTCATAAACGCTTTAAAGTAGCGAACGTGCCCATCGTTCCAGAAGTTGATCCGCCAGAAGAGTTATTTCAAGTGTCGCCAGAAAAATGTTTTGGATTGAAAATTAGCTCAGAAAAGTTAAATGAAATTCGTCGTGAGCGATTGAAGTCGCTTGGGTTAGATGATCGCGCCATTTATGCAAATATCGATCGGATTAAAGAGGAATTGCAATATTTTGATGGCATTGTAAAAAAAATTGGCTGCGAAGTCATCGATGTAACAAATAAAGCTGTTGAAGAAACAGCAAACGTCATTATGAATATTATGCGGAAAAGAGATAAATAAACGAATGGAGCACAGTCACAATGGTGATATGTGCTTTTCATTTTGATGTATTTTTATAGCCAACTCATGTTTTTTATATTATAATAAAAAATTGTGATAAAACAGGTTTAGACTGAACATAGGACGAATAAACTATTTATAGCTAATTGTCAAGTGACAATGCATCGGGATTTTCGACAATATTTTTTTCGCAAAAAGAAGGATTGTTTCGCGCGATGGAGAATAAAAACATACGAAACATTTCTATATCAGAAACGAGTTTTGTCGAAATATGTTTGGAGCTGTTGGAACATGGGACAACGCATTCCTGAAGAAACGGTTGAGCACATTCGTCGCTCAGTCGATATTGTAGACATCATTCAGCAATATGTTTCATTGAAGAAGCAAGGGCGCAACTACTTTGGATTATGTCCTTTCCACGGAGAGAAAACACCTTCTTTTTCTGTTTCACCAGAAAAACAAATTTACCACTGTTTTGGATGTGGAGCAGGCGGAAATGTGTTTTCGTTTTTAATGGAAATTGAAGGGATCACATTCATTGAGGCTGTAAAGCGATTGGCGCCGCGGGCAAATGTGGACTTATCGGACGTCGTCGATGATCATCCATCGGCTAAACGAACAGAAACAGCGGCGATGGTTGCAGCACATGAGCTGTTAAAGAAGTTTTATCACCATTTGCTTATGCATACAAATGAAGGAGAGGAAGCACTAAACTACTTGCTTCAACGTGGATTTACGCTCGAGGTCATTGAACAGTTCGAAATTGGCTACGCTTTGCCATCTTGGGATGCGGCTGTCACGTTTTTAGCAAACAAAGGCTTTTCCCTTCCGCTTATGGAACGAGCGGGCTTAATTGCGAAAAAATCAGGTGAGGACTCATATTTTGATCGTTTTCGCCACCGCATTATGTTTCCGATTCATAACCATCAAGGAGAAACGGTTGCCTTTTCGGGCAGAACGCTCGGAAACGAAGATCCGAAGTACGTCAATAGCCCTGAAACACCCATTTTTAATAAACGAAACATTTTATATCATTTTCATGAGGCGCGTTTGCAGATGAGGCAAAAGCAGCAAGTCGTTCTACTTGAAGGGTTTGCAGATGTAATTGCTGCTGTGCAAGCGGGCATTACCCATGCGGTAGCAACGATGGGGACGGCGTTATCAGAAGAGCAAGCACGTATGCTGCGTCGAAACGCCTCGTCGGTGATCGTTTGTTACGATGGTGATAGAGCTGGGATAGATGCTGCGTTGCGGGCGTCAGAAACGCTCGTTGAGGCTGGTTGCTACGTAAAAGTCGCGATGATGCCAGATGGGCTCGATCCTGATGAGTACGTGCGTCGATACGGTGCTGATCGTTTTCGTCATCACGTACTTGATGCGAGCTTGTCGTTGACGGCGTTTAAGCTTGAATATTTAAAGCGCGGTCGTCATTTGCAAAACGAAAGCGAGCGTCTTCGCTATATTGAAGAAGCGGTAAAAGAAATTAGCCGATTATCTAATGCGATTGAAGCCGATTATTACTTGCGGCAACTTGCTGATGAGTTTTCTATTTCAATGGATGCATTGCGCGAACAAATGGCGGTATATGGGAAGAAGCAACAAGTCGAACGCAAGAAAGAGCATCGCGAAACAGTATTGCCGCCTACGAAAACGAAATTGTTGCCAGCCTTTCAAAAGGCGGAGCGGATGTTAATCGCGCATATGTTGCGTGATAAAGCGATCGCCTTTACGGTTCAACAAGCGATTGAAGGAGCATTCAACATTGAAGAACATCGCGCCATTGTTGCTTATGTATATGCGTTTTACGAAGAAGGACACGAACCCGATGTAAGTTCTTTACTTGAACGCATTCATGATCCACAATTAAAGCGCACCGTTACAGAGCTGGCGATGATGCCGATAAACGAAAATATTTCATCAGCAGAGTTACAAGATTATATTCAATGCGTGCTCAATTACCCTCAAGAACAGTTGTTGAAGCAAAAAGAAGCGCGGCTGCGTGAAGCCGAACGGCAAAAAGATTATGAGCGCGCCAAACGCATTGCAAGTGAGATCATCGCATTGCGAAAGTCTTTGCATTTTGGAAGGAGGGGAATAAATGGCTGAAAAGTCAACACATTCCGATTTAACGTTAGAACAAGTAAAAGAACAATTAGTTGAACTAGGTAAAAAACGTGGTGTTCTTACCTATGAAGAAATTGCTGAACGATTATCCCCGTTTGATCTCGATTCCGATCAAATGGATGAATATTATGAGTATTTGAGCGAACAAGGTATCGAAGTCGTCGGCGAGTCTGATCTCGATGATGCTGATTTAGACGATCCAGATTTCGACGATTTGAAAGATGAAGAGTTCGATTTAAACGATTTAAGCGTTCCGCCGGGCGTGAAAATTAACGATCCTGTTCGCATGTATTTAAAAGAAATCGGCCGCGTTCCGCTATTGTCAGCGGAAGAAGAAATTGAACTAGCGAAACGTATTGAACAAGGAGACGAAGAAGCTAAACGTCGTCTAGCAGAAGCGAATCTTCGCCTCGTCGTAAGCATTGCGAAACGTTACGTTGGTCGCGGTATGCTTTTTCTTGACTTAATTCAAGAAGGGAATATGGGCTTAATTAAAGCGGTCGAAAAATTTGACTACCGCAAAGGGTATAAGTTTAGCACATACGCGACATGGTGGATTCGCCAAGCAATTACGCGCGCCATTGCTGACCAAGCGCGTACGATCCGCATTCCTGTCCATATGGTCGAAACGATTAACAAGCTTATTCGCGTTCAGCGTCAGCTGTTGCAAGATCTCGGTCGCGAGCCATCTCCTGAAGAAATTGCAGAAGAGATGGATTTAACGCCAGAAAAAGTGAGAGAAATTTTAAAAATTGCTCAAGAACCTGTGTCGCTTGAAACACCGATTGGCGAAGAAGACGATTCGCATTTAGGTGACTTCATTGAAGACCAAGATGCGACATCTCCTGCCGAACATGCGGCGTATGAACTATTGAAAGAACAGCTCGAAGACGTGTTAGATACGCTAACAGATCGGGAAGAGAATGTGCTTCGTCTTCGCTTTGGCCTTGATGACGGACGTACGCGAACGCTCGAAGAAGTCGGAAAAGTGTTTGGTGTGACGCGCGAACGCATTCGTCAAATTGAAGCAAAAGCGTTGCGGAAACTGCGTCATCCAAGCCGAAGCAAACGTTTAAAAGACTTTTTAGAATAACCGTTTACAAGAAATAGTTTACTTCTTACAATAGAAGTAAGCTATTTCTTTATTTAGGAAGGAATGCGTATTCAATGGAACAAAAACGAAAAGAGATCATTATTAACGAAATTAAGTATTGGAAGAAGACGCGGCTGTTGCCGGAACAATATTGCAATTTTCTTCTTGCACTGTATACAGAAGGAAATCGTGACGATGTTGAACAGCCAGCGAGACAAGTGCCGACATGGGCGATTCGCGCAACCGCGGTGATGATCGGCATATGTTTACCGTTTGCTCTTCTTGTCATTTATTTTACTGAATTGTCGTTTGTTTTGCAAACGCTCATTTTGTCACTTTTTGTCATAATTTGTTTTATAGCTGTTCGTTTTTTTGCACAAAACAAAATGTTGACACATATTGCGCTTATTATTGGAGCTTTGTCGCTCCTCCTTTTTTCGATTCGATTGTGTGACGTTTATTTTTCAGGCAGTACGAGCGCATTAGCCATTGCAGTTATGTTCAATTGTTTCATCTGGTTATTGATTGGTTGGCGTTTCTCTCTTACGTATTTCATCATTTCCGGGATTGTTGGTATCATCCTTTTTATTTCTTCGTTTTTCATTTAAAAAATTTACATACGGGGCTTTTCCTTTCTAGAAATTTAAAGTACAATAAAGTTGTTTGTAACGTTTTCATTTTGAAAAACATGCTTTATTACATAAGGGAGGGTGAAATATGAATCGCAATCCGTTAATCCCATTCGTACTCATCATGGTGATGGGAGTTGGTCTCATTTTCTTTCTGTCTGTAAAAGGTCTTGGGGATATGAAAGAAGTTGCAAAAGAGAAAGAAGGCGGCGCAAAGACAGAAGAAACAGTAGCTTCCAATCCAGAAGACATTTACAAAAAAAGCTGTGTTACATGTCACGGAGCGAACTATGAAGGTGGCGTTGGCCCGGCATTAAAAGGTGTGGGCGATCGTTTATCTGTCGACCAAATTAAAGATGTATTGGTGAATGGTGTTGGCAGCATGCCTGGAGGATTAGTACCTGCGGATCAAGCAGAAGAAATGGCGAAATGGCTTGCCGAATTGAAATAAACGAAGCTGAAAAGTCCCTTTACTTCGGTGAAGGGATTTTTCATTTTTTGTAAAACGTGATAAACTGAAGAAAAAAGCGTGGTGATCATTGTGAATGAATTACAATTATCTAAGCGATTGCAAACGGTCGTTTCATTTATTCCAAAAGGAAGCGTGTTGGCAGATATCGGATCAGATCATGCATATTTGCCATGTTATGCGTATTTACATGGATACATAACAAAAGCGATTGCCGGGGAAGTAGCAGATGGACCGTTTCGCTCAGCAAAACAGCAAGTAGAAAAATGTGGACTTTCTCACGTTATTTCCGTTCGTAAAGGAGACGGTCTACAAGTTGTAGCGCCAAATGAAGTTGATTGTGTGACGATTGCCGGAATGGGAGGGACGCTCATCTCCAACATTTTAGAAGCAGGGAGAGAAAAACTATGCGCTGTTAAACGGTTAATTTTACAGCCGAACGTTGGCGCTCATATTGTGCGTAAATGGCTTTTAGAAAATAATTGGGAATTGATTGATGAGCGCATTTTAGAGGAAGATGGACAAATTTATGAAGTGCTCGTTGCCGAACGAGGTCATCCGTATCGACCATATACACAACTTCATGTCGAATTGCTGCTCGGTCCATTTTTATTAAAAGAAAGAAATGAAGCGTTCGAAAAAAAATGGATGATGGAAATGAGTCATTGGCGCGATGTGATCGAGCAGTTAAAACATGCAAAAACAGAAGAAGCGATAAAAAAGAAGCAACAGTTTATTGAAACATTACGCTTAGTAGAGGAGGCTTTAAAACGATGAAAACGCCAAACGGATACGAAATCATTCAGCTGTTCGAACAATTTGCTCCGAAACATTTGGCGATGGAAGACGACAAAATTGGTTTGCAAATCGGTACATTAAATAAACCGATTCGTCGTGTCATGATTACGCTAGATGTGTTAGAACAAGTTGTCGATGAAGCGATTGAACATCAAATCGATTTAATCATTGCCCACCATCCACCAATTTTCCGCCCGCTCAAACATATTGTGACCGACCAGCCGTACGGCCGAATGATTGAAAAATGTATAAAACACGATATTGCCGTCTACGCTGCGCATACGAATTTAGATATTGCAAAAGGAGGGGTGAATGATTGGCTTGCTGAAGCTTTGCAACTGCAAGACGTTGACGTTCTCGTTCCAACGTATGAGGAGCCGCTAAAAAAGCTTGTTGTATATGTACCGCGTACACATGCGGATGCGGTGAGAAAAGCATTGGGTGATGCGGGGGCTGGGCATATCGGAAATTATAGTCATTGCACATTTAACAGTGAAGGGGTTGGCACTTTTTTACCAGAAGAGGGAGCCAATCCGTTTATCGGTCAGCAAGGAACGTTAGAGACAGTAGAAGAAGTGCGGATTGAAACGATTGTTCCTGCCAGCTTGCAACGAAAAGTGGTGCGAGCTATGTTACAGGCACATCCGTATGAAGAAGTGGCATATGACATATATCCACTTGAAAATAAAGGAACGGCATATGGGCTTGGACGGATCGGCAAGTTAAGCGAAGAAATGACGTTGCAACAATTCGCTGAACATGTGAAGGCGTCATTGCAAGTGCCGGCTGTTCGTGTCGTCGGCGAGTTAGATAGCCGCATTCGCAAAGTAGCGGTTATCGGAGGAGACGGAAATAAATATATTCGCGAGGCAAAAATGCGAGGTGCGGATGTGTACGTTACTGGCGACTTATACTATCACGTCGCACATGATGCGTTAATGCTCGGTTTACATGTTGTTGATCCGGGACATCATGTCGAAAAAGTCATGAAAGAAGGAGTAGCGAACGTATTAAAAACGATGTGCGCACAACAAAAATTTGCAGTTGATATATATGTGTCTCAAATGAATACAGAACCATTTACGTTCATATGAAAAAGAGGCTTATTCGCCTCTTTTTTTCACCTTTGGTAAAATTTTTGTTAGCGGTACTTTTCGTTCACGAGTCCACGTTTCAGGACGATTTGGATCAAACTGCTCTAAAAAGTCAATGACTTCTTTTGTAATCGGTGTTGGCGTCGATGCACCAGCGGTAACCGCTACTTTTTTCGCATCTTTAATCCATTCAATATCGATTTCTGTCACATCCGCTACTCGATAAGCTTTCGTTCCGGCAATTTCTTCAGATACTTGAGCAAGTCGATTCGAGTTATTGCTTCGCGGGTCGCCGACAACAATCGTCACATCCGCTTCTTTCGCTTGTTCAGCGACCGCTTCTTGCCGTACTTGCGTCGCCAAACAAATTTCACGATGCATTTCCACATGTGGATATTTTTCTTTTACTTTTTCCATGATATGTGCAACGTCCCATTGACTCATTGTTGTTTGGTTTGTCACAATAATGTGTTCTGATTGAATATTCAGTTGTTCCACATCTTCAGGCTTTTCGATTAAATGGACGGCATGAGGTGCGACGCCAATCGCTCCTTCAGGTTCAGGGTGTCCTTTTTTTCCAATGTAAATGACTTCATATCCGTTAGCAACTTTCTCGCGAATGAGCTCATGTGTTTTTGTGACGTCTGGGCATGTCGCATCGATGGTGACGAGCCCTTTTTCTCGCGCACGCTGTTTCACTTCAGGTGAAACGCCATGAGCGGTAAAGATGACCGTTCCATGATCGATTTTTTCTAAAATCTCAAGTCGATTCGGACCGTCGAGTGTAATAATACCTTCTTCTTCAAATGCATCTGTGACATGTTTATTATGAACGATCATGCCTAAAATATAGATCGGCCTTGGTAACGTGGGATCGAGCGCGGCGTTGCGGGCGATGACCATCGCATCGACGACTCCGTAACAATATCCGCGTGGCGTAATTTTTATCACTTCCATATGGATCGCTCCTTCTCGGCGTGTTTGTCGTTTTCATTATATAAAAGAAGGAGCGAACATACAAAAGTTAAATATATAGTTTTGGAATGGATTGCCCTTTTTTCTTCGTTTTTTCTTGTTTTTGCTCTTTTTGTTCGTGTGCAGTTGGAACGGGACGTTGTTTGTTTACTATTTGTTTCTCAGTCGTAGCAGCGCTTGTTTCGCTTGCTGTTTCACTTGTTCTTGCTGTGGAATCAGACTGTTTCAACTCGCGAAAAATTCGCATCATTGAAGGCATGCTCTTAATGAGCGGACCGTATTGTTGAACCATTGGGGTAATGGTTTGAACCATGTGCAACATTTTTTGTACATTCGTTAACATCGAATCAATGCTCGGTAGAGCGCCTTGGGCAGGAAGTTGACTGCCAAACAAACGTGAAAACATCCCTCCTTGCATTTGTCGCATCATAGGTTGTTGCCACATGGGCGGCATTGGCGAACGAGAAGGCGGAAACATAAATGGGTGTCGCAATGAAAATCCTCCTTTCCATATGAGCTAGCTAACTTTGCTTTTTTCATCTATATTACGATATGCACAAAAGTTCATATAGTTGAATGAACGGTTAGTGTTCGTATATAATATGTAACTGGTTTATTTTTTTACTGAATAAGAAAGGGGATGAGAAATCGTGTTTGAACGTTTTTCGTTTCATCCGTTTATTATAGAAGCGATTCATCATATGCAGTTTCATAAACCGACACCGATTCAAGAGCGTGTTATTCCTGCTGTATTGCGGGGGGAAAGCGTCATCGGTCAGTCGCAAACAGGGACAGGAAAAACCCATGCCTATTTATTGCCGATCATCCAGCGTATTGATCCACATGTGGAAGAAGTGCAGGCAGTCATTACAGCACCGACTCGTGAGTTAGCAACACAAATTTATCATGAAGTGTTAAAAATTACGAAATTTTGTCCAGATGATCATCGAATTACAGCGCGCTGTTTTGTCGGTGGGACGGATAAGGTGCGAGCGATTGAAAAATTAAAAACACAACCTCATATTGTGATTGGTACACCAGGACGCGTTTATGATCTCGTTCGTGAACAGGCTTTATTTGTTCATACTGCTCGCATGCTTGTTATTGATGAGGCGGATGTCATGCTCGATATGGGGTTCATTACGGACGTCGATCAAGTGGCAGGACGAATGCCTGGAGATTTACAAATGCTTGTCTTCTCTGCAACAATTCCTGAGAAGCTGAAGCCGTTTTTGAAAAAGTATATGGAGAACCCAACTCATATTCATATCGCTCCGAAACAAGTAGCAGCGTCCACGATTGAACATATTCTTGTTCCGCTCCGTCATCGCGACCGTTTGCAGCTTTTATATGATATATTAGTTAGTTATAATCCGTATTTAGCTATCGTGTTTGCTAATACGCGCAAAACGGCTGATGAAGTAGCGGAAGGTTTAATTGAAAAAGGATTAAAAGTAGGTGTGCTACATGGTGATTTAACACCACGCGAGCGGAAAAAAACGATGAAGGCCATTCGGGACTTGCAATTTCAATACATTGTTGCGACAGATTTGGCAGCGCGAGGCATTGACATTGAAGGCGTCAGCCATGTTATAAACTACGAGCTGCCGACGGATTTAGACTTTTATGTTCACCGTGCGGGTCGCACAGGACGTGCTGGCTATGCTGGGATTGCAACGACGATTTATGAAGCATCAGATCAACATGCGCTTGTGAAGCTAGAAAAAAAGGGGATTCAGTTTCTCCATCGCGACTTGCGTCATGGGGAATGGGTCGAGCTCGACGCATGGAACGGACGTAAAAGAGGGAAAAAAGTTGATGAAGTTGAGCAACTTGTGGAAAAAATAGCGAAAAAACAAAAGAAAGTAAAGCCAGGATATAAGAAAAAATTGCGTGAGCAACTGAAAAAACAAAGAGCGAAAAAGAAATAAGGGAGAGAATGGTGTGTTAAAAATTGGTTCGCACGTATCGATGAGCGGGAAAGAGATGCTATTAGCAGCGAGTAAAGAAGCCGTTTCATACGGGGCAAACACATTTATGATTTACACAGGGGCACCGCAAAATACAAAGCGGAAGCCGATTGAACAGTTAAACATTGATCAAGGAATTGCCCATATGAAAGCGCATGGCATTGATGAAATTGTTGTTCATGCTCCGTATATTATTAATATTGGTAATACAACGAATACGGATACGTTTTCACTTGGCGTCTCTTTTTTGCGCTCGGAAATTGAACGAACGGAAGCGATTGGCGCCAAGCAGCTTGTTCTTCATCCCGGTGCACATGTCGGTGCAGGAATTGAGGCAGGAATAGCTAAAATTATAGAAGGATTAAACGAAGTAATCACGCCCGATCAACAAGTGCAAGTGGCATTAGAAACGATGGCTGGAAAAGGTTCGGAATGCGGGAGCCGCTTCGAAGAGTTGGCGAAAATCATTGACGGTGTCGTTTATAACGATAAATTATCTATTTGTTTTGATACGTGTCATACGCATGATGCAGGATATGATATTGTTAACGATTTTGATGGCGTGTTAGAACAATTTGATCGCATCGTAGGGCTTGATCGTTTAAAAGTACTGCATATTAATGATAGTAAAAATCCGTGCGGAAGCCGAAAAGACCGCCATGAAAACATCGGTTTCGGTTATATCGGATTTGAAGCGCTAAATTATATTGTGCACCATCCACAGCTCATGCATGTGCCGAAAATTTTAGAGACGCCTTATGTTGGTGAAAAGTCAGCGGCAAAGCCACCGTATCGATTTGAAATTGCGATGTTGCGTGCGCAACAGTTCGATCCGCATGTTCGTGAGAAAATTGCTGAGTAGAAGGCTGTCAACAGGCAGCCTTCTTACTGTATAAACTGGCGGATAAAGTCATTTGCTTGCTTGGCAAGTTGTGGAGACGTTTGATAGGCGAGTTCGCGAATCCAATCTTTTCTAGCTTGCTCGTTAAACACATCAATCGTTTTTTCGCGCATCATTTGAACGACGATTTCGGCATCTTTGGGTGAAAGCGACACGTTGTATTGTTTTGCGTACATCATTAACTCGGCCGCGGTGATCGACTTCATTTTATGTTGGACAATTTTATGATATACATTCACGAAGCATCCCTCCTTGTTTTACGATATGAGAAAGAAGGAGAAGATGTGCGATGGTATAATGAAATAAATGAAAGGGGAGATTCGGATGAAAAGGGAGCACAAAAAAAGAAACAGTAAGTCATCTACTATATCGCGTTGTCATGATGACGATCGGTGCAACGCTTGCAAGCGCTATCGATCGAGTTGTTTTTAGTTCCAAATGAAATCATTGACGGCGGGATAATCGGTATTGCCCTTATTCTTGATCATACTTTTTCTAATCGATTGTATACGAAATTGATCCAAACGCTTTTATCTTAATTAGGCGAGAAGACTCCCACTTCAACGAAGCGAAGCGGAGTAAGTGGGAGATGAATCGCCTTAACTATATTTTGCTGAAAATAGGATAGA